>JAKDMV010000098.1 GCA_030452125.1 Micrococcaceae bacterium
CGGCGAAGAAGGCAGTGCACATGACCCTGCCGAAGAAGCCTTCGGCGGCCCATGAAGACCATGGCGACGGGAAGACTGGCGCCGCGAAATCCGGTGCCGCGGCATCGGGCGACGTGGCGCCCCGGACGCCGGCGGAGCTGGCCGAGACCTTCCTGTCAGCAGCCGAGGGATCGACGCAGGTTTCCGTGAAGGAAGGCTCGACCGTTGCCGGACGGGCCGTCTACAACCTGGTCCTGGACCCGAAATCCAAGCAGACCCTCGTGGACGAGGTGACCATCGGCGTCGACGCCGAAACGGGGGTTCCGCTGGCGGTCACCGTCGCTGCCGTCGATCAGGACGCCCCGGCCATCAACGTCGCCTTCACCTCCTTCACCCCGAAGGCCCCCGACGCGGCACGCTTCGACTTCACCCCGCCGGCCGGCGCCACGGTGACCGAGAAGAAGGTGCCGAAGCACACCGACAAATCAACAAACTGGCCCAAGCACACCTTCGGGGCACCGCATGAACGCCCGGCGCCCTCGGACGCCCCGAACGGTGACGGACACTGGCCCGCAGACGAAGCGAAGGACGGGGTCGACGGCGAGGGCTGGGATACGGTCACCACCATTCCCGCCGACAAGGTCCCGGCAGAGCTGAAGGACTCCACGATGCTCAACGCCCTGGCCACCGAGGTCGACGGCGGAAAACTGCTGCACACCTCGCTGGTCAACGTCCTGATCACCGACGACGGCCGCGCCGTCATCGGCGCCGTGCAGCCCTCCCGGCTGCAGGCGGTGGCCCGGGCCGACGCCCGGTGACCGGCGCAGCCGCCACGGCTGGCAGCGCCAACGCAGCCGCCAGCACGGCCCACACCGGCGAACTGGCCATCGAGACCAGCGGGCTGAGCAAATCCTTCGGCCGCCGCCACGCGGTCACCGATCTGGATCTGGCCGTCCCGCACGGATCGGTCTTCGGGTTCCTGGGTCCCAACGGGTCGGGGAAGACCACCACCATCCGGATGCTGCTGGGTCTCGCGAGCCCCAGTAGCGGGACCATCAACGTCCTCGGTCGGCCCATGCCGACCGCCGCCAAGGACGTGTTGCCGCGGGTCGGGGCGCTGGTGGAAGGCCCGGCCTTCTACCCGTTCCTTTCCGGCCGGGCGAACCTGCTGCGCCTGGACGCCGCCAATCCCCGGGCCGATGCCGAAGATCGCCGACGGCGCGTGGACCGTGCCTTGGAGACCGTCGGCCTCGCCCAGGCCGCCGGGCTGGCCGTGCACGCCTACTCGCTGGGAATGAAGCAGCGACTCGGGATCGCCAACGCCCTGGCCACCGATCACGAACTACTCGTCCTGGACGAACCCACCAACGGCTTGGACCCGCAGGGAACCCGGGAAGTCCGTCACCTGATCGCCTCGATGGCCGGAGCCGGGACCACGGTCTTCATCTCCAGCCACCTGCTCAGCGAGATCGAACAGATGTGCACGCACGCAGCGGTGATGAGCAACGGCCGCCGGGTGGCCCACGGGACCCTGGAGGAACTACGGGCCGACGGCACTGCCTCCGCGGTCCTGCACACCCCCGATGAACAGGCCGCCCGCGCCGTGCTGGCCCGCATGGGTCTCGGTCTCGTGGAAGCCGCGGCAGGCACCTCGACAAGTACTGAAAGAGGCGCCGCCGTCGTTCCCGAAGGGGGCGCAGCCGTGGAGGCGAGCCCGGCAACGGACACCGTTGTCGTGCGAGGTGCCATGCCCGAGGGGGCTGCCACCGCCGAGGAGATCGTGGCGGAACTGGTGGCCGCCGGGGTACGGGTGCGCGGTTTCGCCATTGAGCGGCCCAGCCTCGAGGAACGGTTCGTGGCGTTGACGGGGGAGGGGTTCGATCTTGCCCACTAGTGCGTTGTTGCTTTCAGAGCTGGGGATGGTGTTTCGACGCAGGCGCACGTGGGCGATGCTCGCGGCACTGGGGGCTGTTCCGGTCCTGATCGCCGTCGCCGTCCGGCTCACCTCCTCGGAGGTTCCCGCGGGCCATGGTCCGCAGTTCCTGGACCAGGTGGCCGGCAACGGACTATTCGTGGCGATCGTGGGGATGTTCATGTGCATTCCGCTGTTCCTGCCGTTGACCGTTGCCGTGGTCTCGGGAGACACCATTGCCGGAGAAGCAGGGCACGGAACGTTGCGCTATCTGCTGCTTGCTCCCGCCTCCCGGGCCCACCTGTTGTTGGTGAAGTACCTCGGGGCGTTGGCCTTCTGCCTGGCCGCGGCGTTGACGGTGGCAATCGGTGGTCTGCTGATCGGGGCGGCCCTCTTCCCGGTGGGGCCGGTGACCTTGCTATCGGGGGACACCATTGCCCTCGGCGCCGCGGTCCTGCGGATCGTGCTGATCGCCGGCTATGTTGCCTTATCGCTCTGCGGGCTGGCGGCGGTAGGCCTGTTCATCTCCACCCTGACGGATGTTCCCGTGGGGGCGATGGCAGCCACCGCCGTGCTCTCGGTGGCTGCCCAGATCCTGGGCCAGCTGCCCCAACTGGACTGGTTGCATCCCTGGTTGTTCACCCATGAATGGTTCGGATTCGCCGATCTGCTGCGTGAACCGATCCTGTGGGGATCCTTCGGCCGGAACGCCTTGCTGCAGGGCGGCTATGTCCTGGTTTTCGGCGCCCTGGCCTATGGGCGGCTGAGCACCAAGGACATCCTGTCCTGATTCAAGGAGATCAGAGGCCGGATGCCTCGGATCATGCGGGTTTCCCTCCCACGATCCCCTCACAGGTCACCCGGCAAGCCTCCTGTCCCCAGCACCCGACGACCCCCTCGAGCGGGGTCCCGCCTGCTGGCAGAGTGGAGGCATGGAACACAACACGAGCGTGGTGGTCGACGGATGGGACATCTCCCGGTCCGCCGGCCCCACCGTGGATGGTTCCACCCGGTTGAAAGCCGCCGAGGCCCTGGCCCGGTTTGCCGAGGCGGAGAAGTTCAAGGCCGCCGCCATGCTCCATGCCGAAGCCCAACAGGCGGTTCCGTCCCTGTTGGATGATTTGGCCCAGGAACCCGGGATGGGGACGTCGCTGCGTACCGGTCGGATGGCCGAACAGGCCGCCACGGAAAGCGCCGCGCTGGAAGTCGCGCTGGTCTGTGGAATCTCCCCCGGACAAGGGCAGCGCATTCTCGACCAGGCGGAAACCCTGGTCCTACAGACCCCGGAAGTCATCGACTCCCTGGCCTCGGGACGACTGGGGAGCGGCCATGTCCAGAAGATCCTCGAACAAGTGAAGTACATCGTCCCTGAAACGCTCCCGGCATTGCCCCGGGAAGCCGATCAGGCCACCCGGGAGGAATGGGAACGGGAGAAGGCCCGGCTGGACGAGCAGGCCCGGGCCGCACGGCGGGATTTCGGCGCAGACATGCTGGCCACGGCTCCCGGGAAGTCACCTGCACAATTGCGTACCCGGGGCCGGCAGTTGCTGGAGAAGTACTACGGGCTCTCCTATACCAAGCGCTCGCGCACTGCCATGCGGGACCGGCGGATCATGTTCGATGAAGACGCTGACGGGATGTCCTGGTTCTCCGCCTTCCTTCCCACGGCCGGCTGCCACGCCATCTTCTCGAGGATCGATGCCATGGCCAGGGTGCTGAAAGCGGATCCGGCCTCTGCCGCCGATCTGCTGCATCCCGAAGGGAACGGCACCCCCGCCCCTCAGAGCGCGGCGGCTTCCGGTCAGGGGACGCCAATCACTGAAGCCACCGATGACCCGACCGAACTGCGGACCGTGGAGCAATTGCGGGCCGATGTGTTCATGGACCTGCTGCTCGAGGGTCCCGCGGGGAAGGGGCTGGCCTCGATCCAGCCCGAAGTCTTTGTCACGATCCCGGCCACGATGCTTCCCGGTCTGCCGGGTGGCCCCACCGCCGAAACCGAAAGCAAGCCCAGCCAAGTCGGTACGGCCGAACTACCGCCCGGGGCAGAAGTTCCCACAGTGCTCGGCGGCGGAGCCGTCGATCAGGAATCCGCCGCACGTTTCATGGCGGCAGCGAAGACCTGGTGGCGGGTCGTCACCGATCCGATGACCGGGGCCATCGTGAAATTCGGACAAAGAAAGTACCGGCCCAGTGCCGCCCAACGCGCGGCCCTGCGCTTCCGGGACGGAGGCTGTTGCACCCCGGGATGCCCTGGCCGGGTGGAGGACTGCGACGTGGACCATGACCGGGAGTGGCAGGAGGGTGGCGGCACTGATCTGGGCAATCTGTATCTCAGGTGCCGACGCTGCCATCGGCTCAAGTCCTGGGGACTGCTCGATTTCGAGGAGGGCGCAGACGGCAGTGTCGTGGCACGAAGCCTCTTCGGTACCCGGCAGGGAAGAACCCCTGCCGCGCCATGGGCGACCGGAAGCCGCGAGCGTTCCAGCACCACCCGGTCTGACGTACCCGAGATCACCACAACCGATGGCCCTGGATGCCCTGAAGCCTTCGCCCCCGGACCAGCTGAGCCAGATGAGCAGGCGGCGGAAGCACCCTGCGCCCCCTGGGGTAGGGCAGAAGAGGTTCCCGACCCATCCTGTGAGCGTCCGGAATTCGGCCGCTACGCCAAGACCAGTCAGGCTCAGGGCGCTCGCCGTCGCCGGCTGAATCGTCTGGCCGGCGGGGAGCGCCCCCGGTCGGTATCAGATGATGGTCCTGCGGATCCGTGGCACTACGCCTCTGCCCAGCCAACTGAGGGTGGAGACGACATCCCCTTCTGACCCGTGCCCCGCCGGGCCGCAGGTGCCATCATCCGAAGACCTCTGAGGCTGCGCCCCCGCAAGAATCTGACGAGATCCCGCCTCGTATCGCCCCCAGCCCTATCGAGGGAGGACGCTGTCCATGACCCTGAGCGTGTTACCGCCCATGATCGACGCAATTTCGTCATCGGCATAGCCACGGTCCACTAGTTCCTGGGTGATGGCGGCGAGTTCGCTGGTGTCCCAACCGACCGTCACCGAACCGTCGAAGTCACTTCCCAGTGCTGCCGTCCGGATTCCGGCGACATCGACGACATGGTCGATGGCGTCGACGACGGCTTCGATGGTCAACCCGCAGACTGCGGTGTCGAAGTACCCGATGCCGACAACCCCGCCGGTATCGGCCACGCCGCGGATCTGCTCGTCATTGAGGTTTCGGTTGACATCACAGGTCGCGTCCACCCCGCCGTGGCTGAGGACCACCGGCTTCGTGGCCAGGTCGAGCATCTCCCCGACGGCATCGTGACTGGTATGGGCGATATCGATGATGACGCCGCGCCGTTCCAGCTCGACGAAGACTTCACGGCCGAGGGCGGTCAGCCCTCCACGGTCGACCCCGTGCATCGAACCGGCGACTTCGTTATCGAAGAAGTGCGCAAAACTGGCCATCCGCATACCGGCATCGTAGAGCCGATCGAGGTTGTCGATGTCTCCTTCCAGGTTGTGCAGGCCTTCAACGGAGAACATGGCCCCTATCAGGTCACCGCCGGATTCCCGGTCGGAAATCACCCGATCGAGATCGCCACGCGTCCGGATGAACACGAGCTTGCCATTGGAATCCTCGGCAGCCTGTTCCAATTTACCTGCGTGATACAGCGAGCGTTCCAACAGCGAGAACCAGGTGCGAGGCGGCTGTAGCTGGGCGATCGTGAGAAGGGTGATGTTGTCGGTCTCGGCGGTGTTGTTGTCCACATTCTGGCCCTTTGGTGACTTCGAGACCGAGGAAAAGACCTGGACGGCGACGTTTCCATCGTCCAGACGAGGCAAATCCATCTGCCCGCGATTCGACCGCTCGAGGATGTCGCGGTTCCACAGCAACGTGTCCGAATGCATGTCCACGATCTGCAGGGAATCGTGCAGCCGCTGGGTTTCTGCACTGACGGTCGGCAACTCTGCGGGCTCAATCTTATTATGCGCCCGCTCGACGATCCCGGGCGCGAGGATGAAGAAGGCCGCGGCCACCACGGCGATCGTGACCCCGGCGGCGAGGGCTGTGCGAGAGAGTTTTTTGCGGTTCATTGTGTGGCAGGCCTTTTCACATTCCGAGGTATTTCACAGCGTAGTGCACCTCCGGCTCGGACCAACCAAATTCTGGGGACCAGGTTTTTGGGTGCCATGAAGGTCAGCGGGCACTGTCGTACAGACCTGTTCCAGGCCGCTGCCGCTGACCTCGGGATGTCCAGGCCCAGCTCGAAGGTACCGGATGACCAAATACGCCATCTCTCGAGGGCAGACGCGAAATTCGCGAATGAAGTACGTGCCTTCCCGCTCTGGGACGGTGCTGCCGCGCAGGCGCCGCGGATAGGCTGTGTGGACGCCGTCGGTAGCTACGCACGAGGAGAAGGATGACATGCCAGCCACATTCGAATGCGTACCTGACCTTGCCCGGGGGAAGTGGCTTCGACCGATGGAAGCCGAGGCCTTCGGCAGCATCCTGTCGGTGGTGCCCCGCGGCTTTGAGGCCTACGTACGGATCTTCCACCCCGTGGAACGCGACCGTCCGCATGAGACGAAGTCGTGGCTGGATATCAACGCGGAGACGTACTTCGACGATTTCGATGACATCGGGGCGGCGCTCGAAACGGAACTGACCACCTGGGCGAAGACTGCCGCATCGTTCGGCACCACCATGCACGCGGAAGCGCAGTACGCGCGGCTGGTGCGGCGCGACTATGGCGGAGCGGACGGGGTGATTGCCGCAGACGGCTGGCGCTATTGCGGAACATCCGACGGCAGCCTTGATGTCGCATCGCTGGCGGTCGTCGCCACGGTTCTTAGCCGTCACACCTCGACTCCGGATGCCGGCATCGCCGCGATCTGGGAGGGATGGGGCGGTCTGGTGAGTTCGGCGGGGATTGCCCGCTATGCCGTTGATGAGAACAACGGATCGCCGTCCAGGCCCACCGTCGAGGGTACTGCGCTCGGCATTAATCACACGCTGCGCGAGCGGCTTAAGGCGTCAGCGCGACACTGGATGGCCGGGACTCGTTCGATGGTGGAAGCTCTTCGGGGGGACACCGTATTCAATCCGGAACCAGGCTCGGGACTGCTTTCTCGGCGGGACGCATCCGGGCCGCTATTCGAGTTGCAGGAAGGAACCGGGCGGGCGTATGTCCTCTTCGAGGCCGGGCCGAATGACTTCGCCGATGCTACGTGGCCCGGCAGCGCACCGTGGGTTGACGAGGACCTGTGGGTGCAGTCGCCCAACATCCTGTGGCCCGATGACCACTCGTGGCTGCTGGCCACCGAGATCGACTTCGACTCCACGCTGGTGGCGGGGAGCACCGAGCTCATCCAGGAGCTCAAGGGGACGCCGGGTCTCGAAGTGCTGCCGATTCGAACCGAGGCCGATCTCTCGTCGGACGGCGACGTGATTAATCGCCCCGCGGGATGATCCTGAAGCCGAGAGGTCGTCGAGGCGAAGGCCAGCTGCCCGGCTGGTCGCTCAGCGCCGTGCCCACGTGCATAATCCGGGTGGCTGACCGGGAAGCCCCTATTTCTTGGGAATCAGGACCTCTCCCTCCAATCCATCGGGATCCCGGAAGAACATGCTGAACTGTGTGCCGAAGTCATTGACGGTTCCGTCGCCGGCCCCCGCCTGCACCAGCCGTTCACGGATGGTCTCGAAGGCCTCGGCCGAAGCTGCCGCCAGACCGACGTGGTCAAGACGCCCACGCCCCCACATCGGGGTCTGCCGGGCGGCCTCGATATTGCCCGCGATGACGAACACGTTCAATTCAGTCGCCGGTCCGATCCGGATATTGGTCATCGTCTCACCCGGCCCGTGATCCCGGGTTTCGCCCACGATGGCGTCGAAGACTGTTTGGTAGAAGCGCCCCAGCCTCTCGACGTCCTTCGAAATGAGCGCTATGTGGTTGATGCCATCGAGCAACATGTCAGGTCCAGCCTTCCCTCGTCGGTCAGATCTCCACAGTGTCCCCGCCGTCGGGTTTGTTCAAGACGACGCCGACGCCGGGCTCTCGCCAGCCCGTCGGTCTTCCCGGCGAGGAAAGGCCACCCGCCATGATTACCGGGAACGACGGGAGATGGTTGCGCCCCGGGAGCAGACTGCCGAGTCAGCCGTGCCTGCACCACGAACGGCATGCCGAACGGCAGTTTTCATGAATCCAAGGGGGATCCAGTAGTCCACGGCTGGTGGCCATGGTCCTATCGTGGCAGGGTGGAGCAACCACGTCGATGGTCCGTCGGGACCGTCGGCCAAAACCACTTCGGGAGCCGAGCATGACCGCTATCCAGATCCAGAACTACGGACCCACCGACCAGGTTGTTGTCGCCGACACCCAGGGCCCGACCGAGGTATCCGAGGGGCACCTTCTTGTCCGGGTGGCCGCCGCGAGCATCAACCAGATCGATACCGGCATTGCGTTGGGGTACATGGCCGAGGACATGCCGTTGGAATTCCCGATCACCCTGGGTACCGACTATTCGGGGATCGTGGAAAAGATCGGGCCCGGGGTGGAGGGCTTCTCAGTAGGTGACCTCGTCATCGGACAGGCCGGGGTGGCCATGGGCGGTTCCGGTAGCTTCGCCGAATATGCCGTGGGTCCGGCAGTGTTCGCAGCCCATGCCCCTAAGTCCTTGCCGCTGGTCGAAGCCGCGGCCCTGCCACTAGTTGGAGCCAGTGCCCTCCAAGCCATCGAATCACTGCGCATCATTCCAGGAATGACGGTGCTGGTCCTCGGGGGAGGGGGCGCCATCGGTAGCCTGGGCGTCCAGCTGGCACAGGCCGTCGGTGCCAAAGTCATCGCCACGGCCGGTCCGGCCGATCATGAAGATGTTCTCGCGCTGGGGGCCTCGGAAGTCCACGACTATGCCGACCAATCATGGTGGGAGGACCTACCCGCCGTCGATGTCATCCTGGATGCGTCCCCGGGGCTGGATCCGGCACCGTACTACGGCCTTCTGCGTTCGGGCGGGACGATGCTCTCACTATCCAGCCAGCATGATGAAGCCACCGCTTCAGCCGCAGGGGTTAGCGCACAGACCCAGCTGAGCGTTCCGGTCACCGACGTACTCGACCAGTTCGTTGCCGCCGTGGACGCGGGCCACGTGATCCTGCGCATCGGAATGACCCTCCCATTGGCGCGGGCCGCCGAGGCTTTTGCCGCGGACGAAACGACTCCAGGAAAAACGCTACTCATTGTCGCGGATCTCACTGAGCGTTAGACGGGTAAGGTCGCGGAAAATCACCGTAGACCCGCCGGGGCTGGTTCCTGTTGTTGGAAGGGGTCAGCTGGACTGTTGGCTGGCCCGCGGGGCAAATCCCGCAGGACGGACCATGCGGATTTCTGGCAGCTCGTTGAATGCGGCGGGCAGCCGCTTCCGGGCCCCGTCCGGACGAAAGCCGTGCTTGGCGTAGAACGCCTGGGCACGCGGGTTCGCCTTCAAGACCCATAAGTACGCAGCAGCATCTGATATACAGGCCTCGAGCAAGTCGGAGCCGAGCCCGCTTCCATGGGTTCCTGCCAGCGTGCAGATGCGATATAGCTCCACCGTGCGGGGTCTTTGCTCGTCGCGTCCGGGGCCCGACTCGGCGAACCCGACGACGGAACCGGCGCCATCGTGGGCAAGGAAGTGGGGATCTGTACCGTTGAGGAAGGAGCGGCGACGTTGAACGCGCTCGTTCCGCTCGGCGCCGACGGTGTGGAAAGCGATCCGGGGCATGAGGCTCCGGTAGCTCTCTTCGAGAGCAGCGGCGTGCATGTCCACCAAGGCTTCGGCATCTTCGGGGGTGGATTGGCGGATGCGGTAGATCATCGGTCCAATCTATCGCCGTCGCCCACCGGGGTGCCCGACCCCCCCCATCGAGAAAGGCGACGAGCTTCGAGAGGACGACGTCGGCGTCCTCTAGTTCGCATTCCCAGACATCCAGGACACTCCAGCCCAGTTCATGGAGTTCCGAGTGGTTACGTGCATCGCGTTCCCTGTTCGTCTGGAGCTTCCGGGCCCAGAACTCCGCATTGGTTGTTGGTGCGTGCCGTCCGGCCCGACAGCCGTGTTGGTGCCAGAAACAGCCATTGACGAAGACGACCTTCCGTTGCCCGGAAAAGACGAGATCCGGACGTCCCGGGAGCTTTCCTCCGGGTAACCGTACATCCGGGTGGTGACGTCGGGCCTGGGCCTGTGCCACGGCAGAAATCCGCCTGTGCAATCGGAATCTGAACCCGGCGTGGTGGACCAACCGGCGTACAACGAGTTCGGGACGCGTGTTGGTACCTC
>JAKDMV010000099.1 GCA_030452125.1 Micrococcaceae bacterium
GCCCCCGCGGGAACACCGGTGGCCGAAGCCGCCACGAAGCCTGCTCCGACCCCGGGGCCCCCGGCGCCCGAGCGGGTGCTGGCCAAGCCGCCGGTCCGCAAGATCGCCAAGGACCTGGGCATCGAACTCTCCGATGTCCGCGGAACCGGTACGCACGGGCAGATCACCCGCGAGGACCTGACCAACCACCGGCCCACCGGTGGGGCCACGGCGCAGCGGATCACCCGTGAACCGGTGCGCGGGGTGCGCAAGGCCACCGCCAAGGCCATGGTCGACTCCGTGTCCGCCGCTCCGCATGTGAGCATCTTCGTCGATGTCGACGCCACCCGGACGATGGAGTTCATCCAGCGTCTGAAGAAGTCCCGCGACTTCGAAGGCATCAAGGTCTCCCCGCTGCTGATCCTCACCAAGGCGGTCATCTGGGCCGCGGCGCGGAACCCGGGCGTCAACGCCAGCTGGGTGGATACCGGGCAGGGCGCCGAAATCCACGTCAAGCACTTCGTGAACCTCGGGATCGCAGCCGCGACCCCGCGGGGCCTGGTGGTCCCGAACCTCAAGGACGCCCAGGATCTGAGCCTGAAGGAACTGGCGATGGCCCTGAACGAGCTGACCACCACCGCCAGGGAAGGGCGGACCCGGCCCGAGGACATGCGCGAGGGCACGCTGACGGTGACCAACATCGGGGTCCTGGGCGTCGACACCGGGACCCCCATCATCAATCCCGGCGAAGTCTCGATCATCGCCTTCGGCACCATCCGGCAGAAGCCGTGGGTGGTCGACGGGGACGTCGTCCCCCGCTGGATCACCACCTTGGGTGGTAGCTTCGACCATCGGGTGGTCGACGGCGATCTATCGGCCCGCTTCCTGGCCGACATCGCCGCGATCATGGAAGAGCCGGCACTGCTGCTCGATTAGCCGCATCCCGCCGGGGATGTCGGATTTCACCGAAGGACCAGGGGAGAGGAACCCATCGTGAGAACCCGGACGCCACCACCAGGGCCCGCCGAAAACGTGGTGCTGCTCGACGCCGACCACCAGGAGATCGGCAGCGCCGACAAGGCGGAAGTACATACCGGGACGACGCCGCTGCACCTGGCCTTCTCCTGCCATGTCTTCGACGCCGAAGGGCGCGTCCTGGTCACCCGCAGGTCCCTGGCCAAGAAGGCCTGGCCTGGGGTGTGGACGAATTCCGTCTGCGGGCATCCCGCACCGGGTGAACCCCGCGAGGATGCCGTGCACCGTCGGGCCGGGTTCGAGCTCGGGATGGAGCTGGGTGCCGTCGAGATGGTCCTGCCGGAGTTCGCCTACCGGGCCGAGGATGCCTCGGGGGTGGTGGAGAACGAGTTCTGCCCGGTGTATTTCGCCCGGGCCGCCTCCGGGGTCGACCCCCGGCCCAGCGAAGTCGCCGAACACCACTGGGTGGCTCCGCAGGACCTGGTCGCCGCGGTCCGCGCCACCCCCTGGGCCTTCAGTCCGTGGCTGGTGTTGCAGCTGGAGCAGCTGGACTCCCGGGAGATCCCCTACCGGGGTCCCGGTCCGGAACCCACCCGATGAGGGACGAAGGACCGTCGATGCCCGAGGCCACGCACGAGCCCGCCCTGCACGGTGATGCGGCCACCGTGGTGCTGTTGCGCGATGCGCCCCGCGGACTGGAGGTGCTGTTGCTGGAACGGCCCTCCCACCGCGGTTCCTTCGCCGGGGCCTGGGTCTTTCCCGGAGGCCACGTCGATCCGGAGGACCGGGACGAGGTCCCGCGGGATTGCCCCGATCCGCCCGCCGGGGCCGCCCGGTGTGCCGGCGTACGCGAAACCCGGGAGGAGACCGGGATGGTGATCGCCCAGGAGGATCTGGCCGCCCTGTCCATCTGGACCCCGCCGCCCAGCGTGCCGAAACGGCTGCTCACCTGGTTCTTCCTGGCGGCGGTGGACACAGAGGCCACCGGGCCGCTCCGGCTCAGTCCCGAGGAGCATGTCGATCACGCGTGGCTGACCCCGGCCGAGGCCCTGGAACGCCACGCCGGCGGGTCCATGGAACTGGTCCCGCCCACCTGGATGACGCTGAACTGGTTGAGCGGCCACCGGAGCGCGGCAGCGGCGGTGGCCGCCGCACGGGCCAGTGAACCGGCGGACTTCAAAAGCGTCGGGGCCCGCAACGACGAGGGCCACCCGATCGTGGCCTGGGCCGGCGACGAGGCCTACGACCTGGACGGGCACCCCGGACCCCCGGGGGCCCGGAACCGGATCACCCTCGATGTCCGGCCGTGGTTCCACGAACAGTCCGCAGGGCAGCGGTAACGAACCGGGGGCCTGGAGGCCCACGGAGGGATCAGGCGGCGTCGATGGCCCGGTTCAACACGACCGCCAGACGCTTGACGCCCTCGTGGATCTTCTCCGGGTCGATGGCGCTGAAGGCCAGTCGCAACCGGTTGTTCGGCTCGTCCCCGGGGGTGAAGGCCGCCCCGGGGATGAAGACGACGCCGTCGTCGATGGCCTCGGCGAGCAGCGGGTAGGTGTCGATCCCCTCCGGGAGGGTGACCCAGATGAAGAAGCCCCCGGTCGGCGTGGTCCAGTGGACCCCTTCCGGCATGAGTTCCTCGAGGGCGGAGAGCATGGCCGTGCAACGCTCGGCATACAGTCCGCGGTAGGCGGAGATCTGGCCGCGCCAGTCATGCCCGTCGAGGTAGCTGGTGATCAGCATCTGGTTCAGGGTCGGTGGGCAGAGCACCACCGCCTCGCTGGCCAGGTAGAACCTGCGGGTCAGGTGCTCGGGCAGCAACGCCCAGCCGATGCGCAGGCCGGGGGCCAGGATCTTGGAGAACGAGCCCATGTAGATCACGTCGTCCGGGTTGTCCGCCCGCAGCGTCGGGTAGGGCTCGCCGTCGAACTTCAGCAGCCCGTAGGGGTTGTCCTCGAGGACGAGGATGTTGGCCTCGCGGCAGATGTCGACGACTTCCTGACGGCGTGCGGCGGCCAGCGAGATGCCCGAGGGGTTGTTGAAGTTGGGGATCGTGTAGAGGAACTTGATCCGCTTACCGGTGGCCGTGACCTCGGCGATGCGTTCACGCAGGGCCTCGGGAACCAGCCCGTCCTCGTCCATGGCGACCGATTCGACCTGGATCTGGTGGGCCTCGAAGGTGTTCAGGGCCCCGACGTAGGTGGGGTCCTCGCACAGCACGACGTCGCCGGGGTCGCAGAAGACCTTGCAGGCTACGTCCTGGGCCGATTGTGAGCCGGCGGTGACCACGATGTTCTCGGGGTCGACGTCGGTGATGCCCTCCTCGGCCATGACCTCGCAGATGTGTTGGCGCAGCTCGATGGTGCCCTTGCCACCACCGTATTGCAGGGCAGTCAGCCCCTCCTGGGCGATGAGCTGGTGGGCCATCGTCCCGATCTTCTCCAAGGGAAGCGACGAGAGGTAGGGGTTTCCCCCGGCCAGCGAGACCAGCCCCGGGCGCAGCGAGATGTCGAAGACGTCCCGGACGGCGGATTGCTTGATGTTGGCGGCGCGTTCGGAGAACAGGCTCTCGTGTCGGGTCGAGGCCTCGGCCCGCTCAAGGGCAAGCTCCGATTCGGTGGGCAACGATTCGCGGTCCTGGGCGGTGGGGTTCTCTGCTGTGTTCACCCTCACATCGTAACAACATGGGTTCACCATGAGGCAACAGTTGTTACCGAGGAGATGTTTATTCGGGGGTCTCGCCGCCCCCTTGATCCGCGGGCGGGGCCTCCACCCGCCGGGAGGCCACCCAGGCCGTGATGTCCGCGGGCTTGATCCTGCGGTGGCTGCCGCGGTACTCGACCGGGATGGTCCCCGCATCGGTGAGGTTGCGCATGTAGGTGTTGGACACCCCGGCCAGCCGGGCCGCCTGGGAAGTGTTCAGCCATCGCTCGGCGGTGCTGAGCACGACCGCTTCCCCGTCGGCCAGGCGGCCGAGCAGATCCAAGACGGCTCCGGCCGCCGCCGACGGCAGGCGCAGTGCCGTGCCGTTGACGAACACCGTCGCATCGGCGGACTCCCCCAACGCCCGGGCCAGCCGGGCGGCGTCGGGTCCCGCCAGCGCCTCATGCTGGGTGGTTCTGGTCAAGGCAGTCATCTCCTGTGGCATGAGACCATCATGCCCTGCCGGCGGGGCCCTTGGGCGGATCGGCGGGGTATGGCAACCTCGAAGACATGACGTTGAAAATCGCTCTGGCCCAGATCAACTCCACCGCCGATCTGGAGGCCAACCTCGGTCTGGTCCGTGACCAGGCGGCCCGGGCCCGGGACGCCGGTGCCGCCGTCGTGGTCTTTCCCGAAGCCACCATGTGCGCCTTCGGCAACCCGCTGGCCGAGGTGGCCCAGCCCCTGGACGGGGACTGGGCCCGACGGATCCGCGCCCTCTCGGCCGAACTGGGCATCGTCACGGTCCACGGGATGTTCACCCCCGGCGAGGACGGGCGCGTGCGCAATACGCTGCTGGCCACCGGCCCCGGGGTGGAGGCCAGCTACGACAAGATCCACCTCTACGACGCCTACGGGTTCGCCGAATCCGATGCCGTGACCGCGGGTGGATCGATCGCCACCTTCGAACTCGACGGCGTCGTCTTCGGGCTGTCGATCTGCTACGACGTGCGTTTCCCCGATCTGTTCCGGGCGAACGCGGCGGCCGGCGCCACGGTGAACCTGGTGTGTGCCTCCTGGGGCGACGGCCCGGACAAGGCCGAGCAGTGGGAGGCCCTCATCCGGGCCCGGGCACTGGATACGACGACGTTCATCGTCGCCTGCGACCAGGCCGACCCCGCGGCCAGCGGACGCCCCGCCACCGACAGCACCCCGTTGGGGGTCGGCCGCAGCGCCGTCATCTCACCGCTGGGCCGCACGCTGGCCTGCCTGCCGCAGGGCCCCGAGCTCACCGTCGTGGACCTCGACCTCGCAGAGGTCGAGCAGGCCCGCCGGAAACTGCCGGTGCTGGCCAACGCCCGACGGATCGGCCCCGACGGCCGGGTGGTCGCCCCCGGGGCCACCGAGGCCGAGGCCGGCTAGGGCCACCGTCATGGTTGGGTCGGCTCCATCGATGCCCTACTCTGGTGGACAACGGTCTAAAGAAAGTACTGACCACTGCGCCAGCGCCGCGAGCCACCACCCCGGGCCGGCCGCCGCAGAGCAGGGCAGGCTGCCCTTCGCGTGACGACCCGGTCGCCGGAGAACAGGCAGTCCGCGTTCATCCGCGCCGGGCCCGCTTCCCGAACGGCAGTCTTTCTCCAGGAGCATCCACATGTCCATCTCGACCACCCCTGAAACCACCCCCGGCCCCACGACGCCCGTGAGCAGCGGGGAGGTCTTTGCCGCCCATGAAGGCGGAAAGCTCTCCGTCCAGTCCACGATGGCCCTGGATTCGAAGCGGGCCCTGTCCATCGCCTACACCCCGGGGGTCGCCCAGGTCTCCCGCGCGATCGCCGAGGACCCGGCCCGCCACGCCACCCACACCTGGGCTTCCCGGCTGGTGGCCGTGGTCTCCGACGGGACCTCCGTGCTGGGGCTGGGCGACATCGGCGCCGCGGCGTCGTTGCCCGTCATGGAAGGGAAATGTGCCCTGTTCAAGGAATTCGGTGGGTTGAACTCCATTCCGCTGGTGCTCGAGACCACCGATGTCGAGGAGATCATCGAGACCCTGGTCCGGTTGCGTCCCAGTTTCGGGGCGATCAACCTCGAGGACGTCTCGGCACCGCGTTGCTTCGAACTGGAGGAACGCCTCATCGAGGCCCTGGACTGCCCGGTGATGCACGACGACCAGCATGGAACCGCGGTGGTGGTCCTGGCGGCACTGACCAACGCGGCCCGGGTGGTCGGCAAGGAGCTGGCCGGGCTGCGCGTGGTCGTCTCCGGCGCCGGGGCCGCAGGCATCGCGATCACCGACATCCTGGTCAATGTCGGCATCGGCGACGTCGTGCTGGTCGATTCACAGGGGGTCATCCACCGTGACCGGAACGACCTGAACCCGATCAAGGCCAGATATGCGGCCATCACCAACCGCGATTCGGTCATGGGCGGGATCCGCGAGGCCCTCGACGGGGCCGACGCCTTCATCGGGGTCTCCTCCTCGCAGGTCCCCGCGGAGGATCTGGAGGCCATGAACGACGGCGCGATCATCTTCGCGCTGTCGAATCCGGACCCCGAGGTCATGCCCGAGGTCGCGGCCCGTTTCGGGCAGGTCGTCGCCACCGGGCGCAGCGACTTCCCGAACCAGATCAACAACGTGTTGGCCTTCCCGGGGATCTTCCGCGGGGCCCTGGACGCGTCGGCACGGCGGATCACCCCACGGATGAAGATCGCTGCGGCCCGGGCCATCGCCGATCTGGTCGGTGGGGACCTGGCTGCCGACTTCATCGTCCCTTCGCCCCTGGACCCGCGGGTGGCCGCCGCGGTGGCCGCGGCCGTGCAGGAGGTCGCCTCCGGGGAGTAGGCCGGACCGGGGAGGACCCTACTCGTCCTCGGAGGAGTGGAGCCGGCGCCGGGCGCTGAGAAGGTCGATCTCGGGCCGGCCCGCGACCAGGCGTTCGACGCCGTCGAGCACCTCGATGGCGTGGCCGGCATCCGCGGCCACGACACCGGCGGCGATGCCGGCCCGCCGGTGGAGGTCCTGGTGGCTGGTTTCGGCGACGGACACCTCGAAGCGTCGCCGCAGTTCGGCCACGAGGGGGCGGACGACGGCGCGTTTGGCCTTCAGCGAGTGCACATCGCCGAGCAGCACATCGAACTCAACCCAACCGAACCACATGCCCCCATCCTGCGTCATGCCGGGGGAAGGGCCAAGGGGAGCCGGCGGCGACCGGCCGGTTCCGGTGTGCGTTTGCTCACCGATACCCCGTGCTAACATGCACGGGCACTCTACGTCGGCCCTCCTTCTTGTTACTGTGCTGAATATGACTTCGAGCAAAACGGCCGGATCCGCCCGGCCACCGAATGCCTGGCCACCCGCCGGTGACGGCCCCCGGGACCCGACCGGACGCTGACCCACCAGTTCGCCTGCTTCGGCGCCGCCATCGGCCCCGAAGACGAAGCACCCCGCAACCCGAAGGAGCAGGCATGACCGCTACGCCGCAGACCCCGTACCCCAACCAGCACACACTGTTCATCGGCGGGCAATGGGAGGCGGCAGCCTCCGGTGAAACCCGCGAGATCATCTGCCCGGCCGATGGCACGCATGTCGCCACGGCCTCCGAGGCGGCAGCAGCCGATACCGAGCGGGCGATCGCCGCGGCCCGGGCGGCCTTCGACTCCGGGGTCTGGTCCTCGGTTCCGGCTCCCGAACGCGGGGCCTTCCTGCTCAAGGTCGCCGAGCGGTTGCGTGAACGCAAGGAGGAGTTCGCCCGCGCCGAGACCGGTGACACCGGCAAGCGCATCCTCGAATCGCGGATCGACATGGACGACATCACCAACTGCTTCGAGTACTTCGGCCGGTTGTCCGGTCAGGATGCCGGACGCGTCGTCGATGCCGGGGACAACACGGTCGTCTCCCGCATCGCCTACGAACCGGTCGGTGTGTGCGGGATGATCACCCCCTGGAACTACCCGCTGCTGCAGGCCGCCTGGAAGATGGCCCCGGCCATTGCCGCGGGGTGTTCATTCGTGCTCAAGCCCGCCGAGCTGACGCCGTCGACGTCCATCCTGATCATGGACCTCTTCGCCGAACTCGGTCTGCCCGACGGCGTCGCGAACCTGGTCACCGGTGCCGGGGCCACCGCGGGGGCCCCGCTGTCGAGCCACCCCGACATCGACATGGTCTCCTTCACCGGCGGCCTGGTCACCGGTCGGGTGATCGCCGCAGGCGCCGCAGGAACCGTGAAGAAGGTCGCGCTGGAACTGGGAGGCAAGAACCCCAACGTCGTCTTCGCCGACGCCGACTTCGACGCCGCCGTGGACAACGCCCTCAACGGTGCCTTCGTGCATTCCGGCCAGGTCTGCTCAGCCGGGGCCCGGCTGCTCGTCCACGAGTCCATCGCCGAAGCCTTCGTGGATGAACTGGTCCGCCGGGCCGAGGACATCCGCATCGGCGGCCCCTACGACGACGAGGCCGAAACCGGCCCGCTGATCTCCGCCGCCCACCTTCAGAAGGTGGACGCCTACGTGAAGAGGGGCGTCGCCGAAGGCGCCCGTCTGCGCACCGGCGGTCGGGCCGCCACCGAGGAGGACGGAACCGGGCTGGGGGCCGGGCACTACTACCTGCCGACCATCCTGGACCAGGTCAGCCGGGGCATGTCCGTCGTCACGGACGAGGCCTTCGGTCCCACGGTCACCGTCGAGACGTTCTCCACCGAGGACGAAGCCGTTGCCACCGCCAATGACACCGTCTACGGCCTGGCCGGCGCCGTCTGGACCCAGGATGCCGGACGGGCCCAGCGGGTCGCCGGACGCCTGCGTCACGGCACCATCTGGATCAACGACTTCCACCCCTACCTGCCGCAGGCCGAATGGGGCGGCATGGGCCAGTCGGGCGTCGGTCGCGAGCTCGGCCCGACCGGGCTGGGCGAGTACCAGGAAGCCAAGCACATCTACCAGAACACGGCCCCGCAGGTCACCGGCTGGTTCGCCGACCGCGCCTAGCCCGTTTCCGAGCCTGAGCCAAGGAGAGTACTTAAAATGACTGATTTCGAGACGTTGGACGGTTCGGCCTTCGACTACATCGTCGTCGGCGGCGGGTCCGCCGGTGCCGCCGTCGCCGCCCGCCTGAGCGAGGATCCCTCACTCGAGGTGGCCCTGGTCGAGGCCGGTCCCGATGACCGGGGAATCGATGAGATCCTGCAGCTGGACCGCTGGATGGAACTACTCGAATCCGGCTACGACTGGGACTACCCGATCGAGGAGCAGGAGAACGGCAACTCGTTCATGCGCCACGCCCGCGCCAAGGTGATGGGCGGCTGCTCCAGCCACAACTCCTGCATCGCCTTCTGGGCCCCGCGCGAGGACCTGGACGAATGGGAGTCGAAATACGGGGCCACCGGTTGGAACGCCGAGACCGCCTTCCGGCTGTATAAGCAGTTGGAGACCAACGAAGACGCGGGGCCCGGGGCCCCGCACCACGGCGACTCCGGGCCCGTGCACCTGATGAACGTCCCCCCGGCGGATCCCAGCGGCGTGGCGGTGCTCGACGCCGCCGAACAGGCCGGGATCCCGCGGGCGAAGTTCAACGACAACGCCACCGTCACCAACGGGGCGAACTTCTTCCAGATCAACCGCAAGGCCGACGGCACCCGCTCCTCCAGCTCGGTGTCCTACATCCACCCGATTGCCGACCGGAAGAACTTCCATCTGCTCACCGGGCTGCGAGCCAAGGTCCTGACCTTCGACGAGGCCAACAGGTGCACCGGCGTCGCGGTCGTGGACAACGGATTCGGCAAGACCCATCACCTCACCGCCCGCGAGGAGGTCATCGTTTCCACCGGGGCCATCGACTCGCCGAAGCTGTTGATGCTCTCGGGGATCGGCCCGGCAGCACAGCTGAAGGAGAACCGGGTCGAGGTCCGCGTGGATTCCCCCGGGGTGGGCGAACACCTGCAGGACCACCCCGAGGGGGTCATCCAGTGGGAAGCGAAGCAGCCGATGGTGTCCGAATCGACCCAGTGGTGGGAGATCGGGATCTTCACGCAGACCACCGAGGGCCTGGATCGTCCCGACCTGATGATGCACTACGGTTCGGTGCCCTTCGACATGCACACCCTGCGTCAGGGCTACCCGACCACGGAGAACGGCTTCTGCCTGACCCCGAACGTCACCCACGCGAAGTCACGCGGTACCGTGCGCCTGCGCAGCGGCGACTTCCGCGATAAGCCCAAGGTCGACCCGCGCTACTTCACCGACCCCGAAGGCCATGACATGCGCGTGATGATCGCCGGCATCCGCAAGGCCCGCGAGATCGTCTCCCAGCCGGCCATGGCCGAATGGGCCGGGCGCGAACTCTACCCGGGGACGGAAACCCAGTCGGACGAGGAGATCGCCGACTACATCCGGCGCACGCACAACACCGTCTACCATCCGGTCGGCACCGTGCGCATGGGGCCCATCGACGACGATCTGTCGCCGCTGGACCCCGAACTGCGGGTCAAGGGGGTCACGGGGCTGCGCGTGGCCGACGCCTCGGTGATGCCCGAGCAGGTCACCGTGAACCCGAACATCACCACCATGATGATCGGTGAGCG
>JAKDMV010000100.1 GCA_030452125.1 Micrococcaceae bacterium
GGCGCAGGAGGAGATGTCCCCCGCCCCGGATTGTTCGGCGATCTTGGCCAGCTTCGCGTTGGGCAGGCCGGAGCCGCCTTCCTCCGGCTGCTGTTCGAACAGCGCGGTCAGGTAGTCGCTGAACGCCTCGGGCTTGGCATCGGCAACACAAGCCACCGCGTTGGCGGCCCGCGAGGAGTAGTTCGTGGAGGACATGCGGTCCAGGAACGTGGCGATCCGGTATTCGAGGGTGATGTCGCCGTCGTCGGCCAGCTTCTCCAGATCGGCACCGTATTGGCTCTCGAAGTCCTTGCAGACCGGGCAGCTCATGTCCGCGTAGATGACGACCTGGACGGGGTCGCCCTTCTTGCCTTCGGTCACCCCGCCGGGGACGCTCTTGCCGTCGATGCTCCCGGCATCGGGTACCGCATCCTTGTCGACCGACATGGTCGGGGTCTCGGTCAGGCCGTCCGAGGTGAGCGTGTATCCGCCGTACTGGTTGCCGTGGGCCGGGGCCTGTCCGGCATCGGGGATGCTCGTCTTGTTGTTCTGCATCACGAGCGTCACGACGACGGCGATGATCGCGATGATCGCCACCAGGACACCGAGCTTCAGGAACAGGGAGTTGCGTTTCTCTGCCGTCTGTTGCCGTGCGTGGAGCTGTCGAGCCTGCTCACGGGCGGTGGCGTTCCTCTCGGCCTTCGGCGGCCTCGGGGTGTTTGATGCCATGAAAGTACATTCCTACTCTGCTGGATCGGACGGGAAACCCCACTTAGTTTAGGGCACCGTTCCTGTGTGCCCGCCGTGAAGGGAGTGCAGGGCCCGCCCCGGGCGCATAAGCTCGGGGCAGAAGAGGTACGTCCACGCACCCCAAGGAGGCAAGCCGTGCCCAATACAGTGAGCAGCATGCAGGATTACCGGAGCACGACGGCGTCACGCGAACGCCGCGCTCCGGTCACCGCCGAGAAGAAGGCAGTCACCGGCGAATTTGATTTCGTGGTCGTGGCCAACCGTCTGCCCGTGGATCGGGTCGTCACCGCCGAGGGCGTCTCACAGTGGCGCCGCTCCCCCGGTGGCCTGGTCACCGCGTTGGCCCCGGTCATGGCCTCGGCCGAGGGTGCCTGGGTCGGATGGCACGGTGCCACCGACGAGGAGCTCGAGGAGTTCAAGGAAGACGGCATGCATCTGGTTCCGGTGCCGTTGAGCCAAGAGGATGTGGAGCTGTATTACGAGGGGTTCTCCAACTCCACCCTGTGGCCGCTCTACCACGATGTGATCATGCCCCCGGAGTTCCACCGCACCTGGTGGGACCGTTACCGCGAGATCAACGTGCGTTTTGCCGAATCGGCAGCAGCGGCCGCTTCCAAGGGCGCCACCGTGTGGGTGCAGGACTACCAGCTCCAACTCGTCCCCCGCCTGCTGCGGGCCATGCGCCCGGATCTGAAGATCGGTTTCTTCAACCACATCCCGTTCCCTCCGATGGAGATCTTCGCGCAGCTGCCCTGGCGCCACCGCGTCCTGGAGGGGATCCTCGGCGCCGATCTGATCGGTTTCCAACGCCAGTCCGATGCCAGCAACTTCCTGCGCTGCGTGAAGCGCTACCTCGGGTTCACGGTCAAATCCCAACGCGTGCACGTCCAGGACGAGGACGGCACCCCGCGCCGGGTGGCCCGGGCCGAAGCCCACCCGATCTCCATCGATTCGGCGTTGATCGCCACCCTGGCCGAGGACCCGGCGGTGCTGGCCCGCTCCCGCGAGATCCGCGCCGATCTGGGCGATCCCGATGTGATCCTGCTGGGCGTCGACCGGCTGGACTACACCAAGGGCATCCGCCACCGCATCAAGGCCTTCGGGGAACTGCTCGCCGACCAGGAACTGACCGTGGGCCAGGCCACGCTGGTCCAGGTCGCCAGCCCCAGCCGCGAACACGTTGATCACTACATCACCCTGCGCGAGGACGTGGAGGGCAGCGTCGGACGGATCAACGGCGAATACGACACCATGAGCCACACCGCGGTGCGCTACCTGCACCACAGCTACCCGGTCGAGGAGATGGTGGCCCTCTACCTGGCCGCCGACGTCATGCTCGTCACCGCCCTGCGCGATGGCATGAACCTGGTCGCCAAGGAATATGTGGCGGCCCATGCCGATAACCGCGGGGCCCTGGTGCTCAGCGAATTCGCCGGCGCCGCCGACCAGCTGCGCCACGCCGTGCTGGTGAACCCGCACGACATCGACGGGATGAAGGAGTCCATCATGGACGCCATCCGCATGCCCGAGCAGGAAGCCGCCCGACGGATGCGCATCATGCGCCGCCAGGTCAGCACCAACGACGTCGCCCGCTGGTCGCGCGACTTCCTGGCCTCGTTGGCGCGGACCGAGGAGGACTGAGCATGGCCCTGGATGCCGACCTTCGTCACGCCCTGGAGCGCCTGCGCGATGTCAGGCTGCTGCTGGTGGCCATGGACTTCGACGGCACCATGGCCCCGTTCGTGGACCGGCCCGAGGACGCCCGGGCCCTGCCGGCCGCCGCTGAGGCCTTTGCCGGTTTGGGCGAGCTGGACAACACGGTCACCGCGCTGATCTCCGGCAGGGATCTGGAGAGCCTGCGCACCGTGGCCCGGCCGGAACCCCACGTCCTGCTGGTGGGAAGCCACGGCGGCCAGCGGTGGGCGCCCCCCGAACTGGCCGCCGATGCCGGCGGCCTGGACCTGGGCCGGGACCAGAAGGCCCTGCTGGCCACCGCGGCCTCGGTGCTGGATGAGGTCAGCGCCCGGCATCCCGGGACCACGCTGGAACACAAGCCGGCCGGCGTCGTCCTCCATGTCAGGCAGGCGGAGGCCGCGGTGGGGGCCTCGGCCCTGCGCGAGGCACGCAGCCGGTTGGAGTCCTTGACCGGCCTGGCCCTCTCCGATGGCAAGAACGTCCTGGAGGCCTCAGTCATCCGGGCGGATAAGGGCGCGGGCCTGGACTGGCTGCGCGAGGTCGTCGACGCCGACGCCGTCCTGTTCGTCGGCGACGACGTGACCGACGAGGACGCCTTCGCCGTGCTGCGTCCGGGCGACGTCGGGGTGAAGGTTGGTCCGGGGAAGACCCGGGCCCCGTTCCGGGTCGACGGAATTGGTGACGTCCCGGCACTTCTGCAATCGGTCCTCGGTGTGCAATGATTGTGACACCATTCACAACGGACCGTCGGGCACGTACCTGCCCGTGAGGGGATAGATCAATCATGGCCACTGTCACTTTTGACCAGGCAACCAGGCTCTACCCGGGCACTTCGAAGCCCGCAGTCGACCAGCTCAGTCTCGATGTCGCCGACGGGGAATTCCTCGTTTTCGTCGGACCTTCCGGTTGCGGCAAATCAACATCGCTGCGCATGCTCGCCGGGCTGGAGGACGTCAACTCGGGACGGATCCTCATCGGCGACCGCGATGTCACCGATGTCCCGCCGAAGGACCGTGACATCGCCATGGTCTTCCAGAACTACGCGCTCTACCCCCATATGTCGGTCGCCGAGAACATGGGCTTCGCGCTGAAGATCGCCGGCATCGACAAGGCCGAACGCGCCGAGCGCGTCCGGGAGGCCGCCAAGCTGCTGGACCTCGAGGACTACCTGGACCGCAAGCCCAAGGCCCTCTCCGGTGGCCAGCGCCAGCGTGTGGCCATGGGCCGTGCGATCGTGCGTTCCCCACAGGTCTTCCTCATGGATGAGCCGTTGTCGAACCTCGATGCGAAGCTGCGTGTGCAGACGCGCACGCAGATCGCCTCGCTAACCCGTCGGCTGGGCGTCACCACCGTGTACGTCACCCACGACCAGGTCGAGGCCATGACGATGGGCGACCGCGTCGCGGTCCTCAACGCCGGGATCCTGCAGCAGGTGGACACCCCTCGCAACCTCTACGACCGTCCGGCCAACGTCTTCGTTGCCGGCTTCATCGGCTCCCCCGCCATGAACCTGCTGGAGCTGCCCGCCGTTTCCGGTGGCATCGAATTCGGCAACTACACCTACCCGGTGGACCCGGCCGTCCTGGCTGAGGCCAACGGCCAGACGATCACCTCCGGCGTCCGCCCCGAAGACCTGGAGATCGTCGGGGCCGGTGAAGGCCTGGACGTCGAGGTCGACGTGGTCGAGGAACTCGGCGCCGACGCCTACGTCTACGGCCACGCCACCCTGGATGGCCGCGAGTACCCGATGGTCATCCGCGTGGACGGGCGCAGGCCCCCGCTGAAGGGCTCGACCGTGATGGTCCGCCCGAAGGCCGAGCACATCCACATGTTCGACACCAAGACCGGGCAGCGCCTGGGTGATCCCGAGGCGGCCAACGCCCCGCAGGCCTCGCTGGCCGACGTGGAGAACCTCGTCGATTCCGAGTAACCACCACCGGTAGCCGACGGCGGCCCCGCCTTCACCGCGAAGGCGGGGCCGCCGTCATTCCATCCCCCCCTCCAGCCCGTGGGGCCCCGTGCAGAACCGAGGATGCGATGACCCGCCATTACGCCAGCTGGCACAACGAACCGACCGACTACAGCCAGCACGGCAAGCTCCCCCGTGAAACCGCGATCAGCGACGAGACCCCGCGCACCTCGCTGGGTGGTTCGTTGAACATCACCTCGGCCACCATGGATTCGGCGCTGCTGGACCTGCCGTGGCATATTCCGTTGGAGGACTGGCCGGCCAGGAACCTCGCGGCGCTGCCGCGCGGCATTTCCCGCCACGTCGTCCGCTTCGCCCTGCTCCGTGAAACCGTCATCGCGGTCAAGGAGACCGGGGAGCATATCGCCCGGCATGAGTACCACATGCTGCGCAAGCTCAACCGGTTGGGGGTTCCCTGCGTGGAGCCGGTGGCCGTCATCAGCGGCCGTGCCGACGAGAACGGGGAGGAACTGGACCCGGTCCTGGTGACCCGGCACCTGAAGTATTCGCTGCCGTATCGCGCCCTGTTCTCCCAGCGGCTCCGACGCGAGACGTTGCACCGGCTCATCGACGCCCAGGCCCTGCTGCTGGTCCGGCTGCATCTGGCCGGCTTCTACTGGGGCGATGTCTCCCTCTCGAACACCCTGTTCCGCCGGGACGCCGAATCCTTCGCCGCCTACCTCGTGGACGCCGAGACCGGGGAACTGTACCCCTCGCTCTCCGACGGCCAACGGGAATACGATCTGGAGATCGCCCGGGTGAACATCGCCGGTGAGCTGATGGACCTGATGGAGGCCTCGTTGATCGAGGACTCGGTGGACCCGCTGGCCACCAGCGAGCAGATCATGGACAGCTACCACCGGCTGTGGCAGGAGCTCACCCGGCGCGACCACGTCGATCTGGCCGAACGGTGGCGGGTCGACGAGCGGATCCGCCGGCTCAACGAGCTGGGTTTCGACGTCGACGAAATCGCCTTGCGGACCACCGCCGACGGCACCCAACTGCAGATCCAGCCCAAGGTCGTCGACGCCGGGCACCACCAGCGCCGGCTGCTGCGCCTGACCGGTCTGGACGTCCAGGAGTTCCAGGCCCGGCGGCTGCTCAACGACATCGACGCCTTCCGTGCCCGCAAGCATCCGGAGATGGACGAGGAACTCAACGCGGCCCAGTGGGTGCACGAGGTCTTCGATCCCATCACCCAGGCGATCCCGCGTGAACTCCACGGCAAGCTCGAACCGGCCCAGCTGGTCCATGAGGTCCTGGAGCACCGCTGGTTCATCTCCGAACAACGCGGCAGCAACGTCCCGATGTCCGAGACCATCGAGTCCTATATCGAAACGATCCTGCGCCACCGTCGGGACGAGGCGGCGATCATGCTCAATCCCCCGTCGGGGGTGTTGGACGCCGTCGACCAGCCCGAGGACGGGGACTAGCACCCCGGGCTGGGTCGACGGCCCCGATCCACGCGGTCAGCCCAGCCAGATCCACCTCACGATCAGCAGTGCCGCGATGAGGTAGAGGATCCAGTGGGCTTCCTTGATCCGCCCGGAGCACACCTTGATGAGTGCGTAGGAGACCAGGCCGACGGCGACGCCCTCGGCGATCGAAAAGGTCAGCGGCATGACGATGATCGTCAGGAACGCCGGCAGGGATTCGGAGATGTCGTCCCATTCGATATGTCGCGCCCCTTCCATCATCAACGCCCCGACGAGGATGAGTGCCGGGGCCGTGGCCGAGGTCGGCACGGCGGCGATGACCGGGGAGAAGAACATCGCCAGGCCGAAGAAGCCGGCGACGGTGACCGCGGTCAACCCCGTGCGGCCCCCTTCCTCGACCCCTGCCGCCGATTCGACGTAGGCGGTCGTGGTCGAGGTGCCCAGGGCGGCACCGCTGAGCGCAGCGAGTCCGTCCATCGAGAACAGGGTCTTCGCCCGCGGCATCTCGCCGTCCTTGCCGATCATGCCGGCCCGCTGGCTCAGCCCGGTGAGGGTTCCGGTGGCGTCGAAGAAATCGACGAAGAAGAACGTGAACACCACCGACAGCAGTCCGGCTCCCAGCGCCCCGCCGATGTCCAGGTGGAAGGCGAGGTCACTGGGCCAGATGGGCATCTGGACCGGAGAACCCCCGAAGCCGCCGAAGGCCGCGAACGTGCCCTCCTCGGCGCCCGGGTAGACCGGCAGCCGGCTGACGACGGCGATGAGGGTCGTGGCGATGATCCCTACCAGGATCGCCGCCTTGACCCGCAGTTTCATGAGCACGGCGATGATCAGCAGCCCGAGCAGCCCCAACCACACATGTGGTTTGGTGACGTCGCCGATGCTGACCAATGTCGCGTCGTCACTGACGACGAATCCCATGTTCTTCATGCCCAGGAAGGCCAGGAAGGCACCGATTCCTGCGGTGATCGCGTACTTCATGCTGATCGACAGGGCCCGGGCAATCGCTTGCCGGACCCCGAAGATGCTCAGGATGATGAACAGCACCCCCGAGATGAACACGGCACCGAGCGCCGTCTCCCAGCGGTATCCCAGCCCCAGGACCACCGTGTAGGAGAAGTAGGCGTTCAGCCCCATGCCGGGTGCCTGGGCGAAAGGGTAGCGGGCGATCAGACCCATGTACAGCGAACCGAGGATCGCCGCCATGCAGGTGACCATCACCAGTTGGGTGAACAGGTTCCCCACATCGGGCATCTGCCCGGCCATGGCATCGTTGAGGATGCTCGGGTTCACGAAGATGACATAGCTCATCGCCAGGAACGTCGTGATGCCGGCGCGGAACTCGATGCCGTAGGTCGACCCGTGTTCGCTGACCTTGAAGTATCTGTCGATCGCGCTCCGGTGCGCGGCGGAGGTTTTTTCCGGTGGAACACTTTCCCGTTTCGGGGTGTTGGTACTCATTGTTCTCCTTTGAACTGTGGTGGAACCACCATGACGTGGCGCATCGGGTCCGCAGTGGACGATGGCCAGCCTGATCCGTGGGGATCCCGAGGATTACTCTGGCGTACGGGTACGGGTCGCCACACCCCCCATCCAGACGCGGTCGATATCCGCGCTGGTCCCGTTGGCGAAGACTGCGGCAAGGGCACGATCGGCGCTGACGGCGTTCCGCAGGATGGCTTCGAGGGGGGTCCCGGATGGCGGGTTGACCTCGATCGCGTCGAAGACGGCGCCGACGCTGAGATGGCCGACGTCGTCATGGCCCAGGGCGCGGGCCCCGGACACGGTGGCCAGATGGAGCAGATGAGCCGGCCCCAACGCGAGGCCGTTCGGTTGCAACTGCTGGTGGAAGTAGGCCTGTAGGCCTTCCTTGAACTGGTTGAATCCGGTGCCGGCCCCGACATCGGAGCCCAGCGAGACCCGCACCCCGGCTTCGAGGTGTCTGCGCAACGGAAACAGGCCGCTGCCGAGGGAGGAGTTCGACGACGGACAGTGGGCTACCGCGGTCCCGGTCTCGCCCAGCAGGGCCAGTTCGGCATCGGTGGGGTGGACGTTGTGGGCCAATAGGCTGCGGGGCCCGAGCAAGCCGTGCCGATCGTAGACGTCGCTGTAGCTCGAGGCGGTCGGGAACAATGCGGCCACCGCCGCCATCTCCGCCTGGTTCTCGTTGACGTGGGAAGTGAAGAACAGGTCGGGGGCGCCCTCGAGGGTCTCCCGGCAGGAGTCGAGCAGGTCGGGGCTCGCCGAGAGCGCGAACCGCGGGGTCACGGCGTATCGCAGCTTCCCCTTCCCGTGCCAGCTGTCGATCAACCCCGCCGCGTCGGCGGCCGCCCGTTCCGGGGTGGTGTGGAGGTCCTCGCGCAGCTCCTGGTCCGCCACCACCAGTCCCGCGGTCATCCGTAGTCCGCTGTGGTGCGCGGCCCGGAACAGGGCGTCGGTGGCCGGGACGTAGTGGGCCCCGAAGGCCAGGGCGGTGGTGGTTCCGGCACTGATCAGTCCGTTCACGAACTCGTCGGCGACCGCCCGGGCATGGGCCGGGTCGGCCATGCGGGCCTCCTCGGGCAGGGCGCAGTGCTCGAGCCATTCCAGCAGCGGCATCCCCAGTCCACCGATGATCCGCAACTGCGGGTAGTGCACATGGGTATCGACCAGCCCGGGGAGCAACAACCCCTCGATGCCGGTGAGTGTCGCGGACGGATGGAGTCGTTGGGCCTCGGCGAGGGAGCCGCGGAAGGTGATGACACCTTCGGTGACGGCGAGCGCACAGTCCTCGGCGCGCAACCCGCCGCCCTCGAAGGGGTCCCGGGGGGTGTCCAGGATGCGGCCGTGGAAGATCGTCGTGGGAGCAAGGTCGTCGTGGATCATGGGGTGGCTTTCTGGAAGACGCGCATGAGGTCGGCGGCGACGCTGATGGCGATGACGGCGGGGTGTTTCCCGGTGAGATCGGGAACCCCGATCGGGCATTGGATACGTTCGATGGCTGCGTCGGCATGGCCTTCGGCAGCAAGTTTCTTGCGGAACCGGGACCATTTCGCCGAGGAGCCGATCACTCCGATGCTCCCGAGACTCCCGCGCCGCAGGGCGGCGTCGCAGAGGATCAGGTCTTCGGCGTGGTCATGGGTGAGGATCAGGACATGGGCGTCATCAGGGAGTTCGGCGATCAGGGTCTCGGGGGCCGGCAGGGTGTGCAGGTGCACGGTGGCCGGGCCCTCGCTCAACGTGGCGGTCAGGGTCTCGTCGACCATTCCCCGCCTGGTATCGGCCAGGTGGAGGGTCAGCTCGGTCCTGCTGAGGATCCGGGCCAGTTCCTTGCCGACGTGTCCGGCCCCGAAGACCGCCACCGTGGGGCGGCGGCCGATCGGCTCCATGAGCACCCGGACGGTGCCGCCACAGCATTGGGTGCCGTAGGCGACCTGTGCGTGCTCATTGAGGCCGAATTCGGTTTCGGCCACCTCCTCGGCCCCCTGACGCAGCATCGTGCGGGCCTGTTCGGTGACGGTTGCTTCCATGTTGCCCCCGCCGACGCTGCCCGAGGTGGTGTCCGCGGCGATGAACATCTTCGCGCCGACTTCGCGGGGCGAGTGTCCGCGCACCTCGATGATCGTCGCGAGTATCCCGGCGGTCCCGGTGGCGCGGGCACGGCTGAGCCCGGTGATCCAATCCATGCTGTTCCACCCCCGTCATTCGGCCGGCAGGGCCGGGGAGGGGGTCCTCCGACGGACCTGGTCCAACGCCCAGTACACGGCTTCGGGGGTGGCCGGGGACGGCAGTTCGACCTGCTGTCCCGGCTCGCCGAAGGCCGCGGCGGCGGCCCGCAAGGCCTCCCGCACCGCGATCGAGAGCATGAGCGGCGGCTCCCCCACCGCCTTGGACCCGTAGACGCTGCCATCGTCGGTGGGGTGGACATACAGATCGACGTTGAACACCTGCGGCAGTTCCGAGAAGGAAGGCAGCTTATAGGTGCTCGCCGCCTGGGTCAGCAGTTTGCCGCGGTGCGGGCCCTCGCTGGTATCCCAGCGCAGGTCCTCCTGGGTGAGCCATCCGGCGCCCTGGACGAAGGCCCCCTCGATCTGCCCGAGGTCGATCAGCGGCGACAGCGAACTACCGACGTCGTGCAGCAGATCCACCTGCCGGGTCGTATACGCCCCGGTGTACCCGTCGACCTCGACCTCGGCCACAGCGGCACCGCGGGAGTAGTACT
>JAKDMV010000013.1 GCA_030452125.1 Micrococcaceae bacterium
CCCCCGACCGGCACACGCCCCGGGGAGCTCCTCGACCGATTCCTGGCCCGGCTGATCGACGGCGTCATCCTGCTGATCGTCAACTTCCTGGTCGTAGGCCTGATCATCACCGGCGCGATCATGGGGGCCGGAGGAGCCGGCCTCGGGCTCGGCGGCAGAAGCTTCGGCGCGACGGCGGTGTCAGCGGTGGTCAGCGCCGTCATCTACGTCGGCTACTTCGCCTTCATGGAGTCCAGCCGGGGACAGACCGTGGGCAAGATGCTCATGAAACTGCATGTCGTGGGCGCCCAGGGCGGCCACCCGGATATGACCGAGGCGATCAAGCGGAACCTCTGGATGGGCTTCGGGATCATCGGAATCCTGCCGATCATCGGTACCGTACTTGGTTCGCTCGCCTCGCTGGCCGCGGCGATCGTCATCGCGGTGACCATCAACAACGACACCGTGAAACGCCAGAGCTGGTTCGATAAGTTCGCCGGCGGCACCCAGGTCATCAAGCAGGGCTGATCCGCTCCACCGGGGCCCCGGGCCGGGGCCCCGCTAGCCGGTGACCCCGCTGCTACCCAACCAGGTGCCGATGAGGAACGTGGCCCCCAGGGCCAGGATCCCGCCGACCACGACCCTCACCACCGGCTTGAACACCGGCGCTCCCCCGAGGCGCGCCCCCAGCCCCCCGGTCACGGCCAAGGCCACCAGGACGGCGAGGAAGGTCACCGGGATCCTCCACTGCGCCGGCAGCAGGACGGCCGTCAGGAACGGCAGCAACGCCCCGGCCGTGAAGGACACCGCGGACGCGGCGGCAGCACTCCACGGGCTGACCACGTCCTCGCGGTCGATATTCAGTTCGGCGTCGAGGTGGGCCCCCAACGCGTCATGGGCGGTGAGTTCGGTGGCCACCGTCCGGGCGGTGGCGGCGCTGAGCCCCTTCCGCTCATACAGGTCGGCCAGTTCGTCGAGTTCCTCCTGGGGCAGGTGCGCCAGTTCGCTGCGTTCCTGGGCGATGAGGGCCCGCTGCGAATCCGCGGAGCTGGACACCGAGACGTATTCACCCAGCGCCATGGACACCGCACCACCGATTAGTGCCGCCGCCCCGGCGGCCAGGATCGGGCCGGTGGCAGTGGTCGCGCCGGCCACCCCGACCACGACGGCGGCGGTGGAGACGATCCCGTCGTTGGCGCCCAGGACCCCGGCCCGCAGCCAGTTCAACCGTTCGGCCAGTCCCCCGCCCTCATGCGGTTCGCCGTCGTGCTGGTTTGCTCCGGTGGATTGCTTCATGGCCACCAGTCAATCACTGCGCCGTCCTTCAGAGCCGGATGTAGGCCGGGTAGCGGGGGCCCATCGAGTCCCCCGAGGAGGTCCCCCGCACACGGCGCCCGATCCACGGCACCACGAATTCGCGGGTCCAGCGGGCGTTGGAGGCGAGTTGTTCCCTACGGGTCGGCTCCGGGGCGCTCTCCAGCTCCGGGGTCGCGATCGCGTCGGCGCCCTCGAGCAGGGTCAACACCTTCTTGGCCATCAGCGTATGCCCGGGGGGACCCATATGCAGCCGGTCCACCGCCCAGTACCGGAAATCGCTGAATTCACGCCAACGCCAGTAGTCGGCGACGAGGGCGCCATGGCGGTCAGCTGCTTCACGCACCCATTCGTTGTAGATGGCGGTCCGGCCCCGGGTCTTGCCGAAGACGGCCGAGGCCGAGGAGTCGAACCCGGTGAACACCACGACGGTTGCACCGGTGGCCCGCAGGCGGGCCACCATGTCGTCGTAACCGGCCATCAGCGCGTCGATATCCACCCGGGGGCGCAGGATGTCGTTGCCCCCGGCATAGAGCGTGACCAGGGTCGGTTCCATGGCCAGGGCCGTTTCGAGCTGTTCGTCGATGACCTGGTGGATCTTCTTGCCACGAATGGCCAGATTCGCATACCCCCAGGCCGGGTCGGCGGCACAGAGTTGCTCGGCCACCCGATCGGCCCACCCGCGGACGCCGTGGGGACGGGTCGGGTCCTCATCACCCACGCCTTCGGTGAAGGAGTCCCCCAGAGCCAGATACCGTTTCTCGAATTCCACCCGTCCAGCCTACGTCCACCGCTCTCCGGACGCCCGCCACCGGTCGATATGTATCCGCCCTCGGCGAAACCCGCCCGCCTGGGGCCGCCATGCGGGCCGGTCACAGGGTGTTCACAGTTCGGTTCGACAGGCTGGTTTCATGCAACACCGACAGGAACCCGTCCTCGAAAGGACCACCTCGTGAACATCCGCCAAGCCATCTTTGCTTCCGTGGCCTCCGCCGGGGTGTTGGCCGCCGGTTGGGTCGGCAGCACGCCACCGGTCGCCCAGGCGACACCGGCTCCCGCACCCTATCGACTCGGGTCCACCACGAGCGGTTCCGCGGTTGCGATCACCACGAGGCCGGCGGCCAGTCCCTCGACCCTGTCCAGTGTCAGGCGCCAGCAGCTGCGCGGTTCGGAGCCCGTCCAGCTCATCAGCACGCCGGACCACATGGCCCCGGCAGGTCTCGCGGGACCCCGGGCATGAGCGTGGTGGACGAAGCGACGGGCGGGCCGGCCGATCCGCGGATCCCGGAGCTGGCCCACCGGTCGTTCCAGGCCCTGGGCACGACGGTCGGCATCAGCGCGCCGCTGGAACCCGACGAGCTCGACGCCGCCGTGGAAACGGTCCAGCGCATCTTCCTCGACGCCCAGACCTCCTTCGGCGTCGACGGCCAGGGCCCGGTGGAGAGCCTGCGTCGCGGGGACATCGAACTCCGGTACGCCCACCGCCGGTTGCGGGCGCTCTATGAGCAGGCGACCGTCTGGCGCCAGGCGACCGACGGTGCCTACACCCCGCACACCTCCACCGGACCGGTGGATCTGAGCGGGCTGGTCAAGGGGTGGGCCATCGCCCACGCCGGCCAGGCCATGATGGACCTCCAACTGCCGCATTGGTCGGTCACCGCCGGCGGCGACGTGCTGTGCAGCGGTTCGCCCTTCCCGGCAGAACCCACCGGAACCGACCCGTTCTATGGCAGGCATTGGCGGGCCGGGATCACCGATCCCTTCGATCCGGCGACCTTGGTCGCCGATGTGCCGTTGGCCGGGACCCCCGGCTTCACCGCGGCGTTGGCCACCACCTCGACGGGGGCGGGATCCGGGCCGAACGCCTATCTGCAGGTCAGCGTGTTGGCCGAGGAGATCGTCACCGCGGATGTGCTGTCCCAGGCCATCATGGCCGGCGGGGAATCCACCCTGGAGGCCGCCGTCCGCGATTTCGGGGTCGCGGTCCTGGTCTGCGGGCACGACGGCGAACTACTCGCCTCCTCGACCTGGCCCCTGCAGCAGAGCGCGTGAACCCCGGTGCCGCCGCTCAGCCGCCGGCGAGGGAGAGCAGGACCTGGCGTACGGCCACGCTGAGTTGCCCACCCCGGGTGCCGGTGCCGCTCTCCTCGGCCCGGGCCGGCACATAACCGAATCCGATGCCGTAGGCGGGGTCGGCGTAGGCCAGCGTGGCGTTGGCCCCGTCGTGGCCGAAGGACTGCCAGGACCCGAAGTCGTTGCGCGGGATCGATTTCATGAACATCACGGCGAACGCCCCGGTCAGCCCGTTGGCCCGGTCGAGGCCGAACACCTGCTCGGCGGCCACCGTCCCTCGCGTGTCCTCGGTCAGGAAGGGCCCATCGGCGGCCCCGTCGTCCCGGACGACGCCGGTGCTGGCCGCCGCATAGAGCCGCGCCAGGCCGCGGGCACTGGCCACTCCCCCGGCGGCCGCGAGGCCCGAGGCCCTGATCCGCCGGTAGTTGGGCAGGTCCAGCAGGTCGTAGCTGATGCCCTCTCCGATATCGAAGCCCGCCGTGGAGTTCAGCGCCAGACCCAGCGGACCATACGGGTCGATGAAGGGAAGCTCCGGGCTTTGCGCGGGTTTGAGCACCTCGCGGAACCGGGGCTCCTCGCCCTCGGGCAGACCGAGGTGGAAGTCGATGCCGAAGGGCTCCCGGATGCGGGTCTCGTAGACCTGCTGCAGGGTCTGCCCGGTGATGCGCCGGACGAGTTCCTCGGCGAAGATCCCGATGGTCAACGCGTGGTATTGGTGCGTGGAGCCGGGTTTCCAGACGGGAGGGGCGGCGGCCAGGCGTGCGGCGCCCTGGGATGATTCGGTGTAGTGCTCCACCGCCATGCCGCCGTCGACCCCCGGCAGCCCGGCCTGGTGGCTCAGCAGTTGCCCGACCGTGATGGCCTTCTTGCCCCGGGCCGCGAATTCCGGCCAATACCTGGTCACCGGTTCCTCCAAGTCCAGCAGGCCATCCTGCACCAGCAGGGCGATGACCATGCCGGCGGCCCCCTTGGAGGCGGAAAAGACCCCGGTCAGCGAATCCAGCTGTGAGTTCGGTCCCACCGCATGGTCGATGACGGGGTGCCCACCGGCGTAGACGCAGAGCTGGGCCGAGTAGTCGGGGTCCGCCGTGGCGAAGGATTCCAACAGCTCGGTGACGGGGGCGAAGCGCGGGTCGTTCACGGTGGGGCTCCTGGGCTCTGCCGATTCCGGGGAGGGGTCCCCGGCATTCGGGGATCTAGACTTCGGGGGTTTCCTGGCGGAAGCGCAACCGCCAGCGCTGCTCTTCACGCTGCCACAGGGAACCGACGGTGACCGCCGATTCCGTTCCGACCAGACGGTAGGTCAGGTGGATCGCCTCCACCCCCACGCGGATCGCCTCGAGCAGTTCGAAGGCACGGTCGATCCCGGGGCCGGCCGGCGGGGTCGACCATCCGCCGTGCGGGACGACGTCGTCCTCCTCGCCCACCTGATCGGCGGCTTCCAGCAGGTCCACGGCCCCCGAGGACAAGACGGTCACCGCGGTCTCGCGTTCGGTCAGCGTCCCCCGGGACGTGACTTCGCGGTAGTCCGGATGCAGCAGGAAGTTCAGCTGTCCCACTTCGCTGCGGACCCGAGGATCCAGCAACTCCCGTTCCAGGGCGACCACGGCATCGATCTCGGCGCTTCCGCGGCCCGTTTCGGCGGGGTCCTCGAGGGAGGAGAACAAGTCGTCCTGTTCCAGGGGGTCCGCACCGGTGGGGGCCGGCTCGGCCTGCGGGGAAGGGCCGGGGTCCGCCGGGCCGGCCTCAGGTGACCCGGATCCCGGGTAGCCCGGGCCCGCGTCGCTGCCCCGCCCGGACTGGTAGGCGGTGGCCGCAGCCCGGGCGCGGTCATCGGCCGCCTCGTTGAGGTGGTGCCCGGCATGGCCCTTGACCCATTCGAACCGGTAGTCGCGGCCGGTGATGGCCTCATCGATCTGCTTGAGCAGGTCCACGTTCAACACCGGCTTGCCGTCGGCCTTCTTCCATCCCTTGCGTTTCCACCCCGGCATCCACTTGGTGATGCAGTTGATGACGTATTGGGAATCGCACAGGATGTGCAGGTGCTCGTCGGCGACATGTTCGGTGGAACGGAACAGATCCAGCACGGCCATCAGTTCGCCCATGTTGTTCGTCCCGTGGGGCCAGCCGCCGGCCCGCCAGGCGGAGTCGTCGACGTACCAGGCCCAGCCGGCGGGTCCTGGGTTTCCAAGCGCGGAGCCGTCTGCGGCGGCGGTGATCGTCATGGGTTCCATCCTGCCATGCCACCCCGACGCTTCGCGTTGGCCCCCGACGGTAGCCAGGAGCCTGCCCATCGGGCACGCTGTCCCCATGCGCCCTCGCCTCATGGTTCCGCTGCTGGCCTTATGCCTGGCTCCAGTGGCAGGGTGCGGCTCCACCGGCGCGGGCCTGGAACTCCTCGATCGGCCGGCCACCGCGGAGGATGCCCTGCCAGCCGACACCGCCGTGGCGGGCTTCCAGCCGGGAACCACCCGGTTGCTCACCCGGACCGATGGCTTCTCCTTCTATCTGGCCCGGCCACCCCTGACGGGCGGTCCGGCGAACCTCCCGCCGGGGTGGGGGGCCTGCCTCATCGTCGCCGAGCCGGAGGTCATCACCTGCGGACCGCTGCCCTTGGAAACCCGGTTCCTCGGCGTCTCGGCCCGATTCGTGCCCGACGCTGAGCACACCCCGCACCCGGCACCCGAGGGGTGGGAACAGCTGCAGCGCCAGCTGTTCGTCAAGGGTCTGGACCACAGCAGCAGGACACCCCCACGCCATCCGGTTCCCGAGGACGAGGGGTAGCCAGAATCCAACGCGTCGGGGAGGCTGGCCCCATGCGACGTCACCTTCTGGTTCCGCTACTGGCCCTACCGCTCCTGGCCGGGTGCAGCAGCCCGGCGGATCAGGGCATCGAACTACTCGATGAGCCGGCCACCGCGCAGGACGAGTTGCCCTCCGATCTCCATGTCGGCGGATTCGAACCGGATACAGTGCGCTTTGCCGCCCAGGTCGACGGCCTCTCGTTCTATATGGCCCGCGCAGCCACCGGGGATGCCAGGCAGAGCGCCGAATCGGATGAGGGCCTCTGCCTGATCGTCGCGGAGGAAGATCACATCGCCTGTGCCGGCATGCCGTTCGACGTTTCGTTCTACGGCATCTCGGCCAGGATAGAGGCCGACGACTTCGAGGCCTCCAAACTGACCTCCGAGGGCTGGGACCAGGTCCAGAAAAACCTGTTCCTGAAGGGTCTTGACGATCGGGGGCAGCCCGGACGCAACGGGTAGCCGGACCTCAACCGGGATGGAGCGGGTTGTGCCCGGCGGTGACTTCCTCCCCGGCACGCACCGGTCCGGGCGCCGTTCCGGAGCCGAACGGGGAACCGCCCAGTTCCTCGCGTCCGTGGGCCTGGAGCCAGTTGTCCAGCGCGGGGCCCTGCGGCACGAATCCGGTGGGATTGATGTCCTCGTGCACGATGTAATAGTGCCGTTTGATCTGCGTGAAATCGACGGTGTCCCCGAACCCCGGGGTCTGGAACAGGTCCCGGGCATAAGCCCAGAGCACCGGCATCTCGGCGAGCTTGTTCCGGTTGCATTTGAAGTGCCCGTGGTAGACGGCGTCGAAGCGCACCAGGGTGGTGAACAGGCGGACATCCGCCTCGGTGATGGTCTCCCCCATCAGGTACCGCTGCCCGGCGAGGCGTTCCTCCAACCAGTCCATGGCAGTCCAGAGGCGCTGGTAGGCCTCGTCGTAGGCCTGCTGCGAACCGGCGAAACCACAGCGGTAGACCCCGTTGTTGACCTCGGTGAAGATCCTTTTGATGACCGGGGCCATCTCCTCCCAGCGCCCTGCAGGCAGCAGGTCGGGGGCCCCCGCCCGGTGGAACTGCTTCCATTGGGTCGAGAAGTCCAGCGTCATCTGCGGGTAGTCGTTGGTCACGACGCCGCCGGTGGGGATGTCCACCATTGCCGGAACGGTGATGCCCCGCGGGTAGTCGGGGAAGCGCCGGAAGAAGTTCTCCTGCAGCCGTTCGGTCCCCAGGACGGGGTCCCGGCCTCCGGGATCCAGATCGAAGGTCCAGGACCTGACATCGTGGGTCGGACCGGGCAGTCCGACACTGAACGCCTCCTCGAGCCCCAGCAGCCGGCGCACGATCAGGGCCCGGTTCGCCCACGGGCAGGCGCGGGCCGCCACGAGCCGATAGCGTCCGGCCTCCACGGGCCAGGCCCGGGCCCCCTCCGAGAGTCCGGCCCCGGGGTCCCCGATGGAGCCACCACCCTGGGCGGCTGAGGCCCGGACGGCCTCCGGATCGGCGACGATCCGATCATTGATGTAGTTCGTGTCACGGGTGAATTCCTCACCAACGTTCACATAGGCGCCGCGGGTGGAATACCGGTTCTCATCCATGGGCCCATCCTAGGCCGGTTCACGTCATCCCGCTGGCGTCATCGGGTCCCGGAACGATAAGTTAAGTGGACTTAACTCAAAGGATCCGTGCGATGAAACGAACTGGTTCGACGGCACCGTCCGTCGTGGAACGGCAAGGACACCCCCAGCGACGCCTGGTGTGGCTGCTGGGTCCGGCCTTCGTTGCGGCCATCGCCTATGTCGACCCCGGCAATGTCGCGGCGAACCTGACCGCCGGAGCCCAACACGGCTACCTGCTCGTCTGGGTGCTGGTGGCGGCGAACGTCATGGCCGTGATGATCCAGTACCTCTCGGCGAAGCTGGGGCTGGTCACCGGCAGGTCGTTGCCCGAGATCCTGGGCGCCCGGCTCTCGCGCGGCGGCCGCCTGGCCTTCTGGGGCCAGGCCGAGCTCATCGCCATGGCCACCGATCTGGCCGAGGTCATCGGCGGGGCCATTGCACTGCACATCCTCTTCGGCCTGCCGTTGCCGTTGGGCGGGCTGATCGTCGGGATCGTCTCGATGGCCCTGCTGACCATCCAGTCCCGGCATGGTCAACGCCCCTTCGAACTGGTGATCATGGCGCTGCTGGTGCTGATCACCATCGGATTCGTTGCGGGCCTGCTGGTCAGCCCGATGGACTGGGGTGCCGCCGCCGGCGGGCTCGTTCCCAGGTTCGAGGGCACGGGCACGGTCCTGCTCGCGGCCGGCATGCTCGGGGCCACGGTCATGCCCCACGCCATCTACCTGCATTCCTCCCTGGCCCGGGACCGGCATGGTGAAGGGCACACCGAATCGGGGATCCGGCGACTCCTGCATGCCAACCGTTGGGACGTCGTCCTGGCGTTGATCGTGGCCGGTTCGGTCAACATCGCGATGTTGTTGCTGGCGGCCTCGAGCCTACGCGGAGTGGAGGGCACCGACACGATCCAGGGCGCCCATGGGGCCATCGTCGAGGCGCTGGGACCGGTCATCGGCGTCATCTTCGGCGTCGGACTCCTGGCCTCGGGCCTGGCATCGACCTCGGTGGGTTGCTATGCCGGTTCGGCCATCATGTCGGGCCTGCTGCAGCGCCGGATCCCCCTGCTGGCGCGCAGGGTCGTCACGCTGATCCCGGCACTGGCCATCCTCACCGTGGGGGTCGACCCGACCTGGGCCCTGGTGCTCAGCCAGGTCTTCCTCTCCATCGGCATCCCCTTCGCACTGGTCCCTCTGGTCCGCTATACGGGGATGCGTTCGGTGATGGGCCGGTTCATCAACGGCCTGGGCACCCAGGTCTTCGCGTGGGCGATCACCGTGGCCATCATCGCCTTGAATCTGCTGCTCATCTACCTGACCGTCACGGGGGCCCAATGAGACAAGAACACACTCCGGCAACCCCGCCCCCGGGCTCCGGGGAAATCAGCCGCGTCGCCGAGGATTTCCTGAAGGCCATCTGGTCCGCCACCGAATGGGGCGGCTCCCCGGTCACCGGAAAGGCGCTGGCGGAACGCTTCGGGACCACCGCCGCCAATGTCTCCGACACCATGCGCCGGCTTCACGCCCAGGGGCTGGTCATCCACGAGCCCTACCAGCCGGTCCGCCTCACCGCCGCTGGACAACGCCATGCCGTGGCCATGGTCCGCAAGCACCGTCTCCTCGAATCCTTCCTGGTCCGTACGTTGGGGTATTCCTGGGAGGAGGTCCACGACGAGGCGGAGAACCTCGAACATGCCGTCTCGGACACGCTGATCGAACGCATCGATTCCCTGCTGGGGCACCCCGTCCACGACCCCCACGGAGACCCGATCCCCACCGTGGCCGGAGCCACGCGGCGTCCGGCACATGCGGTCAACCTCGCAGAGGCCCTCCCGGGAACCTATGAGGTCACTCGCATCTCCGACGAGGACCCCGGTCTGTTGCGCCTGCTCGCCCGGCACGGGTTGCGCCCGGGCGCGCTGGTCGACATCGCGGCAGCCGAAGCCAACGGCTCCCTGGCCCTGGCCCCGCACGACGACGAGGCCCGGGTGGTGTTGCGCCCCGAAGCCATCCGGGCCCTGTGGGTCACCGCCACGGCCGCCGATCACTAGGTCATCCACGCTTTTGTGAATTCAGGATTAGCTGTACCGTGGTACTCATGCATCCCACCGCCACCGCCTCGCATACCGCCGCACTGTCCCGCTTCGGCCATGCCGTATCCGACCCCACCCGCGTCGGTGTGCTGCTGGCCTTGCGGGAACGACCGGCTTATCCGTCCGATCTGGCCGAGGCCCTCGGCGTCTCCCGGCAGGTCATGTCCAACCAGCTCGCCTGCCTGCGCGGCTGCGGGCTCGTCGAGGCGATCCCCGAGGGCAGGCGTTCCTGGTATCGCCTGACCGACCCCCATCTGGCAGCCGCCATGGACGAACTACTCAAGGCCGCCCTGCGGATGGAACCCGACTGCTGTGCAGGGCCCGGATGCACGTGCTGAGGGCTCCCGGGGACCGCGACCAACGACGCGAGGTCCTGAAGCGCCGCATTCGGCTGATCGTGGCGTTGACGATCAGCTACAACGTCATCGAAGCAGTGATCGCCTTGGCCGCCGGCACCGCAGCGTCATCGGTGGCGCTGCTCGGCTTCGGCCTGGATTCCATCGTGGAAGTCCTCTCCGCCGCGGCAGTGGCCTGGCAATTCTCGGCCCCGGATCCGCAAAAACGGGAACGGACGGCACTGCGGTTGATCGCCTTTTCCTTCTTCGGGTTGGCGGTCTTCATCAGCATCGACGCGGTACTGACCCTGGCGGGGCTGCGGGAGGCCGAACACAGCACCGTGGGCATCGTCCTGGCCGCCGTCAGCCTCGTTGTCATGCCGTTCCTGAGTTTGTGGGAGCGCCGGACGGGCCAGGCCCTCGGGTCGGCCTCGGCCATCGCCGACTCGAAGCAGACGCTGATCTGTTCCTACCTCTCGGCGGCCGTGTTGTTCGGCCTGCTGCTCAACAGCCTCTTCGGCTGGACCTGGGCCGACCCGGTGGCCGGGCTGGTCATTGCCGTCGTCGCCCTGCGCGAAGGTCTCGAGGCCTGGCGGGGCGATGCCTGCACGCAACCGCTCTCGGCGATCACCGGCGAGGCCGAATCCGCCGGCTCGGACCCGCACTGCTGCTGATCCGCCCGGGCCGCCCCTGGGGGCAGTAGGCTGGTTCCACTCTGTCGGAAAGAGGGGCGCGGATGGAACTCGCAACAGGGGTCGTGCCGTCCCGGCCCTACGGCGCAACCACCGGCGGGAGCCGGGCCCCCGCACTCCCGGACCGCCTCACGGTTGCACGCCGCGACCCCGGGGTCCCGCAGTGAATACCCGGGGCGTCTATCAACGCCTCGTCCGGGCGGATCGACGCGACCAGTCGCAGGCCCATCAACGGATCATCGCCCGCAACGGCCTGCGCCAGGTGGTCGCCAACTCGCTCCAGGCCGTCGGGGACCAGGTGGTCAACGCGAAGACCGTGTTGCCGTGGCTGCTCGCCTCGTTGGGAGCTCCGATGGTCCTGGTCGGGCTGCTGGTGCCCATCCGCGAGTCCGGATCCATGCTGCCGCAGGCGGCTCTGGCCCCGATGGTGCAACGCCGGGGCCGGCGGACGACGGTCTGGATCATCGGCGCCGCGGGCCAGGCGCTGGCGACGGCGGCCCTGGCCCTGATCGCCGCGACGCTGGATGGACAAGCGGCAGGCGTGCTGCTCCTTGCAGCGCTGGCGCTCTTCTCGGTGTCCCGGTCGCTGTGTTCGTTGGCGGGCAAGGATGTGCTCGGGCGTACCGTGCCCGAAGGCGAGCGCGGTCAGATCAACGGGTGGTCCACGGTGTTCTCGGGCGCCGTCGCAATCACCCTGGGGCTGTTGATCCGTCTGCTCGGTGGTGATGACGTCTCGACAATGGTGCTGGCGGCCTTGCTTGGGGCTGCCGCTCTGGCTTGGGTCCTGGCCGCAGTGGTGTACCGGGGAGTCCGCGAGCCCGAGCAGGAGGATCCGCCGGCTTCGGCTGTCGAGGACGAGGGGTGGGCCCGTTCGGCATGGAACCTGCTGCGCAGCGATGCCGGGTTCCGCCGATTCGTCGTCGCCCGCGCCCTGTTGCTGGTCTCCGCGCTCAGCCCGCCCTTCGTCGTTGCCCTCAGTGCCGCAACCGGCGATGCCGGGCTCGGGTCGCTCGGTCCGTTCGTCATGGCCCAGGGCGTGGCGGCTTTGGTGGGTGGACGGCCCTTCGGCCGCTGGGCCGATCGCTCCTCACGCCGGCTGATGCTCTGGGGTGCCGCCTTCGCCACGCTCGTCGTGGTCCTGTTCCTCGCCGTCGTGCTGTTCATCCCGGGTAGCCGGGAACTGTGGTGGATCTATCCGGCGGTCTATCTGGTCCTGGTCCTGAGCCATACCGCGGTGCGGGTGGCACGGAAGACGTATGTGGTCGACCTCGCCGAGGGAGATCTCCGCACCCGGTACATTGCCGTGGCCAACACGGCGATGGGGGTCCTGCTTTTGGTCGCCGGTGCGATCTCCGGCGCCCTCGCCGCGCTGGGCCCCGAAGCCGCGCTGGGTTTCCTGGCCGTGCTCGGGGTCGCAGGGGTCGTCGTGAGCCATTCGCTCCCCGAGACCGGGAAAACCGGCTAGCTGCCGCACGGCACGCGGCAGTGGCCGGCCGTGACCGGGGCCTACCCCCTCGCCTTTTCGAACGCGGGGGCGCGTCGCTGATCGAAGATGGTGGCCCCCACCTCCTGCTCGGCCTGGTTGTTGATGGACAGGTTGATCCCGGGCCGATCCCGCAGGATCAGCACTGCGGCAATGGCCACGACGGTCATGAGCAGCAGATAGACCGAGATGGATGCCCCGGTGCCGGTGGCGTTGATCAGGGCCTGGGCGATGGTCGGGGCGAAGGCCCCACCCAGGATCGCCCCGAGGGCATAGGAGATCGACACCCCGGAGAACCGCACGGAGGCCGGGAATATCTCTGAGTACCAGGCGGCCTGCGGACCGTAGGTCAACCCGAGCCCGATCGTGAACAGTCCCAGCGCGAGGTAGAGCAGGGGGAGCGAGCCGGTATCGATCATCCAGAAGAGCGGGAAGACCATCAGTATCTGGATGCCGAAGCCGATCAGGTAGGTTCGTTTGCGCCCGATCTTGTCCGCCAGCACCCCGGCGGCGAAGGTGAAGATGAACCACATGGCAGCGGCGAAGGTCATGGCCACCAGGACATCCGTGCGGTCCAGGCCCACGGCATCACTGGTCGCGTAGCTGGGGATGAATCCGCCGGTGGCCATGTAGCCCGCGGCGTTGTTGCCCGCGAAGACCAGCGCGGCCAGGAGCACCAGCAGCCAATGCTTGCGGAACAGCTCGGCGATCGGCACCTTGGTCTGCTGCTTCTTCTCCGCGATCTCCTGGAACACCGGGGATTCGTCCACCGCACGGCGGACCATGTAGCCGACGGCGATCAGCACGACGCTGAGCAGGAACGGGATCCGCCACCCCCACTGGACGAAGGCCTCCCCCGGGGAGATCCACCCGGTCATCAGTGCGGTCACGCCAGTGGCCAGCAGCAGGCCCAGCGGCACACCCAGCTGGGGGAATGCGCCGGCCCGACCCCGGCGGTCCGCCGGGGCATGCTCGACGGCCATCAGTACCGCTCCACCCCATTCGCCGCCGGCGGAGACCCCCTGCAGGATCCGCAGCAACAGCAACAGGATGGGGGCCAGGATCCCGGCGGTCCCATAGGTCGGCAACACGCCGATGAGGGTCGTCGCGGAGCCCATCATGATCAGCGTGATGACCAGCATCGGTCTCCGGCCGATCCTGTCCCCGTAATGCCCGGCAAGGAACGCCCCCAGCGGCCGGAAGAGGAAGCTGATGCCCACGGAGGCGAAGGCGAGCAGCAGTCCGATGGACTCCCCCGCCGGGGCGAAGAACACATGGGCGAAGACCAGGCCGGCGGCCGTGGCGTAGATGAAGAAGTCGTACCACTCGATGGTGGTCCCAACGATCGTGGCAAAGGCGACGCGTCGCTGGGTCTTGCGTGCGTGGGCATCGAGCCGTGCTGTGCTCATGGTTCACTCCTGGACTGGTGTGGCGGTTCCGGCGCCCCCACCTGGCTTCTGCTGCGCGACGACATCTCTGGCGCCACCTACAGATCCTGACTTAATATACTAAATCGTATATTATCCAGTGTGAGGGACGACACCCCCGCCGTCAACCCCGTCTCCGCCCCGGGGGCACCGAGTCGCACGAGCCCCGACGCCGGCATCGGAACTAAACTCACACCATGTCTTCCGTGATCCCGCCCGCCGTCATGGCGGGCTTGAAAAAAACGGCCGCCCGATTGGCGCTGGCCTTCGTGGCCTTGCAGGCCACGGTGGTGGCCGGCCTGGTGATCTTCGATTCGCTCAAACGCCGCCAACGGACCCGCCGGGCGGGGTTCCCGCGCCCGGGGGCATTCGACGCCCCCGTCAAGGACTCCGAGACGAAGATCTACACCTACGGCGAAGACCTCTACGCCGATATGCTCGCCGCCATCCGCGGCGCCGAAGAACACGTCTTCCTGGAGACGTACATCTGGAAGTCCGACGCGACCGGACAACGCTTCAAGGAAGCCTTGAACGATGCCGCGGCCCGCGGGGTCGACGTCTTCGTCATCTACGACGGCTTCGCCAACCTCGTCGTCCCCCGCTCCTTCTTCCGGTTCCACCCCGGGGTCCACGTGTACCGGTTCCCCGTCCTGCGCCCCTCACGGTTGTTCACCCCGCTGCGAAGCACCGGCCTGGACCACCGCAAATTGCTAATCGTGGACGGCGAAACCGGATTCGTCGGCGGCTACAACATCGGGGATCTCTACGCCACCGAATGGCGCGATACGCATCTGCGCCTCAAGGGTCCGGCGGTCTGGGAACTGCGCCAGGCATTCCTGGACGTCTGGAACACCGCCTGCGGCCGGCCGGAAATCCCCCACCAGCCGGCGCTGACGTGGGATCCGCACATCCGCACGGCCAACAACATCCCCTCCCATCTGGTGTACCCGATCCGGGGGGTCTACCTCGACGCCATCAACCGGGCCAGCGATCACATCTACATGACCACCGCCTACTTCATCCCCGATCGGCAGATCCTTGATTCACTGCGGGCCGCCAGCAGGCGGGGCGTCGATGTCAGGCTCATCCTCCCGGAGGATTCCAACCACGTCCTGGCCGACTGGCTGGCCCGGGGGTTCTTCACCACCATGCTGCGGGAGGGGATCTCCATCCTGCTCTACCGCGACGCCATGATCCACGCCAAAACCGCCACCATCGACGGCCAATGGTCCACGATCGGCACCGCCAACATCGACCGGCTGAGCCTGACCGGGAACTACGAGACGAACCTTGAGATCCACGACCCGGAGTTCGCGGCGAAAATGGAGAGGATCTTCAAAGTCGACAGCACCAACTGCCGGGAACTGACGCTGTCCGACTGGAGCCGGCAGAACCCGGCTGCCAAGATCAGCGAAGTCATCCTCATTCCGTTGCGCCCGTTCCTCTAGCCGTCCATCCAGCGCGACCGGAGCCCGCCCCTGCGAAGGACCGCGGCGCGCCCCGGGCGTCGGCCCGACTGCCAGTTGCCTCCTACGGTCCGCACAGTCGGCTCCCAGCCGGCGCTCCTAGGCTGGGGAGTACCTCAAGAAGGTGCGAGTGATGAAAAGGCCCTTGGAAACCAGGCTGGGTTTCCAAGGGCCTACTCTTGTCCCGGACCGGCCCCAGGCCGCGCCGCGGGCCCACCCGGCTGCTACCACGAGCCGACCGGCCCGCTGTCCTCCAGCCGCAGTTCGTCGGCCGCGGCACGGACCCTCAGCAGGCGGGCGAACGGGCCATCGGCCGACCGCAATTCGGCGGGGCTCCCCCGTTCGACGATTCGCCCCGCGTCCAGCACCACCAGCTGATCGGCCCGCTCCACCGTGGAGAGCCGGTGCGCGATCGTCACCGTGGTCCGTCCCTCCGAAAGCCGGTCCAGGGCGGCCTGGACCTGGGCCTCGGTCGTGTTGTCCAAGGCCGAGGTGGCTTCGTCCAGGACCAGGATCCGCGGATTGCGCAGGATGGTCCGGGCAATCGCCAGACGCTGCTGCTCCCCGCCGGAGAACCGGTGTCCCCGAGCCCCGACGATCGTCTCCAGCCCGACCGGCAACGCGGCGATCAACTCATCGATCCGCGCTGCCTCGAGGGCCGCCCACAACTGCTCGTCGGTGGCTTCGGGGGCCGCCAGGCGAAGGTTCTCCCGGATGGAGGCGTGGATCAGATAGGACTCCTGGGAGACGACCCCGACGATCCGGGCCAGGTCGGCGGGGGCCAGGTCCTTCACGTCGACCCCGTCGATGGTGATGCGCCCCGCGCTCGCCTCGTGCAACCGCGGGACGAGGGCCCCGAGGGTCGTTTTCCCCGACCCCGTCGCCCCGACGATCGCCGTCGCGGTCCCCGCGGGCACCACCAGATCGATATCGGCCAGGGCCCGGGATTCGCCGTCGTACGAGAACCCCACGCCTTCGAAGCGCAGTTCCCCGCGGACGGTGTCGGGGTCGATCCGCACGGGGTGATCGGGGGCGGTGATCTCCGGGACCAGGTCCAGGTATTCGAAGATCCTGCTGAAGAGTGCCATCGCCGTGACCCATTGGACCCCGACGTTCAGCAGTCCCATGATCGGGCGGAAGATGGTCGACTGCAGTGCGGTGAAGGCGACGATGGTGCCGATGGTCATCCCGCCGGTGGCGGCCGGGAAGCCGCCGGCGAGGTAGATGGCCGCGGGGATGGCCGCGAAGACGATCTGCATGGTGGCCATCCGCCAGCGTCCGGCCAGTTGCGAGCGCAGTTCGAGCCCGATGAGCCGGTGCGAGCTGGCGGTGAAGTCCGCGGCGTCGCGTTCGGTGGTGCCCAGCGTCTTGGCCAGGCGCACCCCGGATACCGAGAGGCCCTGTTCGACCTGGGTGTAGAGGTTCGCCAACTCCGCCTGGCGGTCCGCGGTGATATCGCGTCGCAGCAGGGCGACCCGGCGGCTCAGGAAGACCGCCGGCGGGATGACGATGAGCGAGAGGATGCTGAGCATCGGGGACAGGGCGACCATGGCGATGGCCGTGGCGACGGCGGTGGTCAGGTTCGTGGCGATGGATGTTGCCGTGGTGGTCACCACCGATTGCATTCCGGCGATGTCGCTGGTGAGCCGCGACTGGATTTCTCCCCCGCGGGTCCGGGTGAAGAAGGCCAGGGACTGGGCCTGGAGGTGGGTGAACATGCCGGTGCGCAGGGTGTGCATGACCCGTTGGCCCATGTCGGTGGCCATCCAGGTCTGCACGACGCCGATCAGGGCGGTGATCGCCGCGATGACGACCATGGCCCCGGCCAGCCAGGCCAGCAGCGGGACGTTTCCGTCGGGGATGGCGTCATCGATGATGCCGCGGATCAGGAACGGTTGGGCCAGGCCGGCCACCGACGCCACGCTGATGAGCAGCATCAACACGGTGATCATCTTCCGGTGCGGGGCGAAGAGCCCGGCGACCCGGCGCAGGCTCACCGGATGGCGGGCGAGCTGGTTGCGGTCATCGGCGCTGATCCTGCCGGGGCCCCCACGGCGGGGGGAGGGTGGTTCTGGAGTCCGTGCCGGTTTCATCGGCAGCACCTCCTGGGTTGAAGAAGTCGCCCGGGATGCCCGGCAACTATGCAGAGGTTACCTCATTATGTGGGAGGATCGCAAATGGGTACACTGAGGGCATGACCGCTGATGTGCCCCCCGGCCTGACCGAAGATCCCGATCTCGGCGACCTCTTCCACGCTGCCTTCCGGGGGCTCCGTCGCCGCTGGACGCACGAATTGGCCCCCTTTGAATTGACCCCGCACCAATGGCGGGCGCTGAATACGCTGGCTCGCGGGTGTGGACCCTGCCCGCCCGAGGTCCGGGGGGCGGGGGGCGGCCCGGAGGCCGGGCTGCGGCTGAAGGCACTGGCCGATCTGCTGCGGATCGCCCCGCGGTCGGCGACCGAAGTCATCGACCAGCTCGAAACCAAGGAGCTGGTGGAACGGGCGCCGGACCCGCTGGACCGCCGGGCCGTACTGGTCCGCCTCACCGCCGACGGGCAGGAACTGCGCTCCAGGATCCACCAATCGCGTCGCAGGCAGTCCACCGAATACTTCGGCCGGCTCGATTCCGGCGAGCGCGATGAGTTGGCCCGCCTGCTGGGCGTCCTGGCCGGGGACGAACCGGTGGCCCAGCACCGCTAGGGCGGACCCCGGCGGCGTCCACCGGCCCGGTGCCGCCGGTCAGTGCTGGTGGGGGACTTCCCCGATCGCATGCAGGGCGATGGTGGAGTGCGCGAAGGCGCCGCCGGCCCGCATTTCTGCGGCCACCCAGATGGCTTCCATGATCTGCTCGGCCGTGGCGCCCTTGCGCTTGGCGAGTTTGCTGTGGCCTTCGATGCAATAGGGGCATTGCGTGACATGGGCGACGGCGACGGCGATCAGTTGTTTGGTCTGCTCGTCCAGGGCGCCCTCGGCGAAGACCGCCTTGCTGAAGTCCTCGAAGGCCTGCGTGGCGTCCGGGGTCAGTTCCTTGCGACGTTTGGCCACCGCAGGGGTGGCCTTGGGGAAGAGATCGTCTGACATGGTGGGGTCCTCTCCTAGGGTGCGGCTGGCGCCGACACCTCCGCACCCGTTGCGCACGGGGATGACCACCAACCGGCTCCGGGCTCCACTGCTCCGCGGGGCCCTCTTTCACTGTAGGCAGGTGGCACAGATAAAGTCACTGCCCCGGTGCCGGGTAGGTCACCACGCCGTCGTCGTGCACCCTCGGCTCGGCTCCCCACCGGCCGAGTTCATGCTCGGTCGGCTTCGCGGTATTGGATAGGTGCACCACCGTCCACCCCCGGGCGGCGAGCACGTTGGCGATGAGCAGCCGGTGGCAACGCCAGGGCATCGGCTCCCCGCACAGCACCACGACCCGCCGGTCCCGGGCCCACCGCATCAGCCGCTCCAGGCCCGTGGCGAACTCCTCGGTGAGCGTATGGTCCGCATAGTTCTTGAAGCTGGCGTTCTGCCACCCGGCGTTGACCCTCGGGTCGATGCCATGCTGCCGCGGCCTACGGCCTCCCAGTTCGGGCACATGGTGGTATTCGATGCCGATGTCGGCCAACCAGGCAGGCATCTGATCCGCATCGAATTGTGGGCTCCGCCGCGATCCGGGCATCTTGCGCACATCGGCCAGCAATTCGATCCCGGCCGATTCCAACGTCTCGGCCACGACCTCCGGCGGACAGGTCCAATGCCCCAGGGTCCAGATGGTCCCCGCCGCGTTGCCGTTGGATGGTTCCGCTGCCATGCCTGCCCGCCCTTCGCCTGGATGCTCCCCTCCTTCAGGATGCACCACAGCACGGGCGGTTGTCGCCCCGGGATCGCCTGCGGGATCGAGGGGCAGGTCCTGCCCGGGCCCTAGACTGGGGCCGTCCATGTGAGCCGACCAGCAGGAGGAGCCCATGCCGCGCACCAGGTCCTGGAGCACCACCGATATCGGCGATCTCACCGGCACGACGGCGGTGGTCACCGGCGCGAACAACGGCCTGGGGCTCGCCACCACCCGGGAGCTGCTCCTGCATGGCGCCCACGTCGTGATGGCGTGCCGGGATCCGGGCAAGGGGCGGGCTGCCGCCGACCGGCTGAGACCGGAGCTGCTGGCCTCCGTCGGCGAGCTGCGCACGGAAGTCATCCAGCTTGATCTGTCGATCCTTTCCACGGTCCACTCATTCGCCCGGACGGTGCTGACCACCCACGAGCGGTTGGATCTGCTGGTCAACAACGCCGGCATCATGATGACCCCGTATGGGCTGACCGCCGAGGGGTACGAACTGCAATTCGGCACGAACCACCTGGGCCATTTCGCCTTGACCGGCCTGCTGCTGGATCTCCTGGCGGCGGTGCCAGGCTCCCGGGTCGTGTCGCTGTCCAGCCTGGCCCACCGGGGCGGGCGCATGGATTTCGACGATCCCCTGTTCGAAGAGGGTGGCTACACCCCCGTGGCCGCCTATAACCGCTCGAAGCTGGCCAACCTGCTGTTCACCGACGAGTTGGATCGGCGTTTGCGGGCCGCCGGCCAGGAAACGATCGCCGTCGCCGCCCATCCGGGAGTGGTGGGCACCGACCTCTTCGGCCATGTCTTCGACCGGCCCTCCCTGCGTCCGGCCCGGGCCCTGTTCAACGCCGTGATGCCCCGACCGGCCCAGGGGGCCCGGCCGACGTTGCGTGCGGCCTCCGATCCGAGCGCCCGCGGCGGGGAATATTACGGTCCAGGCGGTCCCGGGGAGTGGCGCGGGGCGCCCCGCCTCGCGCAGCGGGCGGAGGCGGCCCGGGATCCGGCGGCCGCCGGCCGGCTGTGGGAGCTTTCCGAGGAACTGACGCAGGTCAGGTACCTGGACGCACCGTCCCGGCCCTGATTCCCAGGGGCTGGTTCCCCGGCGGGGGCTGATCAGATGAGCGGCAGCGTCAGGCCCAGCTCCACCACACCGGGGCGGTCGGGAACCTCTTGGTGTTCCCCGGTTTCCAGGAACCCCTGGCGCCGGTAGAACTCGTGGCCGCCATGATTCCCTGCGACCACCCACAGATCCAATCGTCCGGCATCGGCCCGGCGGGCCCAGCCGGCAGCGGCGGCGACCAGTTCCCGGCCGACGTGCAGTCCGCGCACCGCCGGATCAACCCACATGCCGATGAGTTCACAGCCTCCGGTCCCCGGCCGCAGGACCGTTCCCGCGAGTCCGTCAGCCAGCTGCGTGGCGAGGCCGGTCGAGAGCGGGGACCAGGCCAGGAACCAGTTGCTTTGTTCCGCCCGTTCACGCCAGCGCTCCTCACCGAAAGCGGACTCGCGTTCCCACGTGGAGCTGAAGAGCGACGGCGCGTCCGCCAGTGCCCGGAGCCGCACCGCACGCAGCGCCTGCCAATCCTCGGTCATGGCCCGGCGGACCTGGGTGTGCATCATTCCCATATTTTCCCACGGCGGAAGTCAATCCCGTCCTGCGTGACGAGCCACGACGCGGATCAATCCCTAGGCTTCGGCCCGGCCCGCACGCCAATACCCCATGAAGGAGACCTGCTTGCGGTCGATTCCAACCTCACGGACCAGATAACGACGCAACGATTTGATGACCCCCGCCTCGCCGGCGAGCCAGGCGTAGAAGGGTTGGCCGGCTCCGGCCGTCGTCTCCCACAGGATGCCCTCGTCGACATCCACGTCCTCCAACTCGTCACCCGGGTCCACGGCACCGGCCCCCGGGAGCGCGATCGCCGAACGCACGGCCGTCTCCAGCAACGTGCCCGGGGCCTGCATGCCGCGCGGAAGCCACTGCACGGCAACCCCTGAACGGGTGAAGGAACCCTGGATGTCCTCGACGGACGGGACCTCGATGAAGGCGTCCCCGGTGATCCCCGGGGGCAGTGATTCCAGGATCGAACAGATCGCCGGGGCCGCCGTCTCGTCGCCGGCCAGCAGGATCCGTCGCGCCTTGCCGGGCCGGAATTCGATACCCCCGTAGTCGGGCCCGCAGAGCGCCCGATTGGGTCCCAGGATGATGACGTCGTCGCCGATGGCGGCCTCCGCCGCCCAGACGGAGGCCGGCCCGCCGACCAGGACGCCGTTTTCCCGGTGCACGTGCAACACGAAGTCCAGATCGAGTTCCGGGGTCGGCCCCGCGTTGCCGGGATGGCCTGCAGGGCGGAAGGAACGCACCGTATAGGTGCGCATGGATCCGCGCTCGGCGGGGTCCCGGGCCAGCCAGGTCCGGTACCAGCCGGCCGAATCCTCCGGGGTGATCCGGCCCCCGGGGGCCAGATCGGCGAAGAGCGTGCGCAGGCGGGCCACGGATTCCTCGCCCGCCGGCGGCACCAGGACCTTGATCCGCAGGTCCAGTGGATGCCCGCCGGTACCGAAGTGTTCGAGTTCCGGCCCGGCCAGGGTCAGGCGGCGGAACCCGGGCCCGAGCTCCTGGACGTCGACGACCTCCAGGCTGAACGCCAGCGTCGGGCAGACGTCCACGGCGGGGCGGGCCACGGTGGGGACGACCACGGATTCCAGGGGAGTCTCCGGCCTCGGGCGTGGTCCGGCAGGCTGCCTGGTGGGCGGTGGCCCGGCTCGGCCGGTGTCGGGGCGGCGGAACCGGTGGCGTCCGATCGGCACCATCAGGGGCGTTCCGGCCACCGGGTCGGGAATCACCCGGGCCCGGAGTCCGAAGACCTCGTGGACCAGTTCGGTCGTGAGGATCTCCGAAGGGCGCCCGGCGGCGATGATGCGTCCTGCCACCAGTGCGAGCATCCGGTCCGCGTAGCGGGCCGCCAGGCCGAGGTCGTGCAGGACCATGACCACGGTCGTCCCGCACCGGCGGTTCACCTCGGCGATGGCGTCGAGGACCTCGAGCTGCCCGGCGATATCGAGATGCGCCGTCGGCTCGTCCAGCAGCAACACCTCCGATCCGCGGGCCAGCACGTCGGAGATCCGTGCCCGTGCGGCGCTGGCTTCATGGCCCCCGGGGGTCTCCGGCAGCAGGGACAGGATGCTGGCAAGGTCATCGACCGGGTGGTCGTGCAGCTCGGTCGAACCGATCCTCACGGTTCCGGAATCCGGTTCCTGCGCTCCGGCCAGTCCGCGCAGCAGCGTGGATTTGCCGGCGCCGTTGGGGCCGATGACCACGGTGATCTCCCCGACCGGGATCTCCACGCTCAGGTCGGTGAGCATGGCGCCGGAAGGGTGGGACAAGGACAGGTTCTCTGCCGTCAGGCTCTGCATGTGTTCCTTGGGTTGAAGGGGGTTCCCACGAGGTCGTGGCGGGGGAAACGTCGTCTCGGCTGCCCTAGACTGTCGGCATGCCACAGCCGACGCCTTCCCCCATCCAGCACGTGAGCTCCTGCGCCGATCTGATCACGGCACCGAATCCCGGTCCGATGACGTTGGAGGGCACCAATTCCTATCTCCTGCATGCCGCAGGAGCCGGGACCGGCCCGGTGGTGGTCGTGGACCCGGGGCCCGCCGACGAGGACCATCTGCAGGCCCTGGCCGCTGCCGGACGCGTCGAGCTGGTGCTGATCACCCACCGCCACCCCGACCACACCGAGGGCATCGACCGCCTGCACGAACTGACCGGGGCCCCGGTGCGGGCGGCCCTGGCCGACCATTGTCGGCAGGCCCCGGTCCTGGGCGATGGGGAAGTGATCACCGCGGCGGGGATCAGGGTCCAGGTCGTGGCCACCCCCGGGCATACCTCCGATTCGCTGTGCTTCCTGCTGCCCGACGACGGACCCCACGGTTCGGTCCTGACCGGCGACACCATCCTGGGGCGTGGGACGACCATCCTGGACTTCCCCGACGGAACGCTCGGTGACTACCTGGCCAGCCTCGATGTCCTGTCCGGATTCGGCTCGGCGCTCATGCTTCCGGCCCACGGCCCCACGCATCCGCAGCTGGGTACCGTCATCGAGCAGTACACGGCCCATCGGCTCCAACGTCTCGAGCAGGTCCGTGACGCCGTGGCCCGGCTGGCCGCCGCTGATCCCTCCGGCCGGCCGGGGACGGCCGAGGTCACGGATCTGGTCTATGCCGACATCGATCCCGCGGTGCGCGGGGCCGCAGAGCATTCGGTCAAGGCCCAGCTGCACTACTTGTCCGGGACCACCCCGGCCCCCTAGGCCCCTACCCACCGGCACGTGGCTCAGTTCCCCGGCAAGACGGGGTCCTGCCCCTGAAGCAGCGTGAATCCACGATGGTCTCCCTGACGATCCTTATCCGGGACACCCCCGGAAAATCCTGATGTAGTTAGGCTAGCCTTGGTGGTCGGTATTACACAAAGTTCTAGTGCCCTATTGTGCTCCGGTGACGATTTCGCCTCACCCGCGCAGCCTCCTTGGACTGAATCGCACGCCCCGCTACAGTCAAGGCATGGCCAGTCCCACACAGCACCCCGAGACGCACTACTCCGCCCAGCCGACCGTGACCGCGCTCATCACCGGAGCCACCTCGGGACTCGGCGCCGAGTTCGCCCGGCAACTGGCGGCCCAGGGGTACTCCCTGGTCCTCGTGGCCCGTGACCAGCAACGACTGGATGCCACCGCCGAGAGCCTCAGCGCCCGCTACGCCGTCCAGGTGCAGACGATCAGCGCCGACCTCGTCACCGAGGCCGGTGTCCAGCAGGTCGCCAACCGGCTGGCCGACTCCACCAATCCGGTGACCACCCTGGTGAACAATGCCGGATACGGAATGGCCGGGAACTTCGCCGACAACGACCTGGCCGAGGAGCTGGCCCATGTCGGCATCCACGTGCGCACCCCGTTGATCCTCTCCCACGCCGCCCTGCGGACCATGGCGAAGATCGGGGGCGGGCGGATCATCAACGTCGCTTCCGTCGCCGCCTTCACTCCTCGCGGCACCTACTCGGCGTCCAAGGCGTTCCTGGTGAACTTCAGTCGGTGGGCCAATGTCTTCTACCACGACCGCGGAATCTCGGTCACCGCCATCTGCCCCGGATTCGTGCACACCGAATTCCATGACCGGATGAAGATCGACAAGAAATCCATCCCCTCCTGGTCGTGGCTGGAACCCGAAGAGGTGGTGCGCAGCGGGCTGACGGACGCCATGGCCGGCCGTTCGGTGTCCATCCCCAGCACCAAGTACAAGATCATCACCTTCCTGGCACGGGTCGCCCCGGATGCCCTCGTGGCCCGTCTGGCCCAACGCGGCCGCTGAGCCGACACGTCACCACCGGTACGACGGCAAGCTGGCCGGGACACCGTGATGACGGTGTCCCGGCCAGCGGATTGCAGGTCCTACCGTGGATTAGTACCCGAGCGAATACAGGGTCTGCCCTGCATCGACCAGGCCGGCCCCACAGCCACCCGAGCAGCCGCCGGGCATGGCGCGCGTCCCCGCCTTGAGCGAGGATTCCACGGATGACGGGCTCATGTTGGGACTGTTGGCGCGCATCAGCGCCACCACACCGGCAACATGCGGGGCAGCCATCGAGGTGCCCTGGAACTCGGCGTAGGCTTCACCGCGCGGGGTCGTCCGTCCGGAGTTGATCGTGGACAGGATTCCCCCACCACGGCTTGAGGTGTCGCCACCGGGGGCGGTGACGTCCACGGACGAACCGTAGTTGGAGTAGAAGGCCCGCGAGCCGGACTTGTTGCTGGCCGCGACGGTGATCACGTTGTTGCAGTTCGCCGGCCGGGAGTTGGCGGCATTCTGCGATTCATTGCCGGCGGCCACCACGACGGACGTCCCCCGGGAAACGGCCGAGTTGATGGCGTTCTGGTAGGTGTAGCCGCAGGCTCCGCCACCACCGAGGGACATGTTGATCACATCAGCCGGGTTGGGGTTGGACGGAATGCCCGAGACGTTCCCACCCGAGGCCCAGACGATCGCGTCGGAGATATCCGAGAGCGAGCCACCGCATTTGGCCAGCACCCGCACCGGGACGATCTTGGAGGTGGGGGCGACCCCGGCGACTCCCTTGCCGTTGTTCGTCACCGCGGCGACGGTGCCGGCGACGTGCGTGCCGTGCCAGGAGGAGTTGCTGCCGTTGGCCGAACCACATTCACCGGGGTTGACCCAGTCGCCCTCGTCGGCGGGGTTGGAGTCGCGGCCGTTTCCGTCGCGGGCCGCGGAGGCATTGGAGACGAAATCGTAGCCGGGCAGGATGTTCGCGTTCAGGTCGGAGTGGCTGGTGATGCCGGTATCCAGGACCGCGACCACGGCCCCGCTGCCGGTGGAGTAGTTCCACGCGGATGGCGTGCGCATGCCGTTGGACCCGTGGAAGTCCCACTGTTGCCCGTAGTGGGTGTCGTTGGGGGTCGCCGCGATCGTCATCATGGCATCCGGTTCAATGGAGTCGATGGTCCCGGTCTTGGCCGCGTCGAGCATGAACTGCTTCGCCTCGGCGGTGGAGAGTTTCTCGTTCGTCTGCAACACGTGGCCGCCGGTGGCGGTGGGGCGCAGTTCCTTCACTGAGACGCCGGCTTCCTTGGCGGCGGGGCCCATGGAGTTCACGCGGGCCTGCTTCGTCGCGGAACTCGCCGAGTCCTTATAGGAGACGATGAACTGGTCGTAGCTCGTCCCGGATTCCAGGGCGCCGGTCGCGGCCTGGGCGGTGTTCGCGTCGGCGGCGACCGCGACGGTGTTCGAGACCGTCGGCCCGGACGTCGGTGTCGCGGCGGTGGCCGGCAGGCCGGTCAGCCCGCCGATCAGCGAACAGGATCCTACGAACGCTGCCGTGGACAAGACCACTGCGCGGGTCAATCTGATGGGTTTCTTACCCATGTTGCACTCCTTGCTTCGTTTTTCTGTGGTGTGCCCGGCAGCTCGACCTTGAGCCGATCCGGGGCACGCTACGGATGATAAGCACGAGTTGACCATATTTGAAAGTCTTGTTTGAAAACTGATAATTAGATATTCAAATGGAGTGTTTACAGTTCACAAATATTGTGATTGTCAAAGATCCGTCCACCGCTGAGCCTGCCGCGGCATCATCGCGATGCCGGGCCGGGGCCCTTGTTTACGCAAGTGCGGGAGAAACCCTACCGGTCAGTAGTAGACGGCCAGCGGGCCGCGGGGCCCCTCGATGACTTCCACGGGGGTGTCGAAGACCCTGCTGAGCACGGCGTTGGTCATGATCTGCTCCGGGGGCCCGAAGTCGACGACCTGCCCGTCCTTCACGGCGCAGATGTGGTCGGCATAGTGTCCGGCGAAGTTGATGTCGTGGATGACCACCACGATGGTCCTGCCCAGTTCCCGGGCGGCACGGTGCAGATGTTGCATCATCTGCACCGAATGCCGCATGTCCAGGTTGTTCAGCGGTTCGTCGAGCAGGACGTATTCGGTGTCCTGGGCCAGCACCATCGCCACGTAGGCGCGCTGCCGCTGGCCGCCGGAGAGCTGGTCGAGGTAGCGGCCCTCCAGTTCGCGCAGATTCAGGAAGTCGATGGCCTGGGAGACGACCTGCTCATCGACCACCGTCAGCCGGCCCCGCGAATGCGGGAACCTGCCGAAGCCGACCAGTTGGCGCACGGTCAACCGGGTAGTGAAATGGTTCTCCTGCCGCAGGATCGATACGATCCGGGCCAGGTCCTTCGAGGCCGAGGTGGAAACGTCGTAGCCGGCGATTTCGATGGCCCCCGCATCCAGGCCGAGCAGGCGCCCGATCATCGTCAACAGCGTCGATTTGCCGGCACCGTTGGGGCCGACCAGGGCGGTGATGCCCCCGACGGGGATCTCGAAGCTGACCGGCCCGATCTCGGTGCCGTTGCCATAGCTCTTGCGGACGTCGTTCAGCGTGATCACAGCCGACCCTTTCGCAGGATGAAATACAGGAAGAGCGAGCCGCCGATGACTTCGATGATGATCGAGACGACCCCCTCGGCGTAGAAGAGGTTCTTCATGATGAAGTAGGCCCCGGACAAGGTCACGAACCCGATGAGCGCGGCCACCGGGAAGACCAGGCGGTGGTCGTGCGTATCGGCGATCTGGTACGCCAGGGTGGCCACGAGGAAACCCAGGAACGTCATCGGGCCCACCAGGGCGGTGGAGGTGGCCATCAGCAGGGAGACCAGGAACAGGGTCCGCATGACCATGCGCCGGTGGTCCAGCCCCAGGTTCATCGTGGTGTCCCGGCCCAGGGCGACGACGTCCAGGTTCCGCGAGTTCGCCCACAACAGCACCCCGGCGACCAGGCACAGCGGGATCGCCACCGGAAGGTACCCGGCGTCGGCGTTGGAGATCGACCCGAACAGCCGGGCGGTGAGGACATCGAATTCGCTCGGCGAGAGCAGACGCTGCATGAACGTGGACACCGACGCCAGTCCGCCGCCGATGATGATGCCGATCAGCAGCATGACCTGGATGTTCGCGTATTTCCCCGAGAGAAGCCAGCCGTAGAGCGCCAGCGAGAGCCCCACCATGACCACCACCTGCAGCACGAATTGCGGCAGCCCCTGGACCGCGGTCACCCCGGCGGCCCCCAGGAAGAACACCGCAGCGGTCTGGACCGCCACATACAGCGATTCGAAACCCATGATCGACGGGGTGATGATGCGGTTGTTCGTCACGGTCTGGAAACTGACGGTCGCCATGGCCTGGCAGCAGGCGACGACGAGCATGACCACCACGCTCGTGCCGCGCAGTTCGGCGATCCGCCAATAACCAGACGAACCCGCGGGCATGGGGTTGTCCCAGATCAGCAGTCCGCCGCCGAAGCCCACGGCCAGGAGGGACAGCACGGTGACCACGATCAGGTACCGCCGGCGCGCCCGTCGGGTGGGAAAGGCGGAGGAGTTGCGCGGGGGCCCCTCGGGGCCCCGGCGCCGGGGGGAGGCAGCCAGCCGTGGAGGGGAAGCGGTATCAGCCATGTCGACGCTGCCTCAACAGGAGGCCGATGAAGACCACTGCCCCCACGATCCCCAGGATCAACGACACGGGAACTTCGAAGGGCATGATGATCGTGCGTCCGATCAGATCGCAGACGGTGACGATGCCGATGCCCAGCAGGCAGACCCACGGCAGGTTCCCGCGCAGGTCGTCCCCGCGGAACATGGAGACGATATTGGGCACGATGAGCCCGAGGAACGGCAGGTTTCCGACCACGACGGTCACGATGCCGGTGGCCACGGCGATCAGTCCGGTGCCCAGCAGGATGATCCGGTTGTAGTCCAGCCCGACGTTGGTGGCGACCTCTTCGCCGAGCCCAGCCACCGTGAAGCGGTCGGCCACCCAGAAGACGGCGGCCCCGACCAGGGCCACGATCCACAGCACCTCGTATTGTCCGCGCAGCACCGAGGTGAAGCTGCCGGCGAACCAGATGCCCAGGCTCTGGAGCATGTCGGTCTGCAACGCGATGAACGTGGATATGGCTCCGACGACGGCGCCGAGCATGATCCCCACGATGGGCACCGTCAAGGAGGCCTTGAGCGAAACCCTGCGCAGGAAGAGGAAGAACACCATCGTTCCGATGAAGGCGGCCACGATGGCCCCGATCATCTTGGCCATGATGCCTGCTCCGGGAGCGAGGATCATCACCGTCAGCAGGCCCAGTCCCGCCCATTCGGTGGTCCCGGTGGTCGTGGGCTCGACGAACCTGTTCTGGGTCAGCAGCTGCATCACCAGCCCCGACATCGCCATCGCGGCCCCGGAGAGCACCAGGGCCATGGTGCGCGGGATGCGCGTGATGGCGAACATCCTCCCCCCGTCCTCGGCCCCGAAGATGTCATAGACCCCGGTCAGCAGGGAGAACCCGAGCAGGGCGACGACGACGGCGACGCCGACCAGAAGGGAAGGCTCGAAGAGCCGGCCTTTCCGGCCGACGCCGCGTCCGGTGGTGCTGGTGGTCATGGGTGCGCGCCGCGGCTAGCCCTCGAGGGCGTCGGCGAAGGTGTTGAGGAACTCGGTATAGGTCTGGATCCCCTCGTTGGTGTAGGTGTCGGCCGGCATGTAGATGACGTTGCCATCCTTGACCGCGGTGACGTTGCCCAGTGCGTCCGAAGAGGTCAGCAGTTCGTTGGCCGGCTGGTAGTCGGCATCGTCGGCGGCGATCGCCGCATCGCGGTCCATGGCCAGGATCCAATCCGGATTGGAGTCGGCGATCGCCTCCACGGAGATGTCGTCCCCCTGGTGGTCGTCGCTGGCGTCGTCGACTTCCAGTGCCGGGGTCAGGTCCAGCATGTCGAAGACCGGCCCGAGGGTGCGTCCGTTGGAGGGCGCCGAGTAGCCGATGTCCCCGCCCGAGGTGATGACCGCCATGACCTCGTCGCTGTCGTCGTAGGCGGCCTTTGCCCGCTCGATGGCGGCGTCGAAGTCGTCGTTGATCTTTTGTGCCTCGTCCTGCTTGCCGAAGACCTCGCCGAGCACCTCGGTCTGGCGTTTGAGCTCGGCGTCGAAGGGTTCGTCCTCGCGGGGGTCCAGTTCGAGGATGGTGGCATCGGGGACGAGCGAGGCGAAGTCCTCGTGGTACTGGGCGAAGCGCTGGCCATTGACGATCAGATCGGGTTCCGCGGCCACGACGGCTTCCAGATCCGGTTCGCGGTGGTTGCCCAGATCCACGATGGAGTCATCCTTCGTGTAGTCGATGGTTTCCGGCATCAGGGCCACGGCCCCGGCGGTCAGTTCCACGCCCCAGTCCGAGAGGGTCTCGAACGTCCGGTTGTCGGTGGCGACCACCGAGGACGGCGGATTAGGCACCGTCTGCGTTCCGTTGTTGTCTTCAACGCTCACGGTGCTGGCGTCGGAAGCCGTCGATGAGGCGTCGGAGGATCCGCCGCAGGCGGTCAGAGCGAGGGCCGAAGCGCCCAGTAGCGCTCCCAGGCGCAGTTTCAGGGAGGACATATGTTCCTTCGTATGAGGCGGCCCGTGCGGGCCGTTGAATGGGACTTCGGTCCAACTTAGCCCACCCTGAGTAGATAACGCACATTGAGCCTGATGTTATTCTCGTCACCTTTTCCGGGTTGCCGGGCTCCGTGTTTCCGGGTAATACGCGGGCCCGTTCAGGAACTGTGTAAAACCAGTCGTGCGCCGGCCAATGCCACGGAGGCCCGGACCGCCACCACCCCGGCGGCCAGGGTCCCCACCACGACGAGGATCGTCAGCGGGGACAGGACCAGGGCGACGCCGACCAGGGGCAGCAGCAGGATCCCTGCGATCAGGGCCGACCCCAGGCACACCCACAGCAACGGCCCCATCACCGCACGGACCCGGGCCCGGTCCATCGTGGCGGCATCCATTCCCAGCCGGCCCAGGTTCACATAGAGCTCCCGGCGGTCCAGCGTCTGGGCGCACTGGTTGATCACCGCCGAGCAGCAGACGCCGATGAAGGAGACCAGGACCGTCACCACCACCCCCGTCAAGATGTCCTGGGCCAGGGCCCGGTCCCCGGCCGCGGACTCCTCGGTGACCGAGGCCTTCATCAACGCGGCCCCGGACCCACCCAGCACGGCCACGAAACTGGTCATGGCCACGGCCGAGACCTGCCGCCACGCCGCCGCCGGGGATTCGAGGATCATGCGCGCGGCCAGCAGTCGTTCGGGGGTTTGTGCCCGTGTGAGCGAATGTCCGGCCAGCAGCCGCACCGCCCAGGGGCCCACGATGTTCAGCACCGCCAGCACGGCGGCGAAGGCCCCGATCAGCACCGCGATCATGAGCGCGAAATCCCGGAATGCCGAGAGGAACTGCAGGGCCGTGAACGCCGTGACGATGACGACTCCGGCGATCAGCGCCCGGATCCACCGTGCGCCCGGTGCTGCCGCGCGGGTCCGCACACCCAGCGGGGAGACATTCAACCGGCGCAACCCGACCACCGCGGAGACCACCCCCACGGCGACGACGGCCAGCGCCAGCAGGGCGATGGCACCGACCGGCATGAACATCGCCGCGCCGATCGCCTGCCCCCGGAAATGCAGCAGCCCCACCAGCGGGGCCCCGAGCAGGTACAACACCACCCCGCTCAGGACCCCGGCGAGCGCGACGGCAGCGGATTCGATGACCGTGACCGCGGCGGCGAGCGCGGGGGTGCCGCCCAGGAGGCGGACGGTGGCCAGCCGCTGGTCGTGGGAGCGGGCCGATAGGCGCGCCGCCGCAGCACCCAGGACCGCCAACGGCACCACCAACAAGGCGACGGCGAGACCGGCCAGCACCAGATAAAGCCCACTGAGTTCGTCCTGCACGGCGGTGAAGGACCATCCCCCGGCCGCCACGAGCATCAGCAGGGCCGCGGTCAGGGCGTAGGCGGAGGCGGTGAGCAGCTGGGGTCCCAACCGTCCGCGGACCGGCCGGCCCAGCAACCACGCCAGGGAGAAGGCCTTCATGCCCGGGCCCCCGGACGGGCCGCGGAGGCATCGGCGTCGTGCCGGATCCTGCCGTCGAGCAGGTGGATGATGCGGTGGCAGCGCGAGGCCACCTCCTGGTCGTGGGTGACCATGACCAGGGTGTTCCCGCGGCCGATGGTGGCCTGGAGCAGGATCTCGAGGACCTCTGAGGAGGTGGCGGAGTCCAGGGCGCCGGTCGGCTCGTCGGCGAAGGTGACCGTGGCCCCGGTGATCTGGGACCGGGCGATGGCCACCCGTTGGGCCTGTCCCCCGGAGAGCTGGCCGATCCGACGTTCCTCCAGGCCCGCCAGCCCCAGTGCCTGAAGCCATTCGGCGGCATGGGGCACCGCGGTCGACCGGGGGATGCCGGTGATCATCAGGGCCATCGCGACGTTCTCGACGGCGGTGAGTTCGGGGATGAGCAATCCCGATTGGAAGACGAACCCGAAGCTCTGCCGACGCAACCGGGAGCGGGCCCCTTCACCCAGCGCGGTGATGTCCACGGCGCCGGAGGCCCCTGCCGGATCACGGAAGTGCACGGAGCCGATATCGGGGGCCTCAATGCCGGCCAGGGTGTGGAGCAGCGTCGATTTCCCGGAGCCGGAGGGCCCCATGATGGCCACGGACTCCCCCCGCCGCAGCTCCAGGTCCAGGCCACCCAATGCGTCGGTGGCGCCGAAGGCCTTCTTCAGGTTGATGGCGGAGAGGACGCCGGGGGCGGATCGGAGCGCCTCGTCCTCGGGGGTCGGTGTGTTTTCAGGCATGGATCCAGTCTCCGGGCCCACCGGGGTCCGGCGGATCAACCGCTGAGATGAACCTTCGACGGCCCCCTCCTACCAGGGTCTGATGCCGGGCCCGGCGCGGGGGGCCGGCCCGGGAGGGCCGCCCCCCGGGATCCCTGATCGTGATCCGGCTGTCCGCTGCGCGGATCCAGCCCGTTCCACGGACCCGAAATGCCGCCGTTTTGACGCCTTAACGGTGCTGATTCCCTTCCTTTTCCACTCCCGCATCACATTGGTGCACCAAAGTGAATAACCACTTCCCCCGGTCTCGTCCCGGGCGCATCATGGAGGCATCATCCACCGCAACATTCCTGGGAAGGAACACCATCATGAAGGCCATCAAAGCCGGCCTGGCCGGCGCACTGTTGGTCGCGGGCCTGGGGTTGGCCCCCGCACTTCCTGCCGCAGCAGCCACCACCGCACCGTATTGCGGCATCACCTGGGGTTCGCTCGCCGACTCCCACGGGTCTTCCTCCTCGGCCCGGGTCACCGGGGTACGCACCGGGGAGCATGCCTGCTTCGACCGGCTCGTCGTCGATCTGAAGGGCAAGGTCAAGGGATACGACGTCAAATACGTGAACGCCGTCCGCACCGAAGGCCAGGGCCGGCGCGTGCCGCTGACCGGCGCCGCCGATCTGCAGATCCTCGTGGCCTCACCTGCCAGCACCTCCTACGCCCCCGCCCACCGCACGAAGGCAGCCGACGTGACCGGCTACCGCACGTTCGGCCAGGTGGCCTATCTGGGCAGCTTTGAAGGCCGGAGTTCCTTCGGACTCGGCGTCCGCGCCCGCCTGCCCTTCCGCACCTTCGTCCTGGACGGGCCCGGCACCGGTTCACGGCTGGTCATCGACGTCGCCCACCGGTGGTGATGTTTTCGATGCCCGCAACCGTACGTCACGAAGCCGGCGGGGGCCTTCTCCGCCGGCTTCGGTGTGCCACCATGGCGCAATGCCCCAACGCCAGTTCCGCCAAGTCGACGTCTTCACTTCCACCCCCTATCTGGGCAATGCCCTGGCCGTCGTGCTCGATGCCGACGGCCTGGATGAGGAGGCCATGCTGCGTTTCGCGAACTGGACCAATCTCGCCGAAACCACGTTCGTCCTGCCCCCGACCGACCCGAGCGCCGACTACCGCGTGAGGATCTTCACCACCACGACGGAACTGCCCTTCGCCGGGCACCCCACGCTGGGTACCGCCCACGCCTGGCTCGAGGCCGGCGGCCGCCCCCGCCGCCCCGGGGTGGTCATCCAGGAATGTGCCGCCGGACTCATCGAGGTCCATACCGGGGACCGTGACGGGCAGGGCCGGCACCAGTTGGCCTTCCTGTCCCCTCCACTGCGCCGTACCGGCCCCCTGGAAGACGATGTCCTGGAGTGGGCACTGGCCGGATTGGGGCTGCGCGCCGCAGACGTCGTGGCCCACCAATGGGTGGCCAACGGCCCGCAATGGGCGGTGCTGATGCTCCACGACGCCGAGGCGGTATTGGCCGTGGAACCGGATTTCGTGGCACTGGAGGGCCTGGAGATCGGGATCATCGGCCCGCATCTGGTCCCTGCCGTTGAGGCGGTGCCCGCTGCGCGGAGGGACGGGGAACGCCCGAAGGGCACCCGCGCCGAACTCGAACCGCTCCTACCGGCCGATGACTCCGCCGCCTTCGAAACCGCGGTGCGGCCCATCCCTGCCGACTTCGAGGTCAGGGCCTTCTGCCCGGGCGAGGGGATGCCCGAGGACCCGGTGACCGGAAGCCTGAATGCGGGCATCGCCCAGTGGATGATCCCGGCAGGACTCGTCGCCCCCTCCTACACGGTGCGCCAGGGGACCCGGCTGGGACGGGCCGGACACGTCGGGCTTTCGGAGCACGACGGCGGCATCCGCGTCTCGGGGGACGTGGTCACCTGCATCGAGGGAACGGTGTGCTGGGACTGAGCCGACACGGGCCCGGGCACCGGAGTATCCTCTACCGGTGACCAACCCCCAAAGACCTGCCCCGACCGCCCCCGACGACCGCGCCGCCTGGTCCGCGCTCTGGGCGCTGGTCATCGGCTTCTTCATGATCCTGGTGGACTCCACCATCGTCGCCACCGCCATGCCGGCGATCATGCGCGGCCTGGACACCGGCATCAACGGCGTCATCTGGGTCAACAGCTCCTACCTGCTGGCCTTCGCGGTCCCGCTGCTCGTGGCCGGGCGGCTGGGCGACCGCTTCGGCCCGAAGAACCTGTACCTGATCGGTCTGGCCCTGTTCACCCTCTCCTCGCTGTGGTGCGGCCTGTCGCCGAGCATCGGCATGCTGATCGCCGCCCGGGTGGCCCAGGGGCTGGGCGCGGCCCTGCTGACCCCGCAGACGATGACGTTCATCACCCGCATGTTCCCGGCCGAACGCCGCGGTGCACCGATGGGCGTCTGGGGCGCCGTGGCCGGGGTCGCGACCCTCGCCGGGCCCATCCTCGGCGGCGTGCTGGTGGACACGTTGAGCTGGGAATGGATCTTCTTCGTCAACGTCCCCGTCGGGGCCCTGGCCATCTGGCGGGTCTGGCTCAAGGTCCCCCAGCTGCCCCGGCACAGCCGCAACTTCGATCTGTTCGGCGTCGCGCTCTCGGCGATCGCCATGTTCCTGATCGTCTTCGGGATCCAGGAGGCCAACACCTACGACTGGGGAACGATCATCGGTCCCATCACCGTATGGGGCCTGATCATCGCGGGGCTGGTGGTGCTGGCCGGATTCATCGTGTGGCAGCGCTTCAACCGGCGCGAACCCCTGGTGCCGTTGGGCCTGTTCCGCAACGTGAACTTCTCGCTGGCCAATGTCGCGATCACGGCCATGGGCCTGGCCATCATTGCGCTGAACTTCCCGATCATCCTCTACCTGCAATCCGTCCGCGGCCTGAGCCCGACGCTTTCGGCGTTGATGATCGCCCCGATGGCGATCGTCTCGGGGGTGCTGGCCCCCTTCGCCGGCAAGCTGACCAACCGGATCGACCCCAAGTTGTTGGCCGTTCCGGGGTTCCTGCTCTTCGGCGGGGGGATCGTGGTCTACGGGCTGATCCTCAGCCCCGACATCCCGTTCTGGGTGTTGTTGCTGCCCCCGGTGGTCATGGGCATCGGCAGTGCCGGCATCTGGCCCTCGGTCTCGTTGACGGCCACCCGCGATCTGGGCCAGGCCACCGCCGGGGCAGGTTCCGGGGTCTACAACACGACCCGCCAGGTCGGCTCCGTCCTGGGGTCGGCCCTGATCGCCTTCCTCATGGAGGCCCGCATCAGTGCCGAGTCCAGCGCCGTGCTGGCCGGCACGGACCGCGCCAGCGACGGCTCCTCCGCCACCCCGGCCGGAGCGGCGGCCACCATGGGCCAGGCGGTCCCGGATTTCCTGCACGGCGCGTTCTCCACGGCCCTGGGCCAGTCCCTGCTGCTGCCCGGACTGGTGGCGATCTTCGCGGCACTGGTCTGCTTGTTCTTCCAGCCCCCGGCGGGGCGGAAGGCCAGCCGGCGGTGAACGCCGGCCGTGCTAGATTCACCGGCATGGACCACACAGCCACCGTTCCCGAGGAAGCCCTGCGACTGCTGGTCGAACGCGGGTTCGATGCCACCAGCGTGGACCAGCTGGCGGCGGTGCTGGGGATCAGCCGCAGTACCTTCTTCCGCCGTTACCTCTCCAAGGAGGACATGGTCTTCGCGGACATGGACACCGTCATCGACGGGGTCCATCGCGAATTGGCGGCCCCCGGACGCCGGCTGGCCGACCGGCTGGCCGCCGCCGCCCTCTTCGTATTCGATCACCACACCGGCCGGCCCCGGGCCTCGCTGCTGCGCTTCGAACTGCTGCAGGAGGTTCCCGCCCTGCGCGACCGGGAACTGGTCAGCACCCATCGCTATGAACGGGCCTTCCGTCGCGGCCTGCGCGCCGCCCTGGACGTGGACCCGGGCCTGGACGACGTCAACCTGGCGATCACCTCCTATGCGGCCTCGGTGGTCGCGGTGCACAACGCGTTCCTGCGCAGCTGGCTGAACACCTGCGATGCCGGCCTGCGGTCCGGACTCGTGGACGAACTGGCCCAACTGGCTGCCCTGCATCTGCCCCGGCTGCAGGAACAGACCCCCCCAGCGGGGGCGCCCCCGACCCGGCCGGAGGTCGTCGTCACGGTGTCGAACAGCGGCACCGACCCCGAGCAGATCGTCGACGCCGTCCGCCGGGCGCTGGATCAACAGCCCGGGCGGACCCCACCCACCGCCTGACACTGAGTGTCTTGACCTGAACCTCGGTTTCATGGATGCTGGTACGGATCGATCCCCCGTGACCGGCGCCACCTCCCAGTGCCGGCCACGCAACGCCGAAGGACACCCGTGAGCACCTCAGAAACCACCTCCCCCCACCCCGGACACGACACCCCGATCGCCGAATTCCCGCTCGGTGTCGTCGAGCCCGACTATGAGCTCTGGGGCGAGGTCGACGTCGACCCCACCGGCCTCTTCGGCGCCGAGGACATCCCGGCGGAGGACCGCGCCTACTGGGACCGGGCCCGGCGCTTCGGCCTGGACGAAGTCCGTCCAGAGATCGACGACTACTGGGACCGTGCCGACTTCCCGTTCCATCTGGCCACCCGACTGGGCGAACTGGATCTGCTGCGCGACGGCATCGACGTCGACGGCCACCCGGCCATGAGCACGCTGGCCGCCGGACTGGTGAACATGGAACTCTCCCGCGCCGACGGGTCGGTCGCCACCATCGGGGCGGTCCAGTCGGGCCTGGCGCTGCGCTCGGTCGCCTTCTGCGGCTCCGAGGAACAGATCGCCCACTGGGTTCCGAAGCTGGCCCGGGCCGAGGTCCTGGGTGCCTTCGCCCTGACCGAACCCACGCACGGCTCCGATTCGGTCTCCCTGGAGACCCGGGCCACCCGCGTGGACGGCGGCTACGTCCTCAACGGTGAGAAGAAGTGGATCGGCAACGGCTCCACCGGCGGCATCACGGTCGTCTGGGCCCGCGACGATGAGGGCAACGTCCGCGGTTTCATCGTCCAGCAGGAGTGGGAGGGCTACACCGGGACCACCATCGAAGGGAAGCTGAGCCTGCGCGCCATCTGGCAGGCCCATATCCGCCTGGAGAACGTGTTCGTCCCCGACACCCATGTCATGCCCGGCGCCAACTCCTTCAAGGACACCGCCAAGGTCCTCTTCGCCACCCGGCTGGGAGTCGCCTGGTCCGCCGTCGGACATGCCATGGCCTGCTACGAATCAGCCGTGCAGTACGCGACCCAGCGCACCCAGTTCGGCCGCCCGCTGGCCGCCGCCCAGGTCGTGCAGGAACGCCTGGCCCGCATGCACTCGGAACTGGCGACCATGCAGCTGATGGTCATGCAGATGACCCGCCGTGAGGAGCGCGGAGAGCTCACCGGCCCGCAGGCCTCCCTGGCGAAGTACACCTGTACGCGCACCGCCCGCCAGATCGCCTCCAACGCCCGCGATCTGCTCGGCGGCAACGGCATCCTGCTGAAGAACAGGGTGGCCCGCCACTTCGCCGACATCGAGGCCATCCACACCTACGAGGGCACCGAAACCGTCCAGGCGCTGATCATCGGCCGCTCGATCACCGGGCTCTCGGCCTTCAATAAGTAGCTTCACCCTGCAGGAACGGGAGCAGCTGGGCCAGGACCTCGTCGACGGCAGCCAGCGTCGAGCCGTGGGTCCTGCCCTCCAAGGGGACGAACCGGGCCGCCGGCATCAATTCCGCCGCGGCCCGGGAGTCGAGGTAGCGCCGGCGGTCCCGGGTACCGGCGAACAACAGGGCCGGCAGCTCGAGCGAGGCGACCACCGATTCCTCGATCCCCGCTTCGATTTCGGTGCGTTCGAAGTAGGCGTGCAGGGCCCGGGCGTCGTTGTTCATGAAGGCGAACCGGGTCTGCGGATCCAGCTGCTGCCCGTCGACGAAGGCCTGCATGCCGCCGGTGCGCAGGGCCTGGAGATAGCCTTCGAAGAACACCTCGGCGATCTGGCCGCCCTGCGCCTTGAACGTCCCCCCGAGGCTCACGAGCTTCTCCACCCGGCCCGGGGCTGCGGCGGCCAGCGAAAAAGCGACGCGCGCCCCGAAGGAATACCCCATGATCACCGCACTGGCCAGCTGTTCGGCGTCGAGCACGGCCACCACGTCCCCGACCAGCAGATCCATGGCGTAGTCCTGCGGGCGGTGGGGTTTGGAACTGCGGCCGTGTCCGCGGAGGTCGATCCGCACCACGGTGAACCCCTCGAGGCCCTTGACGTAGCCCAGCCCGCGCCAGATCGCCCGCGATAGCGCCGAACCGTGCAACAGGACGATGGCGGGGCCCTGCCCTGAAATGTCGTAGGAGATGGTGCTTCCGTCCCGGGGATTCTGCGTCTCAGCCATCCCCACAGGCTATCGGGCGGCCCCGCCGGGCCGGCCACCCGTGATTCACACGGGGCTCTTCGGCATTTTCCAGCGAACGCCAAGCTTTGGACCTTATTGTTTTTAAGTACCTCTTGAAGGTGCGAGTGATGAGAGCACCGGCTGGACCATCGATGATTCCCCCCAACTATCGATCCAGTCGGTGTTCATCTCGTTAAGCCCCGGCCCGGGCGCTGACCTCGACACCTCGTGGTTTCAGGACCAGACTGATGGCATAGGCCCCGTCAACGAGGGAGGATGCCATGAGCGAGAACACCGAGGGACTGTCCACGGGCGGTCCGGACGCCAAGCCCGAGAGCGCCGAGGAAGCCGCGAAGAAGGCCCGTCGGGCACAACACGATCACGACGACGCGCGCGTCGACGAGTGGGAGGAGGAGTCCTTCCCAGCCTCCGATCCGCCGTCGAACTACTGAGTGGCGACACTCCCACCGAGCTGACACGGGGCGCACAGGTGGTTCCAAGTTTCGCTGGTTAAGCTGAAGGAACCTTCTCAAAGGTGCGAGTGATCAGAAGCACCGGTTATAGCGGTTTGTCGCCTCCTTGTCCGCTATGGCCGGTGCTTCACTCTTTTAACGTCTGCCGCTCAATCGCGTCCGCGCTGGTTCCCACCCCGGCGGGCCCCACCAGATGCCCCCGGCTGAGGGAGCTCCCCGCGACGACAGGGAGGTGGTGGCCCCG
>JAKDMV010000101.1 GCA_030452125.1 Micrococcaceae bacterium
ATGGGCCCGGGGGCCGGGGAGCCGCCGGAGTGCGTCGGCCGTGGAATCCAGCCAGTTGCGGGCATCCGGGGACTCCAGGGCCAGCAGCCAGGCTTCGGCGCGTTCATGGTCGATCACGAGGGCCCGTCCCGGGTGCAGGAGAGCGGCATCGGGGGTCGGGCTGGAGGCGTTGGGGACCGCCCCGGATTCGCGGCCGAGCTCGTAGCCCAGCCAGCCGAGCCACCCCAGGGCGAAGCCGCAGTCCAGTCCCGCCGGCCCCTGGAGCCGGGCGGTGCCCCAGTTGCGGTCCAGCCAGGCGAAGAACGGGCCGGCCACCCGCACCCGGGCACAACCGATGACCACCTCGGTCAGGCCGTCATGGTGTTCGGCCCGGGCGGCGGCCTCGCCGGCATCGTCCGCCAGGATGCTGAAGCGGTTGCGGGTGGCCCCGGGGCAGGAGGCGTTCGAGGATTCCAGCAGGACGGCATGTTCGCCGGGGAAGAACCGTTCAAAGAGGCTGGTCGCGACCTGTGGGATGTCAGGCAGCGGCAGACGGCGGGCGAGCAGCGACCCGTTCGCTGCCGCCTGGAGTTCGGGCCGCAGGGGTTCCTGCAGCACCGGCAGCTGGGTCAGGGCCCGGAGTGCATCGGGCGGGGCACTGCCGTCGGCATGGTTCGCCACGATGACATCGGCGCGTTCGATCACCGGGTCCTGGTCCAGCCACCCCTGCTCCTGTGCCGCCCAGCGCTCCCAATGCGGGGCGAAGGTGTCGCCATCCCGGGCCAGGGCACGCCGCCGTCGGACGTCGTCCTCCACCTCGACCCAGATGCTGGCATCCAGATAGGCGCGTGCTTGACGGCAGGAGGCCCCGACCCCCTCGACGATGACGACGTCGGCGGCCACCGTGGTGCGGCGCTCGCCGTCGGTGCCGTGCTCCCAATCCCAGGAGGTCCAGCGGGCGTCCTCACCCCAATACAGGGAGTCCAGCACCTCGGTGACATAGCGTTCGCGGCCGCGGGCGAGCCCGTCCCAGCCGGTGTAGATGTCCTCGAGGTGGAACAGGGAGACGCTGCGGTGGACCCTCAGACTGGTGGCCAGTTCCAGGGCCAGGGTGGACTTGCCGGCCCCGGAGCGGCCATCGACCGCAATGATGACCGGTGATCTACGCGCCACGCGGATCCGCGGTCCGGGTCCTGATGTGGCGTACCAGCCCCGGCACGGCGGCGGTGATGAGTTGTTCGGTGATCGCGAAGTCCGCCTCGTCGCCGTACCAGGGGTCGTAGATGCCTTGCTGGGCGGGGGCCTTCTGGGCCACCTCGGGGTCGAAGGACCGCAGCATGTGGACCTTTGAACGATCGGATTCGTTTCCGGCCAGCCGGCGCAGGGCCCCGAAGTGGTCGGTGTCCAGGGCCAGGACCAGATCAGTGTCGGCGAAGTCCTCGGCGGCGAACTGGCGGGCGGCATGCCCGGACGGGTCGAGGCCCTGGCGCCTGAGCAGCTCGGCGGCCCGCGGATCCATGGGACGCCCGATCTCCCAGTCGCTCGTTCCCGCCGAATCGACGTCCACGCCCTCGACGCCGGCCTCCTGCAGGGCGGCGCGGAGCAGGTGTTCGGCCATCGGGGACCGGCAGATGTTGCCGGTGCACACTGTCGTGATCCTGTACATGCTGCCAGTCTAGGTGCGCCGTGGTTCCGGTGACAGCCTCACGCCCCGGCGGGGCTACTGGTGCATCAGCACCAGCAGGGCGGCCACGAAGATGAACAAGGTCCCGAAGCAGAGGTTCAGGATGCGTTGGCCGCGGGCATTGCGGGTGAAACGGCGGAATCCCTTGGCCGTGGCGGCGAAGAAGAACCACATGACCAGGATGTCCACCGCAACGATGGTCCCGATGAGGATCAGGTATTGGGGCAGCAGGGGAGCGGCGGGCCGGATGAACTGCGGGGTGAACGCCAGGAAGAAGACGATCGCCTTCGGGTTCAGGAGGTTCACCCAGAGCCCGCGCCGGAACATGGACACGCCGGACTCATGGGCCCTGACGTCAACCGCCGCCGTATCGGGGTCCGGTTTGGCCCGCAGCAGGCCCACGCCCAGATACACCAGATAGGCGGCGCCCAGATAGCGGATGGCGGCGAAGGCCACCGGTGAGTTGGCCACCAGCACCCCGATGCCGGCGGCGACGATCATCACGTGCACCAGCAAGGCGGCCTGTTGTCCCAGGATGCCCCAGAACGAGCGCCGGAACCCCGCATTGAGGGCATTGTTCATGGTGTTGATCGCCCCGGCGCCGGGGGTGAAGCTGATCAGGATGCAGGCACCCAGCAGCGAAAGCCAGAGGGAGAGGGTCACCCAAGGATTCTAGGGGTCCGGAGCCGGCTACGTGGTTTCGGGGCGGTGCGACCCGGTCGCCCGGTCCACGGCCGCCGAGGCGTCGGCCATGAATCGGGTCAGGACCAGGCGCTCGGCGGGGTCGAAGCGGGCAATGACCTCGCCGAGCTCGGTGGCCAGGGCGGTGAACATGGCCCGCCCGTCCTGCGCGGCACTGGCGGTGCTGCGGATCCTGACCACCCGGCGATCGTCGTCGTTGCGCTCGCGGGTGATGTGTCCGGAGGCGGCGAGGCGGTTGAGCAGGGCGGTGGTCGCCGGTGAGCTCAGGTTCAGCACGGCGGAGAGGTTGCTGGCCGTCGGGGCCTGGCCTTCCTGTTCGGTGCGCATGACGACGGACAGCGCATTGAGGTCGGTCCGGTGCATTCCGTGCCCCGCGCCGGCGGTCTCCACGTAGCGGTCCGTGGCCATGACGAACCGTTGGAGCAGTTCGATGAGGCGACGATCCGGCGGGCTTTCCATGCAGACAGTTTATGCCGGGCAGACGTGGAGGCCGATAATTTTATCAGAAAATCATATTATTTCATGGTGGAACTAAAGTAGGATCTGAGGGAAACGAACATCGGGGACGGCCGTGCCGCCCGGGCCGAGGAGTAGAGATGACCCAGCAGAGCCAGGACCCCCAGACCGGTTCGCCCTCGACACCGGCCGGGAGCCGCCGGAACCGGGGGCCGGTGCTTCGGGCCCTGTTGGCGGTGCTCGTGGTCGCGGTCTGGCTCGGGGTGGCCGGGGTCGGAGGTCCGACCTTCGGGAAGCTGGACCAGGTGCAGACCAACGACCAGGCGGGGTTCCTCCCGGCCACGGCCGAGGCCACACAGGCCCTGGACGCCCAGGCCGGCTTCAGCGAGAGCGAAGCAGTCCCCGCCGTCGTGGTGCTCGAAGGAAGAACCGCGGCCGATGTCGACTCCTTCGACGCCGACGCACTGAAGAAGAAGATCGAGGCGGAGCACCTGGTCTCCGGGGACATCGCCGGGCCCTTCCCGTCCGAGGACGGCACGGCGTTGGAACTGGTGGTCCCGCTGACCGAGGACATGGAAGCCGACGCCGCCGTGGCCGAGCTGCGCGAGGTCCTGGCCCAGCAGGTCCCCGACGGGGTGGACGCCTATGTCACGGGCCCGGCGGGATTCACCGCCGACCTGGTGGAGGCCTTCGCCGGGATCGACGGGATCCTGCTGCTCGTGGCCCTGAGCGCCGTCCTGGTGATCCTGCTGTTGGTCTACCGTTCCCTGCTGCTGCCGTTCACGGTGCTGTTCACCGCCGTCGCCGCCCTGTGCCTGGCGATCCTTGCGGTGTTCTGGATGGCCAAATGGGACTGGATCAAACTCGATGGACAGAGCCAGGGGATCCTCTCGATCCTGGTGATCGGCGCCGCCACCGACTATTCGCTCCTGCTGGTGGCCCGCCATCGGGAGACCATCGCAGCCGGCCACCGCGGATTCGATGCCGCCGCCCGGGCGCTGAAGGGGGCCGCCGAACCCATCGTCGCCTCGGCCGGGACGGTCACCGTCGGGTTGTTGTGCCTGACGTTCTCGGACTTGAACTCCAATAAGGCGCTCGGGCCGATCGGGGCCTCGGGGATCATCTGTTCGGTGATTGCCGTCCTGACGTTCCTGCCGGCGGCACTGACCCTGTTGGGCAGGACCGCCTACTGGCCGTTCGTTCCGCACCATGCCGATCATCTCGATCCCTCTCCCGTGGCCGCGATCGGCCTCTGGGGCTCGGTGGCCCGGCTGGTTGGCCGGCATCCACGCCGGATCTGGATCGCCACGGCGCTGGTGCTCATCGTCGGGTCCCTGGGCATCACCCAGCTCAAGGCCACCGGGGTGCCCCAAAGCGAGCTGGTGTTGGGCGAGACCGAATCGGCGACCGGCCAGGACGTCCTGGCCCGGCACTTCGACGCCGGAGCCGGCAGCCCGGCGGTGCTGATCACCGCCAGCGGCAGCGCCGGGACAATGCTCGAGACGGTGAAGAAGGACGACGGCGTGGCCTCGGCCTACCTGCAGGCGGAGGGCGGCGGGCCGGCAGGGGTCGGAGCCCCGGGGCGGGAGCGCCCCGCCCAGGAGGTGGACGGACGGAACCTGATCTCCATCACCCTCGACGCGGCGGCCGATTCCGCTGCAGCGGAACAGTCGGTGGTGTCGCTGCGCCGAGAAGCGCGGCAGGTGGATCCGGACGCACTCATCGGCGGTCCCACCGCGATCTCCCTGGACACCAACGTCACTGCCGAGGAGGACCTGGTGAAGATCATCCCGCTGATCCTGTTGGCCATCCTGGTGATCCTCATGCTGCTGCTGCGTTCGATCCTGGCCCCGGTGCTGCTGGTCATCACCACGGTGCTGTCCTACGGAACGGCCATGGGCGTCTCGGCCTGGGTGTTCAACGGGATCTTCGACTTCCCCGGGGCCGACCCCTCGGTTCCCCTGTTCGGGTTCGTCTTCCTCGTGGCGCTCGGGGTGGACTACAACATCTTCTTGATGACCAGGGTCAGGGAGGAATCGCTCAAGCACGGCACCCGGGAGGGGGTTTTGCGTGGGTTGGCGGTCACCGGCGGGGTGATCACCTCGGCCGGCGTCGTCCTGGCTGCGACCTTCGCCGCCTTGGGTGTCATCCCCATCATGTTCCTGGCCCAGCTGGCCTTCATCGTCTCTTTCGGTGTGCTGTTGGACACCCTGGTGGTGCGCTCCTTATTGGTGCCGGCACTGGCCCACGACCTCGGAAAGGCCATCTGGTGGCCCTCGAAACTGTCCAAGGTCGGGAACTAGCGGAGGTCGGCCGGTCGGCCTGCTGGTAGGATGGGCCCTTGTGGCTCGTCCCACCGGCAGGATGTGCGGTGGACCAGCCATGCGTCGACAGATTTGATCCTTTTCCCGCCGTCGTCCCGCCTTGAGCGGGGCACTACGTTGCGGCGGAAGGCCGGCCACCCCCGTGGAGGTCCGGCGGAGCCCAGAACCACCGGGCCCAGGCATTCCTTTTCTTCGGCGAGATAGCGCGCCGAACCCGGTTGCGCACAGCAACGACCGAAAGCAGCCCCGTGAGCGTTTCCTTTACTTCCCTCGGCGTGCCCGCACGCCTGGCGACCATCCTGTCCGGCCAGGGCATCGACACCGCCTTCCCCATCCAGGAAGCCACGCTTCCCTCCACACTGGAAGGCAAGGACGTCCTGGGTCGGGGCCGGACCGGCTCCGGCAAGACGCTGGCCTTCTCGCTGCCGCTGGTGGCCCGGCTGGCAGCGAACCCGAAACCGCGCAAGGCGCGTTTCCCCCGGGCGCTGATCATGGCTCCCACCCGTGAACTGGCCACCCAGATCAGCCGGGTCGTCATCCCGCTGGCCGAAGGCGCGGATCTGCGCACCACGGTCATCTTCGGTGGCGTCTCCCAGGTCCGCCAGGAGAAGGAGCTGAACTCCGGCGTCGACATCGTCATCGCCTGCCCCGGCCGCCTCGAGGACCTGTTGCGCCAGAAGGTCGTGGACCTCTCCCGCGTCGAGGTCTCCGTCCTGGACGAAGCCGACCACATGGCCGACCTCGGTTTCCTGCCCGTGGTCAAGCGGATCCTGGACCAGACCCCGCGCGGCATCCAGCACATGCTCTTCTCGGCGACCCTGGACAACGGCGTCGACAAACTCGTCCAGCGCTACCTCGACCAGCCCGTCGTCCACTCGGTGGATTCCTCGCAGGCCGCCGTGGACACCATGGACCACCACGTGTTCGTCGTCGACGCCGACTCCAAGAAGGAGCTGGTGCTCGAACTGGCGTCGGGGACCGGACGACGCATCATGTTCATGCGCACCAAGCACCACGCCAAGAAGATGGCCGTCTGGCTATCCAAAGCGGGGGTCCCCGCGGTGGACCTGCATGGGAACCTGAGCCAGAACGCCCGGGACCGCAACCTGGCGGCATTCTCCGGTGGGGATGCCCGCGTGCTGGTGGCCACCGACGTCGCCGCCCGTGGTGTGCACGTCGATGGCGTCGAGCTGGTCGTCCATATCGATCCGCCCGCCGAGCACAAGGCATACCTGCACCGTTCCGGCCGGACCGCCCGCGCCGGATCCGCCGGCGCGGTGGCAACCATCGCGACCCCCGACCAGCAGGGGGACGTGAAGTCCCTGATGCGGGCCGCCGGGATCAAGGTCCCCTTCGAAAAGGTCAGCCCGCAGTCCGCGGCCGTGGCCGCCGTCCGCGGCGACAAGGCCGAGCCGGTCACCTATGTGGCGCCGCGCCCGCAATCGAACCCGCGCGCCAAGACCCTGGCCGATTCCGATGCCGCCGGAGGCCGTGGACGCCGCCGGGGCGGGCGCGGGAACTCACGTCCGGGGCGTCCGGCGGCTCGTGGCGAAGGCTCCGCAGCCGGTGTCGACAGCCGTGGCGGACGCGACGGAGGCGAGCGGTCACGTGATGACCGGCCCCGTGGCGAGCGCGGCGGCCGTCCGGGCCCCGTGCGCGGGGAACGCAACGGTGAGCGTGCCGGAGGGCGCAATGGCGGCCAGCGTGCCGGAAGCCAGCGTTCCGGGGGCGGCCGCAGCCGTTCCGGACAGCGCCAGGGGTCGGGGCGTCCCGAGGGGCGCGATGCCAACACCAGCCGCCCGTCCTCGTCCCCGCGTCCCACCTCATCGGGGGCCCGCCAGGGCAACACCATCGGTGACGCCATCGGGCAGAAGACCCAGGAAGCCCTTGGCGCCGGACGCCCGGGGCGCGGTCGCGGTAGCCGTCGAGCCGGAGCACCGCAGTCCAATTCCAAGGGCTAGACCTCCACGCATGAGGTGAATCGGATCACCCCGTTCACCGTCCCAGGCGCCGTTGCCCCGTCATTTGACGGGGCAAAGGCGCCTTTTGCGTGCCCGGAGCCGGCCCGGAAATCAAACTTGAGCCAACTGCGCTCAAGTTCGAATTGACAATGAAATGAGCCCGAGTAGACTTGAGTGCAGAACGCTCAACCTCCCCGGTTGGGCGGAGGAACCAGCATTTCCCACCGGAAAGAAGGATGCATTATGTCTCGTGCCGTAGGTATCGACCTCGGAACCACCAACTCGGTCGTCTCCGTCCTGGAAGGCGGCGAGCCCACTGTCATCGCCAACGCCGAAGGCGCACGCACCACTCCGTCCGTGGTGGCCTTCTCCAAGGCCGGCGAAGTCCTGGTCGGCGAAATCGCCAAGCGCCAGGCAGTCAACAACATCGATCGCACGATCTCCTCGGTCAAGCGCAGCATGGGCACCGACTGGAGCACCACCATCGATGACAAGAAGTACACGGCGCAGGAAATCTCCGCCCGTACCCTCATGAAGCTTAAGCACGACGCCGAGTCCTACCTGGGCGAAAAGGTCACCGACGCGGTCATCACCGTCCCGGCCTACTTCAACGACGCCGAGCGCCAGGCCACCAAGGAAGCCGGCGAGATCTCGGGCCTGAACGTGCTGCGCATCGTCAACGAGCCCACGGCTGCCGCACTGGCCTACGGCCTGGACAAGGGCAAGGAAGACGAGCTGATCCTCGTGTTCGACCTCGGCGGCGGCACCTTCGACGTCTCGCTGCTCGAAGTCGGCAAGGACGAAGACGACTTCTCCACCATCCAGGTGCGCTCGACCTCCGGCGACAACCGCCTCGGTGGCGACGACTGGGATCAGCGCGTCGTCGACTGGCTGCTGTCCCAGGCCAAGGCCAAGGGTGCCGACCTGTCCAAGGACAAGATCGCCCTGCAGCGTCTGAAGGAAGCGGCCGAGCAGGCCAAGAAGGAACTCTCCAGCGCCTCCAGCACCAACATCTCGCTGCAGTACCTTTCGGTCACCGCCGATGGCCCGGTCCACCTGGACGAGCACCTCTCCCGCGCCAAGTTCCAGGACCTCACCAAGGATCTGCTGGAGCGGGCCCGCAAGCCGTTCAACGACGTGATCAAGGAAGCCGGCGTCAAGGTCTCCGATATCGCGCACGTCATCCTCGTCGGCGGCTCCACCCGCATGCCGGCCGTTGCCGAGCTGGTCCAGGAACTGGCCGGCAAGGAAGCCAACAAGGGCGTCAACCCGGATGAGGTCGTCGCCGTGGGCGCCGCGCTGCAGGCCGGTGTCCTGAAGGGCGAGCGCAAGGACGTCCTGCTGATCGACGTGACCCCGCTATCGCTGGGCATCGAGACCAAGGGCGGGGTGATGACCAAGCTCATCGAGCGCAACACGGCCATCCCGACCAAGCGTTCGGAAACCTTCACCACGGCCGACGACAACCAGCCGTCCGTGTCGATCCAGGTCTTCCAGGGCGAACGCGAGTTCACCCGGGACAACAAGCCGCTGGGCACCTTCGAACTGACCGGCATCGCGCCGGCCCAGCGTGGCGTGCCGCAGGTCGAGGTCACCTTCGACATCGACGCCAACGGCATCGTGCACGTCTCCGCCAAGGACAAGGGCACCGGCACCGAGCAGTCGATGACCATCACCGGCGGTACCTCGCTGGCGAAGGAAGACATCGACCGCATGGTCCAGGAAGCCGAGGAGCACGCCGCCGAGGACAAGGTGCGCCGCGAGGCCGCCGACACCCGCAACTCCGCCGAGCAGTCCGCCTACTCCGTGGACAAGCTCATCAAGGACAACGAGGACAAGCTGCCCGAGGAGGTCAAGACCGAGGTCCAGGCCGACGTCGACGCCGTCAAGGCTGCCCTTGAGGGCCAGGACAACGACGACGAGGTCAAGGCCGCGTACGAGAAGCTCCAGGAGTCGCAGACCAAGCTCGGCGAAGCCATCTACGCCCAGGCCGAGTCCGAAGGCGCCGCCGGTGAAGCCGGGGAGTCCGAAGGCACCGAGGCGCCCGACGAGGACATCGTCGACGCCGAGGTTGTCGACGAAGAAGACGAAGAGAAGAAGTAAGGCGGTTCGAATCTGATGCCAGAACACGGCAACGAAGAAGAGCACGACGGCGACGAGCCGGTGCGCTTCACCGATAAGCGCAAGGTCGATCCCGAGACGGGCGAAGTGCGCGGCGCCGAAGGGCATGAGGAAGCGACCGCTGCAGCGGAAGGTGCCGAGTCGGAGGATGCGCTGGCCCAGGCCGAGCAGATCCTCAACGAGGCAGGCGACCAGCAGGAGCAGCCCGCGGCGGCGTCCGACGTCGAAGCGGAACTGCGTAACGACCTGCTGCGTCTGCAGGCCGAGTACGTGAACTACCGCAAGCGCGTCGAGCGCGATCGGGAATCCGTGCGCGACCTCGCCGTCCAGTCGGTGCTCGTCAGCCTGCTGCCCGTACTCGACGATCTCGACGCCGCCCGCAAGCACGGCGATCTCGAGGAAGGGCCGTTCGCGGCGGTGGCGAACAAGATCGACGCCATCCTCGCGGGCCACGGACTGACCCGGATCGAGGAAGTGGGGGTCGTCTTCGACCCGAACTTCCACGAGGCCCTGATGCAGCAACCCAGCTCCGAGGTCCCCGAGGACCACGTGGCCCAGGTCCTGCGGATCGGCTACCAGAAGGGCGAGCGCGTCATCCGTGCCGCCCAGGTGGTTGTCTCCACGGGAGAATGAACCACCCCCGGGGGGGCCCCCCCCCCCCGGGGGGGGGGGGGGCCCCCCCCGGGGGGGCCAAAAAAACCAAAAAACAGGCGCCCGCCCCCCGCACGCAGTGGGGGGGAAAGAGAGA
>JAKDMV010000014.1 GCA_030452125.1 Micrococcaceae bacterium
GTGCGCGAGGGGGGACTTGAACCCCCACGCCCTTGCGGGCACTGGCACCTGAAGCCAGCGCGTCTGCCTATTCCGCCACTCGCGCAAGTTACTGTTTCGGGTTTCCCCTGAACAGCGAGAACAATCATAACCATGCTGCCGGGGCATCACCTAATCGGGTCCCATGGTGTGATGAGCCGCACCCCGGGGAACCAAATACCCCGAAAATCTCGTTGCGTTATGGAAGAGAGGCCTGCACCGTCGGACGTTTCGGTGGCATGACAAGTAGTATCGGAATGGCACAGGCCTCAGGGCCGGCTGTTTCGTCACGCGCCGTGGCCGGAGCGGCGTACAGGACAACCGACTTCGAGAGGAGCAGCGCCCATGGGATTGGTCGACAATGTCGAGCGCGGTCTCGAAAAGCTGGTGAGCACCGTCTTCCGGGGATCGGGCTCCTCCGAGGTTCAGCCGGTCGAGATCGCCAGCCAACTTCGCAACGAGATGGACAACCGGACGCTGACCTTGTCCCAGGGCCGCACCCTGGCCCCCAACTCCTTCAAGGTCAGGCTGGGGGCGGCCGATTTCGAACGCGCCAAGCAGTGGGGCGCCACCCTGGCCGAGGAACTCTGCGATGCCGCCGTCAAGCACGCACGCTCGCAGCAGTACACGTTGCAGGGCCCGGTCACCGTCTCCTTCCACCGTGACGACGACACCAAATCCGGCAGCTTCTCCATCGACGCCACGATGGACAAGACGACCGCCCCCGCCGCGGCCTCCGCCCCGCCACCGGCTCCGAGCGCTCCACCACGTCCACCGCCGAGCAAGCAGGCCGTACTGGACATCAATGGCCAGCGCTATGGGCTGCATGCCGATTCCGTGGTGCTCGGCCGCTCCGCCGACGCCGACATCCCGGTCGAGGACCCCGGGGTCTCGCGCCGCCATATCGAAGTCGTTCGTGAGGGTTCCCGGGCGTGGGCCGTGGATCTGGGGTCCACCAATGGCAGCTACGTCAATGGCCAACGGGTCGTCGACCGCGAGGAACTCTTCGATGGCTCCATCATTGCCATGGGGCGCACCCGCATCACGTACCGGCTGGTCCCCCGATCGAGTGGAGACAGCGCATGAGCGACCTCTTCCTGACCGCCCTACGCCTCGGGTTCCTGATCCTGTTGTGGATCCTGATCATGAGCATCATCGCCGCGCTGCGTCGGGACTTGTCCATCGGCAAGCGGGCGAAGACCGGCGAGCCGACGGCACGCGAGGTCCGTAAGAACCCCGAACTGGCGCCCGAACCGGCGCCACCGGCCAAGAAGGCGGCACGAACCCTGGCCATCCTGGAAGGACCACTCAGCGGGACGAGCCTGGATCTGGCGGCCAGCCCCATCCTGCTGGGGCGGGCCCAGGAGGCCACACTCGTCCTCGAGGACGATTACGCCTCCGGGCGACATGCCCGATTATTCCCGCAGGGCAGCCGTTGGTTCATCGAGGACCTCGGCTCGACGAACGGCACCTATCTGGGGGAGAACCAGTTGACCCGAGCCCAGCCGGTGGAGATCGGCCAGCCCATCCGGATCGGCAAGACCGTCATGGAGTTGAGGCCGTAGTATGGCGCTCACGTTGCGGTTCGCAGCGCGGTCGGATGTGGGGTTGGTCCGCGCCAAGAACGACGACTCCGGCTATGCCGGCCGCTATCTGGCGGTCGTGGCCGACGGCATGGGCGGACATGTCGGCGGGGACGTCGCCTCGGCATCGACCGTGCTGGATCTGGTGCATCTGGACCAGGACCGGACGGTCGACGTGGAAACGGTGCTGCCGGACGAGATCCAGACCGCCAATTCGATCCTCAACGAACTGGTCAGCGCGAACCCGAAGCTCTCCGGGATGGGCACCACCGTCACGGCCCTGCTGCTGACCGGGGGCCGCTTTCAATACGCCCATATCGGCGATTCCCGCGCCTACCGGCTCAAGGATGATGTCTTCGAACAGGTCAGCAAGGACCATACGTTCGTCCAACGGCTCGTGGACGAGGGCCGCATACGCCCCGAGGAAGCCGAGCACCACCCGCATAAGAACGTGTTGATGCGGGTCCTGGGCGACTCCGATGCGAGTCCCGAGCTGGATATCGACCAGTTCCCCATCGCCCCGGGGGAGCGCTGGCTCCTATGCTCCGACGGCCTCAATGCCGTCGTGCCCGACGACATCACCGAGCGCATCGTGCGGACCGCCGGTTCGTTGCAACAGACCGTCGACGCACTGGTCGAGGTCACCCTCCAGCATGGTTCCCCCGACAACGTCACCATCGTGATGGTCGAAGTCGCCGAGGATGCCGAGGACGACGCCCCGGGGGTTGACCCCGGTCTCGAACCCGCCCCGGATACCGGCCAACTCCAGGTCGCCCAGCAAGGCGATCTCGGGGCCAGCGCAGCCGTCATCCGCCACGAGATGTCCATTCGCCCCCATGCCCTAGTCGGCGCGGCCGCCCTGGCCACCCAGACCGGACAAATCCCGATGGTCACCCAACGGTCGGCGGAGAAGCGGGCCGCCGCGATCCTGACCCATAAGGCTTCCGAGCCCGACGAGGTGCCGGAGGACCGCGAATTCGATCCCATGCGTCGCCCGCTGAACCGGGGGTGGCTCATCCCGACCTTCCTGACCCTGATGGGACTGATCCTGGTTTCCGTCTTGTGGTTCGGGTTCGCCTGGACCCAAACGCAGTACTACGTGGCCGATCACGACGGCAAGGTGGCCATCTACAACGGCGTGTCACAGGATCTGGGTCCCATCAAGCTCTCCCATGTCGACACCGTGACGCATATACCCACGCAGGCCCTGCCCTCCTACACGCAACAGAGGTTGCGCAACTCCTTGGCGGCCCGCGATCTCGCCCATGCCCAGGACATCGTGACCGAACTGCTCATCAGCGCCAAACAGGCCTGTCCGGTCGTGGTACCGGCCGATCCGCAGTCCGCCGACTCCCCGCCGGGCTTGCCCAATTATTGTCAGGAGGTGACACCGTGAGCGAAACCCCGGAACTAGAGACCGCGCCCATCCCACGGCGCAATACCGAACTGGTGTTGCTGATCCTGGCCCTGGCCGTCGCGGTGGGTGCCAACTACCTGGTCAGCTTGAGCAACACGGATGGTTTCGACGAAGGGTTCATCACCCAAGGAGCCGTCCTGGCCGGCATGGCCCTGGTCATGCATATCGTGCTGAGGATCTGGGCGAAGTATGCCGATCCGATCATTCTTCCCTGCGTGGTGGCGCTCAACGGGATAGGGATCGCGATGATCCACCGGCTGGATCTGGCCAACAACGACGATGCGGCGACCCGCCAACTGTTGTGGACCGGCCTTGCCATGGCCGCTGCCATCGCCACGCTATGGCTGGTTCGCGACCACCGCATCCTGCGCAAGGCCCCCTACACGTTCCTGGTCATCAGTGCCCTCCTGCTGCTCCTGCCACTCGTGCCGGGCCTGGGCAAGGTCATCAACGGCGCCCGCATCTGGATCTTCATCGGGCCCCTTTCCTTCCAGCCCGGTGAGCTGGCCAAGATCACCCTGGCGCTCTTCTTCGCCGGTTACCTCTCGACCCACCGGGACCTGATCCTGCTGGCCGGCCGCAAGATCGGTCCCCTGCAGCTCCCCCGGGCGAGGGACCTCGGCCCCATGATCGTCGCCTGGCTGCTCAGCATCGGCGTGCTGGTGATGCAGAGCGACCTCGGTTCATCCATCCTGTTCTTCGGCCTGTTCATGGTCATGATCTACGTCGCGACCGGGCGTATCAGCTGGATCATCATCGGATTGGTCATGGTGGTCGTCGCCGGGTTCTTTGCCGCGCAATTCATGTCGCACGTCGCCTTGCGACTGAATTCCTGGCTCCACGCCTTCGACCCCTCCGTCTACGACCAGCAGTACGGCGGGAGCCGGCAAATCGTCCAAGGCCTCTTCGGGCTCTCCAACGGCGGACTGTTCGGTACCGGCCTGGGCAATGGACGACCCGACTTCGTCCCCCTGGCCAACTCCGACATGATCATCGCCGCCCTGGGTGAGGAACTGGGTCTCATCGGCCTGGTGGCCATCATCCTGCTCTTCGTCATCCTCATCAGCCGTGGAATCCGCGCCGCCCTCGGCAGCCGGGACGCCTTCGGCAAACTGCTCGCCGCCGGCCTCTCCTTCACCATCGGCCTACAGTGCTTCGTCCTGATGGGAGGGGTGACTCTGTTGATTCCATTGACGGGGCTGACCACGCCCTTCATGTCGGCGGGCGGGTCCTCCCTGCTCTCCAACTGGATCATCGTCGCCCTATTGCTCCTGGTCTCCCATAATTCCCGGAGACCAGCCCTCACGGGACCGCTCAACGAGCGGGACATGGCCGCGGCCGGACCAGACATCAGCGCGAAGGCGAAGGCCCGCGAAGAGGAAGACGCCCGGCGCCGCGCCAAGAAGGCACAAGCCAAGGTAGCCACGCCACCGCGAAAGGGGGACACCGCATGAACACCGCCATACGCCACGTGTGGATCGCCATCGTCTGCCTCTTCGTCCTGATCTTCGGCGCCCTGAGCTACATCCAGTTCTTCGCGGTCAAGGACCTCAACGCCAATCCGCTCAACACCCGGCAGCTGTACAAGAACTTCGATCTGGCCCGTGGTGCCTTGCTGGTCGACGGAACACCGATCGCCGAATCCGTCGCCTCCGATGACCAATTCGACTACCAACGCGTGTACCACGACCCGAAACTGTATGCGCATCTGACCGGCTTCTACTCGCTGACCTACGGTGCCAACCACCTCGAAGGCGTCATGAACGACGAGCTCAACGGGCAGAGCGACTCGCAGTTCTACAACCGCATGGTCAACTTGTTGACCGGTCAATCCACCGAGGGTGCCTCCGTGGAGCTCACCATCGACCCGGCTCTCCAGAAGACGGCCTATAATCTGATCCCCGACGGACAGCAGGGGACCATCATCGTCTCCGAACCGAAGACCGGAAAGATCCTGGCCATGGTGTCCAAGCCCAGCTACGACACCAACCTCCTGGCCGTGCATAGCGGGAAGATCGCCTCGAAGAACATGGCGGACATCCTCGAGACGAACGGACTGAGCCCGAACATCAACCCGGCCATCAACAATCTGATCTCACCGGGTTCCACCTTCAAGATCCTCGACCTGGTCGCGGGCCTGGAATCGGGGAAGTACGACCTTGATTCGGTCTACGACAATCCGACGTCGATCACTCTGCCGGGCACTTCGACGAAGGTGAACAACTTCGACCAGGGCATCTGCGCGAACCAGAACCGGGCCAAGCTCGAATTCATCGTGGCCCAGAGTTGCAACACGCCATTCGTGGCCATGAGCGAGGCGGTCGGGCAGGACGCCTTGCGCGACGTCACCGAACGTTTCGGTTTCGGCCAGCAACTGGAGATCCCGCAACGCGTGACCCCCAGCCAATTCCCGAGCGATCTCACTCCGGACCAGTTGGGCCTGTCCTCGATCGGACAGTTCGACGTCAAGACCACGCCCCTGCAGATGAACATGGTCGCCATGGGCATCGCCAATGACGGGGTCATCATGAAGCCGAACCTGATCAAACGGGTCACCGCTCCGGATCTGAGCGTGCTGGAAGAACCGAAGCCCGAGGAATTCAGTACGGCAACGACCAAGAAGGTGGCCAACCAGGTGACCGAATTGATGCGAGGACCACTCAAGGGGGGAACCGCCTACACGGCAGACATCCCCGGGCTGGACATCGCGGCGAAGACCGGCACGGCGCAACTCGGAGATGGGACCAAACGGGTCAATTCGTGGATCACCGGCTTCGCCCCGGCGGATGACCCGGAGGTCGCTGTCACCATTGTCATAGAAAAGACCGACTACGAGACCGGCCACAACCTGACCAGTCCAAACCTGAAGAAGATGCTAGAGGCGGTGTTCAATAAGTGAGGCCTACATCGGGTATCACCCTGGGCGGTCGGTTCCAACTGACCGAGCGGATAGCCATCGGCGGAATGGGGGAGGTCTGGAAGGCGCGCGATGAGATCCTTGGCCGGATCGTCGCCATCAAGATCCTCAAGGAGGAATACACCGGCGACCCCGGCTTCCTGCAGCGTTTCCGCGCCGAGGCACGTCACACGGCCTTGTTGAACCACGCAGGCATCGCCAACGTGTTCGACTACGGCGAGGAAGGCGGTTCGGCCTACCTGGTCATGGAGCTGGTCCCCGGCCAGCCGCTGTCCGCCATCATCGAACGCGAACGGGTCCTGTCCCCCGACAGGACCATGTCCATCATCGCCCAAACCGCCCGCGCCCTCGCCGCGGCCCATGCACAGGGCCTGGTCCACCGGGATGTGAAGCCGGGCAACCTGCTCATCCTGCCCGATGGTCGGGTGAAGATCACCGACTTCGGCATTGCACGCATCGCCGACCAGGTCCCCCTGACCGCGACCGGGCAGGTCATGGGCACCGCCCAGTATCTTGCCCCCGAACAGGCCACCGGGCAGCAGGCCAGCGGGTCTTCGGACATCTACTCCCTCGGAGTCATCGGCTACGAGTGCCTGGCCGGTCGTCGACCGTTCACCGGCGAATCACAGATCGCCATTGCGCTGGCCCAGGTCAACGACAACCCTCCGGCACTCGATGAATCCATCCCGGCCAAATATCGGGCTTTGATCATGTCGATGCTGGCCAAGAGTCCGGCGGAACGACCGGAGACCGCCACGAAGCTGGCGGAGGCGGCCGACGCCATCCGGGCCGACAACCTCGAGGCGGCCCAAACCGCCGTCCCGGGCATCATCCCGTTCCTGGGAACCGGCGGTGGCGACGCCACGCAGGCCATCAACGTGGGAGATGCTCCCACCCAGGCCAACCCGCAGACACCAGAGGCGGGTTCGGGGACCCCGAGCACCAGTGCCTTGCCCATGGTCTCCGACCAGACCACCCGCGGTCCGCAGGCCAGCAAGGAGTACGACGACGCTGACGCCACTCGCGTCCAGGGTGCCGCCGCCGCCGCGGGCGCCGGGGCCGGGTCCGGCAACGACGACCAGGATTTCAATTCGGTCCTCGGCGCCAGCAAGGATTGGGATCCCGATGACGAGGACGGCGCCGCAGCTGGTGCCGGGGCCGGCGCCGGCGGAGCCTCAGGCGGTTCCGGGACCCCTCCGCGGAAAAAGCGGAACCCCTGGATCTGGCCCCTGATCGTGATCGTGGTCCTGGCCTTGCTCGCGGTGTGGCTCGTGCCCATGTTCACCGGTGACAAGACCGGCAACGAGTCTCCGGCATCAAGCGCGCAGTCCTCGCAGAAGACCGTCAAGGTCGATGCTGACGACTACCTCGGCATGGACGTCGACAAGGCCTCGGCCGAATTGAAGGACCTGGGCCTGGAGGTGTCGACGAAGGAGAAGGAAGCCAGCGATCCGGAGAATTCGGTCGTTGCCGTTTCCCCCACCGGTACCGTCAAGGTCGGCACCGTGATCGAGCTGAGCTACGCCGTGCCGCTGCCGGTGGAAAACACGCCTCCGCCTCCGCCGGTGCAAGAGACCAAGACCAAGGCCCCCGCGCCGACCAGGAAGTCCACGCCGGCTCCGAGCAGCAAATCCTCGAAGCCCTCCAGCAGCAAGGCCAGTAGCTCCGCACCTGCCCCGCCGACGCAGGCCCCCACCACCTCGGAACAGACCGAACCTCCCAAGGAAACGGCACCGTCCAAGGCCCCGGTCACGGAGCCTCCAGCAACCAAGCCGACGGATTCGAAAAACCCTGACGCTGCCAAGGACGACAAGGGGTCAAATGGAAATTTCAAGCAGGCCGCCCCGACCGGCGCGGGCAACTAACGCTGAGGCGTGCAGAGGAAATGTGTGACTGAACCCCGAATCCTGAACGCCCGCTATGAAGTCGGCGACCTCATTGGTCGCGGCGGCATGGCGGATGTTTACCATGCCCGCGACCTCCGGCTCGGGCGCGAGGTCGCGATCAAGCTGCTGCGTCGCGACCTGGCCCGCGATCCGGTGTTCCAGACCCGCTTCCGCCGGGAGGCCCAGGCCGTCGCCGGGTTGAACCATCCAGCCATCGTCTCCGTGTACGACACCGGCGAAGAGGATGTTGATGCTTCGGGGGACCACGTCACCAAGCTGCCGTACATCGTCATGGAGTATGTCCGGGGGAAGACCCTGCGTGATCTGTCCAAGGCCGGGGAATTGAATCCCCAGTCCTCGGTCAGGTACACGCTCGGCGTCCTGTCGGCCCTGGAATACAGCCACCGCATGGGCATCGTCCACCGGGACATCAAGCCCTCCAATGTGATGGTCACCGGCGACGACGCCGTAAAGGTCATGGATTTTGGTATCGCCCGCGCCATGTCCGATTCCTCGGCCACCATGACCCAGACGCAAGCCGTGGTGGGGACGGCCCAGTATTTCTCCCCCGAACAGGCCCGCGGGGAAACCGTCGATGCCCGCAGCGACCTGTATTCGGCAGGCTGCCTCCTCTATGAGCTGCTCACCGGCAGGCCACCCTTCACGGGCGACAGTCCCGTCTCCGTGGCCTTCCAGCATGTGAGTGAAAAGCCGGTCGCCGCCAGCGTCCACAACCCCGAAATCAGCCCTCGGATCGACGAGGTCATCTCCACGGCACTGACGAAGGACCGGGACGACCGCTATCAGGATGCCGCGGCTTTCGCTGCCGCGTTGCGCGCGGCCCAGGACGACCGCCCCGTTCCGAAGGATCTGGGCGATGCCACCCAGGCCCTGGCCGTCATGCCTATGTCGACCCAGGCGATGCTGACCACCGAACCACCCACGCAGGCCCTCGCTTCCGGGCCCCCCGGGAACGAGGGCAGGGAACGTACTGCCGCTCTGGCCGCCGAGGGCTCCGGCGGGGCCGGGGACACCGGGAAACAGCCTGCCGTGCACGCCACCGATTCACAAGAGTCCTTGCTCGCCGGGTCTTCGGGCCCCTCCCGGACCGACGAGGCCGACCGTCAACGCACGTCGCGCCGACGGGCATGGATCACCGTCTTTTCCATTCTGGCGGTGATTGTCATCGCCCTCGGTGCCTGGTTCTTCTGGAACTGGAGCCAGGACCAGCAGGAACGCAATGCCATGATCCCCGTTCCCGACGTATCGAACTTGTCGGTGATCGATGCACAGAACAAGATCTACGCCGCCAATCTGAAGCCCGTCACCAAGGAGGTCTACGACGACGACGTCGATTCCGGCTCCGTGGTGGGAACCGACCCGAAGGCCGGCTCCTCGACACGCAAGGACTCCGAGGTCCAACTGCTGGTATCTCAGGGCCCCGAACAGGTGACCCTGCCCAAGGACCTGGCCGGCCAGTCGGAGGCCACCGTGCGCAGCACGCTGGAACGGCTGGGTTTGGACGTCTCCGACGATGTGAAGCGCGAGAACACGGCGACCGTGGAACTGGGCAGCCTCATCGGGACGAATCCGAAGCTGGGGGAGAAGGTCAAGACCGGCAGTCTGATCGAACTGACGCTCTCCACGGGCAAGGTCACTGTTCCTTCGCTCATCGGCCTGGATGTGGACGAGGCGCGCAAGGTCCTCTCCGACAACGCCGTCGGGTTGCAACTCGAATCCGAAGAAAAGGAGAGCTCCAAGCCCGTCGATAGCGTCATCGAACAGACTCCCGTGGGTGGCAAGGATCTGGATCAGGACGGCACCGTGAGGGTCAAGATCGCGAAGAAGCCGGAACCGGAGGAATCCCCCTCTGCTCCACCGTCCGAATCCGAACCCGGATCGGATTCCAAGGAGTCCAAGGAGTCGGCGAAGGAAAGTTCAAAGAGTTCGAAGGCGGCCGAGAAGTCATCGGAGAAGGCTGCGTCCGAGTCGGCCAAGGCCTCCAAGAAGGCGTCAAAGTCCTCGAAGGCAGCCGAACCCTCCCCCTAGCCGCTGTCCCGTCCAGGAAACGCCGCTTCCTTGCCGAGGTGGGGGCTGGGCGGAACAGTGGCCAGGTGTGGCCGGATCAGTCGGTGATCAACGGGCTCAATTTCTCGGCGCGGGCCGCCGCACCGGAGAGGCCGAGTGCTTCCAGCCAGTTCCCCAGCATGTGGTACCCACCTTCGGTGAGCACCGACTCGGGGTGGAACTGGACGCCCCATAGGGGGGCCTCCCGGTGGGCCAGACCCATGACGACGCCACCATCGGTTTCGGCGATGATCTCCAACTCATCCGGGATCGACGCGCGGACCGCCGCCAGGGAATGGTAGCGGGTGGCCGTGAACGGATTGCTGATGTCGTGGAACAACGGGTGGGTTCCATGATGGACCGACGAGGTCTTGCCGTGCATGAGTTCCTCGGCGTGCGTGACGACCCCGCCGTAGGCCTCGGCGAGGGCCTGGTGTCCGAGGCAGACCCCCAACATCGGTTTGGCGTGTTCACCACACCAACGGATGAGATCGATGCAGACCCCGGATTCGCCGGGCGTCCCGGGGCCGGGGGAGACCAGGACACCGTCCCGGGCCTCGGCCAGTTCAATGGCCTGGGCCACCGTCACGTCGTCATTGCGCACGACGGTCGTTTCGGCACCGAGTTCGCGCAGGTAGCCGACCAGCGTATAGACAAAGCTGTCATAGTTGTCGATCACTAGGATCCGCGTGGGGGCGGGCATTGTCACTGCACCAGACCAATCGTTGATTCGGTCCATGGGCTGTACTGACTGGCCCAGGGAAACACGTATTCCATCAACACCAGTATGACGAGCACCGCCAGCAATGCTGAAATCAACAGACGCACCCACCACGGGCCGGGTAGCTTTCCGAATAACCATGCGTACACGCTCTGACTCCTTCACTGGGGTGGTGTTCTTCGATGGTGGCGGACCGGGGACGTAGATTTCCGGATTCAGCCGCCGCCGGTCGCGCGACCCACGGCTTCGGCGATCACCGCTGGGGGTCCCGCATCCAAAGGGCGCCATGATTCAAGCTCCGAATAGGCGATGATCCGCATCCGTGTCGTGAACGGCGGATGGCAACTGGTCATCGTCAGCAAGGATTCGCCGGCCTGTTCCCCGGGTTCGTGCGGCACCGGCAGCAGGACCTTGGAATCCGAGGGATCGACGATCTCCGTGCTGCGGTACCGGTAGGTGTAGTAGCCCTGCCGGGTCTGGACGTACAGCTGGTCCCCGTCGACCAGCTTGTCGATATCCCAGAAGACCTGTCCGTGGGTCTGCCGGTGCGCCGCGACGGCGAAGTTCCCCTGTTCGCCGGGCAATTGTGTCTGCGGGTAGTGTCCGATGCCCAAATGGTCGAGGACGTCGCTGCCTACCCCCTCGGAGATGGGCCGGGCATAGTCCTTCCCGAAGCGCGGCACATACAGGACCCCGAAGGTCTCCTCCCCGTCCAGGTTGGTTTTTTCCGGGGTGCCGTACTTCTTCCGGTCGGCATCGGCGGCCTCTGCCGATTGGGAAGGGCCGGTGGAGGCGTTCGCATCACCACCGGCGAATTCCTGCAGCGTTCTGGACGTCAGCTCTTCCTGGGCGCCATCGGCTTCAATGTTGGTCCACCACAGCTCCCATGCCACGAAAAGGAGAACGATGACCCCGAGCGTCACCAGGACCTCGCCGAGGCCACCGATGATCGCCGCGGATCGGCTCCGTCGACGCCCGGGTTTCAGCGGCGCTGTTGACTCGGGGACAGCGGGCACGAAAACCTCCTGACGCGGTACCGGTAGAATGTCGGTGACGTGGGTGGCCGCATGGATACTGCTGTGCCGGCCCCCACCCATGACAGTATCGCCCGGGTCGCAAACAACGAGTGTTTGACCCGCCCAAGGTCAGGAGTACCAGTGCCCGAGTCGAGGACCCGCCGCAAGGCCCGCAGGCAGTCTGAAGCCGCCAATAAGAACGGGGATGTCAAGGCCCTTCCGGTGTGGTACAAGCCGGTCATGTTCGGTCTGATGATCCTGGGGCTGCTCTGGATCATCACCTACTACATCTCCCAGGCCACTCTTCCGTTGGGGATCGCCGGCGGGTGGAACATCGTGATCGGCTTCGGTATCGCCATGGTCGGGTTCTTCATGACGACGCGCTGGCGTTAGCCGGGCCGAAGGGCCTCAGTCAACGTATTTGAGTCCGACGACGCATCCTACGAGGAGCATCAAGAGCAGGACCTTGACCCAACTGATGGATTCACCGTCGATTGCCATCCCGTAGATCACCGTCAGGGAAGCTCCGATGCCCACCCAGACGGCATAGGCGGTTCCTGTTGGTATGTCCTTCATGGCATATGCCAGTCCGCTCATACTGACGATGAGCCCGCCTCCGAACACGAGGCTGGGCACCAGTTTTGAAAAACCCTCTGATTTGCCGAGGGCGATCGCCCATACCGCTTCGAACATTCCTGAGACAATCAGCACGAACCACGCCATGATCAACCACCGTTACCTTCCGGCGGCCGTCTTGTCGCTGTCCGGGTACGGCTCCCTCGTCCGGTCGGAGCAATCGGCTCCTGCCCGGCACGCTAGCACACCGCCATGGAGCAGGGACCTAGTCGTGAGATGCTGTATACCCGACGAAAGGACACCATGCCTCCCACTGCCACCCCTCTGACCGGATCCCGTCTGACACCCCAGCGGCTCTATGGTTTCCTGGCCACTGCCGAGATGTTCACCTGGGGGCTTCTGCTGCTGGGAATGGCCTTGAAGTACGGGAACATCAGCGACAAATTCGTTCCGGTCTTCGGGGGCATCCACGGACTGACGTTCATCAGCTATTGCGTGGTGACCTGCTTCGTCTGGGTCAATCAACGGTGGTCGTTCGGCCGGGGCCTGCTGGGGCTGGCCTCCGCCTTCATTCCGTTCTGCACGGTGCCTTTCGAACGCTCCGTCAAACGGGCGGGCCTGCTCGACGGCGGCTGGAGGCTGGGTGTCGGCGGGGATGAGCCCCATGGCTTCATCGAAATCGTCCAGGCATGGTGCCTACGCCATCCCCTTCCCGCGGTCATTCTGGGCATCGTTTTCATCGCCGTGGTCTTTACGGTGCTGTTGATGCTCGGTCCACCGGTTCCCCGGGGCTAGGCCGACACATTTCGTTGGCAGGCCTCGGGCCGCGGATCAGGTGCTCAGGGACGGGGTAGTTCCAACACCCCCGAATTCCGGGCAGCTGTCCGGACGGCTTCACCGACCCGCGCCAGGGCCGGGGAATCAAGCTTCCACCGCTGCCAATACAGCTCGACCCCGCGGGTCCAGTGCGGATCCAGGACCTCCAGCAGACCCTCTCCCGGGTCCTGCGCGTCCGGCACCATCCCCCATCCGAGGCCGTCGATGACCGCCCGGACGAACTGGGACGAGTCCGGTACATGGTGTCTCGGGGGCTCCGCCTGCACACCACAGACGGATCGGACCAGCGCGTGCTGCAGCTGGTCCGAACGATCAAAATCAACCATGGGGGCCACCGCAAGCCCCCGCGGGGGATCTTCAGCGAACCAGTGCCTCCTGAACGCCGCTGAAGCCATCGCCGTGTACCGCAGTGTCCCCAGGAGTTCGGTGGAACACCCCTGCACGGCCCTCCCGTCGGTCGTCACGGCCGCCATCGCCGTGCCCGCCCGCAACAACTCCGCCGAAACGGACTCATCCTCACGCAGGAGTTCGAGTTCAAGGCTTCCATCCTGGGCCAACAACCTGAAGGCGCCGGGGAACCAGGTCGCCAGGGAATCAGCATTGACGACCACCCTCACCGCCGCACGCACCGGGGTCCGGGCAGGGTCCGTGGCGCCCCCGCCGGAGAGTTCCGCCGCGGCTTCTGCAGCCAGGAGATCGGTCTGGCGCGCCAGGCGCAACAAGACCGTGCCGGCGGCCGTGGGCAGCGCGGGCTTTCCCCGACGGACGACCACGGTTCCGACCTGCGTTTCCAACGCCTTGATCCGTTGGCTCACCGCCGAAGGAGTCACCCGGAGCCGTGTGGCGGCTGCGTCGAAGGTGCCGGTATCGATGACCGCTGCAAAAGCGCGGAGCTGGTCCGCCGGAAAATCCATATTAGATATTCTAATGTCCCATGCATATCTTTAGCTGGTCTACTGCATGTTGCTCCGCTTACCGTTGACCAGTGACCTATTTTCCTTCCCTGCTCGCCGGACTGGGTTCCGGTTTGGCGTTGATCATCGCGATCGGGGCACAGAATGCCTTCATACTGCGCCAAGGCATCCGGCGCGAACACGTGCTCGGCGTTGTCCTCATCTGCGCCCTCTCCGATGCGGTCTTGATCTTCGCCGGCGTTGCCGGGGTGGGGGCCCTGGTCGCCACGGCCCCCTGGCTGCTGGTGCTGGCCCGTTGGGCGGGGGCCGCCTTCCTTGTCGGTTATGCCTTCGTGGCGCTGCGTCGGGTTGTCCGTCCTGCGGCGCTCACCGTCGACCGCGGGACCCCGGGGACCACCCGCAGGTCGGTACTAGCCACTGCTGCCGCGCTGACCTGGTTGAATCCCCACGTCTATCTGGACACCATGATCCTGCTCGGCACGATTGCCAGCGCCCACGGCGACCCGGGGAGGTGGATCTTCGCCGCCGGGGCCGTGCTGGGAAGCTTCCTCTGGTTTCCGGCGCTCGGATTCGGCGCCCGCCTCCTGGCCGGCTTCTTCGCCCGCCCCGGCTCCTGGCGGGTCCTGGATGGCCTGGTAGCCGCGGTCATGTTGTTGGTCGCCATCAGCTTGCTCACCGGGCCATGAACCTCGGCTGGGACGAGCGACGACACGGTCAGTCCAGTTGACGCCTATGGACCGTCCAGGTCCGGACCGCCGTGAACCCGGCCCGTTCGTAAACGCGGCCCGCACCGGTGGGGCTGGCTGAATCAACCGCCAGGTCCACCATCCGGTACCCATCGCGCTCTGCTTCCGTCACGATCCAATCCAACAGGGCGGAGGCCAGCCCTTGGTGGCGGGCGCGACTCCTGGTGCCCAGCAAGCTGACATGGATCTCCCCCTCGGCCCATTGACCACACAAGGCATATCCATCGACGCTTTCCACCGGATCCAGCCCGATATCCCTGGTGCGGACGACCGGGCTCAGGGACGCACGGAAGCTTCGGGCGGACTGCTGATCGGCCCATCGTTCCCGGGTCTTCGGGACCGCCCCCCAGTGATCGGCGAAGGCATCATTATGGGCCCGTCGGACCGCTTCTTCCATCTCTGCGGTGTAGACCTCTATCAGCGGCCCTTCCGTTGAGGGGGGCGCCTCCACGGTGTCACCGCGCCGACGCGGCAACTCGATCATCATGTCGGTGAAATATCGAACCGGGGCGTAGCCCCGCGACACGGCCATGCGTCCCGAGCTGGATCCTTCGGCTCCTGTTGCCAAACCCACGCTCACCGGAGCCCCGGGGTGCCTCTGCGCCGCCAATTCGCGCGCACGGGCCTCCAGGCCATCCATGATCCGGCGGCCGATTCCTCGGCCCCGGTGGTCCGGATGCACTCCTCCATCGATGGTTGCCTTGGCCTGGCCCTCGAAGAGCACGTCAGCCACACGCAGCTGCCCAAAACCCACCAGTTCCTCGCCGTCCCACACCGCGATGCTGTCCCGTCCCGGATCGAATCCGGGTTCTTCCAGTTCTTCCGCGAGATCCTCGGCATCGTAGAACTCGTCGGTCTCATCGGCCTGCGCCAAGAGGTTCGTCAGACCGGACCAGGCAACGAGATCGACGGCTGACAGGGCGGAAAAGCGTATGGTCATGGATCCTCCAGTCATCCCCTGCCCCGATGCCGCCGGAATTTCCAGGGTGGACTCAAGATACAGGCGAGTGTTGTCCCACGTCACCTCCCCACCCCGTGTTCCACCGTGGTGTCAGGGGCCTGCTGGTGGGGTCGATCAGCGTTCCGGTCCGGGTTCACCCCAGTCATGCACATGCTGTGAATATAGTTATCCACAGCTGGGGATAGAGCTGTGCGTAACTATGTTCGATTAGCCCGCGCTGGCAGGGATGCAGGTCCCGGAAGGCATTCGAATTACATGGGTGTGAGTTATTAACAATGTGGACAACCCCTGTGGATGACGACTCGATGTTCGAATTTCCGCGTGATTTCGCGGTTTTGGTGTCCCCGGGCCGACGGGCACTGCTCGAAAGCTCGTCATGAAGCTGTACGCACAGGCTGTGCACGACAGTTATCCACAGGTGTGGATTGTTATGTGAATATTCAAGCGGATCGGCCCACGATTTGATGCCTTCGGGCCAGCACCCGGGGATGCGCGGACGGAATGTTCAGTGAATTACACGGCTGTGAGTTATTAACAATGTGGATAAACCCTGTGGATAGTCTTCCCCGGGAGCGACGAAAAAGGGGGTGGGCGGTGGAATGATTCCACCGCCCACCCCGTGGATGTGACCCGAATACAACCGGACCGCTGGTCGATCAACCCATTATTGGTTGGTACAGTGCGCGGATCGGTGCCCAGCCCAACCAGGTGAGTACGCCAAGCGCCACCACGATGATCCCGATGCCGCTCCATTGAAGGAGTGCCCGGTTCCTACCGCGCGGGGAAAAGACCAACACGGCCGCTACCGCACCACCGGTGACCAGACCGCCCACGTGGGCCTGCCAGGCGATGTTGGCGCCCGGCAGGAAACCGATGACTAGGTTGATGCCGATGATCACCAACACGGGGACGAGGTTGCCACCGTGGGCCTTGGTCACGACCATGAACGCGCCGAATAGCCCGAATACGGCGCCGGAGGCGCCGACCACCGCGACGTTCGGCGCCGCAAGAAGCAACACACCCACCGAGCCGCCGAAACCGGCCACCAGGTACAGGACCGCGAACCTCACGTGCCCCAGGGCCGGCTCCAGGACCCGGCCCAGGATGTAGAGGGCATACATGTTGAAGGCGATGTGCATGATCAGACCCGTGGAGTGCAGGAACAAGGAAGTGATCATGCGCCACGGTTCGCTCCCTGTGTACAGGCCGGCATAGAGCAGACGATCCGTCAGCCCCGGTATCAGGTACTGGCCTCCGAAGAGCACCACGCACAGGGCAATCACCGCATACGTGACGGTCGGACGTCCCGAGGTCAGCCGCCCGCCGGTGACCGTCTGCGGTCGGCGCCGTTCGCTGTTTGCCTGCGCGACGCATTCAACGCACTGGACCCCCACGGCGGCCGTGCGCTGGCATTCGGGACAGGCGGGGCGCCCACAGCGTTGGCAGCGAACGTACGAGGGACGATCGGGATGCCGCGGGCACGTCGGAACCGGCGTCTGGGGTTCCTGCTCTGGTTGGCCGAAGGCCATGTCATGCTCCTGGTTCGTGGTCAGGGATGGAAGACGAAAGGGCGGTCCCCGTCGGCTCCGGGGAGTCGATGGGGAACCGCCCTTGCTGTGCGGGGGATGTCCGCCGTGGCTGTTCCTGAGTCTAGAGGGCCTCGACGTCGATGCTTGAGACGACAACGTCCTCAAGCGGCTTATCGCGGCCATCGGTCGGAACCTTGTTCAGCGCGGCAGCAATTTCCCGGGATTTCTCGTCCGTCACCTCACCGAAAATGGTGTGCTTTCCCTGCAACCAGGTGGTCGGGACCGTCGTAATGAAGAACTGCGAACCGTTGGTGCCCCGGCCCATCTGCAGGCCGGCGTTGGCCATGGCGAGCTTATAGGGCTCGTTGAAGTCCAGATCGGGGTTGATCTCATCGTCGAATCGGTAGCCGGGGCCGCCGACGCCCTGGCCCAACGGGTCCCCGCCCTGGATCATGAAGTCGGAAATGATGCGGTGGAAGATCGTGCCGTCGTACAACGGGGTGCCGGTCTTCTCCTCGCCCGATTCCGGGTGGGTCCAGTCCTGCTCGCCGGTGGCGAGTCCGATGAAGTTCTTGACCGTCTTCGGGGCGTGGTTGCCGAACAGGTTGACCACGATGTCACCGTGGTTCGTGTGGATGGTGGCCTTATGCGTGGGGATTGCAGTCATGACTTCATTCTTCCACTTCCCCGCACTCATCCGTGAGCCCCCGCGGCAGGTCGACTACGCGGACAGTGAACATCGGTCCTGGACGGTAGCCTCACCCACGTCGTGAATAGCCCGTCAACCCTCCAACGCGTAGGCTAGGCGTGGATACTCCAACTACTTGGGAGGAACGTGTGAAGAAGAAGAAGCGAATGGCCCGAGATCTGCGTTGTTCGGTCAATGCCGGTACCGGGAATGCCCGTGATTGGGCAGCCCCGAAGGTAGATGCAGCCGTCAACTGGGCGGTGCCCCGGCTTGAGAAGGGCGTCGAGAATGCCTCCCCGCGCATCCAGGAGGGATTCCAGCGTGCCACCAATGAAATTGCCGGTGGTGTCGCCAAGGTGACCCCGAAGATCCAAGACGGTCTCGACAAGGTCGCTCCGCGCATCTCCCAGGCCGTCGATGACGTTTCTCCGCGGCTGCAGGAAACCCTCGACAAGGCCACCCCGGCCTTGCAGCATGCCCGCGATGTCGTGGTCAATGACTACATCCCTTCCGCAAGTGCACGTCTGGGCGATGCCGCCGGATACGCGGCGCGTCGGTTGGATGATGTCCAGGTTCCCGCTCAGGTCGAGCAGGCAGTTGCCCGGGCCACCGGTGACAAGAAGGCACTCAAGCGGGCCCAGAAGGCCGCAGTGACCGCAGCCAAGGAAGCCTCCAAGCAGCTCAAGCGCGAAAAGGCCCGTCAGAGCCGTAAGCGCGGTTTCCTGGTCTTTGGCATCATCGCCGCGGTGGTCACCGCAGGAGTGGCCGCCTGGCGTGCTTCCAAGCCCGTCGAGGATCCTTGGAAGACCCCGGTCGAGCCGGCCCCCGTCCCCGCGCCGGTTCCGGCTCCCGAGACCCAGCTGAAGACCGAGGACGTGCACACCCACGTCACCGAGGCCACGGCACAGGCCAAGGCGGAAACCGAAGAGCCGAAGGCACCGGTCGCAGCCGAGCCGACACCGAAGGCACCCGAGGCCGCAAAGGCCCCTGCCGCCGAGGAGGGCACGGACGCCCCGAAGCCGGGCCCGCGGAGCTCCGCACGCCGGCGTGCCGACGATTCGGACGATAAGTAAGCATTCATCCGAAACGCGTGAAGCGGCGGTGATCCTGAAGGATCACCGCCGCTTTTGTCTTGTCTGGTGCTCAGTCATCCTGGACGGCTGGCAGGTGCCGTAGGCTCCGCCCTTGCCCCCAGACCACTGCCAGGAGCCCGAGTAGGATCAGGATCAGCCCCAGGTACGTTCCCACCGGCGGGCTCTGACCCAGGAAGATCCCGGCCAGGATCGCCGCTCCCGGGATCTCCAGCAGGATGATCATCGAGACCACCAGTGGCCCCAAGGCCACGACCAGGTGGTTGAAGACAGTATGGCCCAGCAGTTGGGAGGCAACCGTCAGCGCGATGATCCCGACCCATCCGGCGAGCGGGAACCCGACGAGCTGTTCCCCCATGAGCACGGACATGATCAAGAGCATGGCGGCCGTCAAGGCGTAGCACACCGTCGTATAGCTTCCGGTGTCCATCGTGGCCCGGGCCTTGCTACCGGCGAGCGTGTAGGCCCCCGCAAAGGCTCCTCCGACCAATGCCAGTAGGTCTCCGAGGAGGGCTTCTGCCGACCCGTCGCCGACATCGAAACCGGTGATGACAACGACTCCGGCCAAGGACAGGGCCATGCCCCACCCGACCTGCTTGCCCAGAGCAGCTCCACGGAGTCGTTGGAAGCCGGCGATCCAGGCGGACTGCAGGCACACCAGCGCAGTAGCCGCAGCGACGGTGGTCAAACGTACCGAGGTCATGAACGTGGCGAAGTGCAGGGCCAACGCGACGGCCGCAATCAGGCAGTACTTCCATTCGCGGTGCGTGGGGAACCGCAGTCGTCCGCGGCTTTGGACCGTGGCCATCACGCCCATGGCGCCGGCACCGAGTCCGTTGCGCCAGAAGGCCATGGCCAAAGGCGGGACACTGGGCGTAGCCGCAACGAGGGGCCCGGATGCGGAGACTCCAAGGACGCCTACGAGAGCCAGCAGGAAGATCACATGACCACTCTAGGCTGCCGGGAAGAAGCCCTCGGGATGCGAGTCCACAAATGACAAGGTCCCGGGTCGATGACCCGGGACCTTGTCTTCAATATGTGGAGGTAAGGGGACTCGAACCCCTAACCCCCTGCTTGCAAAGCAGGTGCGCTACCAATTGCGCCATACCCCCGTGACGGGAATCAATCGAGTTGATCCGTCGATGCCTTCCACACGGATTTCTCCGATTCGGAGGCCTTCCATCTACGGTAGACGACCACGGAGGCGGCGGCCACGACTGCGACCAATAATTTCCGCATGCATTCTCCGCAGTTCCTGGAAGATGGAGGGATTCCGTGGGCGTACCAGGACTTGAACCTGGGACCTCTTCGTTATCAGCGAAGCGCTCTAACCGCCTGAGCTATACGCCCTCATTGTCCCTTCAGGACGAGATATGACTTTACCGGACCGGTCGCCGGGAAAACAAATCGGCTTCCGCGGCGTGGTGGACACGACGCCGCGGAAGCCGATCAGTACCCGATCAGTCGTCGGTGAGGGTGACCCCGATTCCACCGACCAGGGTGGAGGAAATGTTATAAAGCACGGCAGCGAGCATCGACATGGCCGTGAGCAGCACCACGTTCACAACGGCGATGATGGTCGCGAAGGAGGCAACCTGGCCCAGGGAAACTAGCTCCTTGAGGTCGAATCCTGACTCCGAACCGATCACCTCCCCGAGAAGATCGTTCACTCGATCGAAGATGCCGGTCAGATCCAGGACGGTCCACAGTACGACGGCCGCCACGACGGTGACGATCCCCAACGCCACCGACAACAAGAACGCCATCTTCAGGATCGACCAGGGATCGACCTTGCTGATGAGCAGTCGGGCCTTACGGACCTTCGCTTTGGGCGCCGGCCGCACGAGCTGCTGGGTCCCCTTCTTCTGGGCGGGGCTCCTGCCTGCGGCTGACTGGCCCGAAGGACGCTGGCCACCGGAGGCAGGTCGTTGCGTGGGAGCGGTCGGGCGTCCCTGCTGTCCGCCGGGCTTTTGCCGCGGCGCCGCTGGGCGCGGGTTGTTCGGGGTGCTCACGCATTACCTCCGTCGATTTCGGTCTCATCAGCAGCCTGGGTGGCTTCCACGGACTCCGCGGCAACGGAGCCGGTTTCACCATCGGCCGGTGCCCCGTCCACTACCGGTGCCCTCTGCTGAGAATCTTCAGGATCCAACGGTACTTCATCCTCGTCCTCATCGACTCCCAGCCCACGCTCAGCATTCTTGGCCACTGCGATGATCCGGTCCTTCTTATCCGGCTTCGCGAAGATGACCCCCATGGTGTCGCGTCCCTTGGCCGGCACCTGCGTGACCTTGGACCTGACGACCTTCCCGCGCTGCATGACCACGAGCACTTCGTCGGTTTCCTCGACGATGAGGGCCCCGGCCAGGACTCCGCGTTCGTCGGCCAACTTAGCCACCTTGATGCCGATGCCGCCCCGCGTCTGCACACGGTATTCCTGCACAGAGGTCCGCTTGGCGTAGCCTCCCTCCGTGACGGTGAAGACATAGGAGTCCTCTCCCACGACGCCCGCGGTCAGCAAGACGTCGTCATCACGGAACTTCATGCCGGTGACTCCCGACGTGTTCCTGCCCATCGGACGCAACGCTTCGTCGGTGGCTGTGAACCGCACGGACTGTCCGTGGCGTGAAACGAGCATCAGATCATCGGTTTCCGAGATCAGCTGCGCCGACACCAGCTCGTCGCCTTCCCGCAGGTTCACGGCGATCACCCCGGCGGAACGGTTCGTGTCGTAGTCGGTCAGTCGACTCTTCTTCACCAGTCCCCGGCGGGTGGCCAACACCAGATAGGGCGACTGCTCGTAATCGCGCAGGTCCAGGACCTGGGCAATATGCTCATCCGGTTGGAAAGCCATCACGTTCGCCACGTGCTGGCCCTTGGCATCGCGACCGCCCTCGGCCAGCTCGTAGCACTTCGCCCGGTACACGCGCCCGTGGTTGGTGAAGAAAAGCAGCCAGTTGTGCGTGGTGGTGACGAAGAAGTGCTCGACCACGTCGTCCCCACGCAACTGGGCGCCCCGGATCCCCTTGCCACCACGGTTTTGCGAGCGGTAGTTGTCGCTTCGGGTCCGCTTGATGTAGCCGCCGCGGGTGATGGTGACCACCATTTCCTCTTCGGGGATGAGGTCTTCCATCGACATGTCACCGTCATAGCCGGCGACGATCTGCGTACGACGGTCATCCCCGTGGCGCTGGACGATTCCGTCGAGCTCCTCGGAAATGATCTCGCGCTGACGCACCGGATCGGCCAGAATGATCTTGTATTCGGTGATCTCGGCCTCCAGCTTCGCGTGCTGGTCCTGGATCTTCTGGCGCTCCAGGGCTGCCAGTCGACGCAGCTGCATGTCCAGAATGGCCTGGGCTTGGAGGTCGTCGATATCGAGCAGGTCCTTCAGGCCGTTACGCGCGTCCTCGACGGTCGGAGACCGGCGGATGAGGGCAATGACCTCGTCCAAGGCGTCCAGCGCCTTGAGAAGTCCCCGCAAAATATGGGCCTGCTCTTCGGCCTTGCGCAGCCGGAACTGTGTTCGCCGGACGATGACATCGATCTGGTGGTTGACCCAGTGACGGATGAAGGCATCCAAGGACAAGGTACGCGGTACGCCGTCCACGATGGCCAGCATGTTTGCCGAGAAGTTCCCCTGCAGCTCCGTGTGCTTATAGAGGTTGTTCAACACCACCTTGGCGACGGCATCACGTTTGAGGACGATCACCAGACGCTGGCCGGTCCTGCCGGACGTCTCGTCACGGAGATCTGCGATGCCACCCATCTTGCCGTCCCTGACGAGCTCGGCGATCTTGATGGAAAGGTTGTCCGGGTTGGCCTGGTACGGCAATTCGGTGATGACCAGGCAGGTCCGCCCCTGCAGCTCCTCGACATTGACCACGGCACGCATGGTCACCGAGCCACGTCCGGTCCTATAGGCATCCTCGATACCGCGGCGGCCCAGGATGAGTGCCCCGGTGGGGAAGTCCGGTCCCTTGATGTGTTGCATCAAGGCTTCAAGCAGCTCTTCCTTCGTCGCCTCCGGATTCTGCAGGTACCACTGCGCACCGGCGGCCACTTCACGCAGGTTATGCGGAGGGATGTTGGTGGCCATTCCGACGGCAATGCCGGAGGAGCCGTTGACCAACAGGTTCGGGAACCGTGCCGGCAGAATCGTCGGCTCCTGGTTCTTCCCGTCGTAGTTGTCCTGGAAGTCGACGGTCTCCTCGTCGATTTCGCGAACCATCTCCATGGCCAGGGGAGCCATCTTGGTTTCCGTGTACCTCGGGGCCGCGGCACCATCATTGCCCGGGGAGCCGAAGTTCCCCTGTCCCAGGGCCAACGGGTAGCGCAAGGTCCAGTCCTGGATAAGCCGGACCAGGGCATCGTAGATCGCGGTGTCACCGTGGGGATGGTACTGACCCATGACCTCGCCGACCACACGCGCGCACTTGTTGTAGGACCGTTCCGGGCGGTAGCCGCCGTCGAACATCGCGTACAGGACGCGGCGGTGGACCGGCTTGAGCCCATCCCTGACGTCGGGCAGGGCACGGCCGACGATCACGGCCATCGCGTAGTCGAGATACGACCGTTGCATCTCGGTCTGCAGGTCGATGGGTTCGACCCTGTCGATGGTGGCCGCGGCCAGGGGCTGGTCCGGCTGCACGACGTCCTCGTGCTCCGGGTCGTGGGGGTTTTCTGGCGTCTCGTCGCTCATCGGTTTCTTCCTCTATTCAAAGCTGCGTCGGAACGTGGGGACGGTTTCCTCAGATATCGAGGAAGCGCACGTCCTTGGCGTTCTGCTGGATGAAGTTACGGCGGGATTCAACGTCCTCGCCCATGAGCACCGCGAAGATCTGATCCGCTGCGGCGGCGTCTTCCATGGTGATCTGACGCAGGGTCCGGTGGTCCGGGTCCATGGTGGTGTCCCAGAGCTCGGAGTAGTCCATTTCGCCCAGGCCCTTATAGCGTTGGATGGCGTTGTCCTTGGGGAGGCGCTTATTGGCCGCCGCACCAGCGGTCAGGGAGGCATCCCGCTCGGCATCCGAGAAGACGTATTCATGAGCCGAGTTGGACCACTTGATCCGGTACAGCGGTGGCTGCGCCAAGTACACGTAGCCATTTTCGATCAGCGGACGCATGTACCGGAAGACCAGGGTCAGCAGCAGCGTGGTGATGTGCTGGCCGTCCACATCGGCATCGGCCATCAACACGATCTTGTGGTACCGGAGCTTGGCCATATCGAATTCCTCGCCGATGCCCGTTCCGAAGGCCGTGATCATCGATTGGACCTCGGCATTTCCCAAGGCCCGGTCCAGGCGTGCACGCTCCACGTTCAGGATCTTCCCGCGCAACGGCAGGATGGCCTGGGTCCGGGGATCACGACCGCGTTTGGCCGAACCACCGGCGGAATCACCCTCCACGATGTAGACCTCGCACTCGGAGGGGTTCTTCGAGGAGCAATCCGAGAGCTTGCCCGGCATCCCGAATGACTCCAGCGGGGATTTGCGACGGGCATTGTCCCGGGCCTTCCGAGCCGCCATACGGGCCTGGGCGGCAAAAAGGGACTTCCTGATGATGTCCTTGGCCGTCGAGGGGTTGCGCTCGAGCCAGTCTCCAAGTTCGTCGTTGACCACACCCTGGACGAACCCCTTGGCCATGGAGTTGCCCAGCTTGGTCTTGGTCTGGCCCTCGAACTGCGGTTCTCCCAGCTTGATGGAGATCACCGCCGTGAGGCCTTCCCGGATGTCGTCACCGGTGAGGTTGTCATCCTTGTCCTTGAGGATGCCTTTTTCCTTGGCGTAGCGGTTGATCAGCGAGGTCATCGCCGCCCGGAAGCCCTCTTCGTGCGTTCCGCCCTCATGGGTGTTGATCGTGTTGGCGTAGGTATGGACGGATTCCGAATAGGCGGTCGTCCACTGCATCGCGACCTCAACGGAAATCATCCGTTCCGTGTCTTCGCTTTCGAAGGCGATGACGTCAGGGTGGACGAGGTCGGCCTTCTTCGACGTGTTGAGGTACTCCACATAGTCGAGCAACCCGTTTTGGTAGCAGTAGTCGACGAACCGGTGCTTGGGTTCCTCGGCCTCGTGGGCCCGTTCCTCAGTGTCGTCCTCGGCGATCTCATCGGCCGAATCATCGAGCGTGCGCTCATCGGTCAGGGAAATACGCAGACCCTTATTCAGGAAGGCCATCTGCTGGAAACGTATGCGGATGGTCTCGAAGTCGAACTCGGTGGTATCGAAGATCCCCGCATCCGGATAGAACGTGATCGTCGTTCCGGTCTTTTCGGTTTCCTCGCCCTTGACCAGTTCGCCCTGGGGCTTCCCGCCATCAGCGAATGACATCCGGTAGACGTTGCCCTGCCGATGTATCTCGGCGTCGACGCGGCTGGAAAGGGCATTGACGACCGAGACACCCACCCCGTGCAGACCGCCGGAAACGGCATAGCCGCCTCCACCGAACTTGCCACCGGCGTGCAGAATGGTCATGACGACCTCGACGGTCGGCCGTCCTTCGGTCGGGTGCATGTCCACGGGGATGCCACGTCCGTTGTCTTCGACCCGGACACCGCCGTCCTCCTGCAGGGCCACCTTGATGGTGTCGCAGTATCCAGCCAGAGCTTCGTCGACGGAGTTGTCGACCACCTCATAGACCAGGTGATGCAAGCCGCGCGGCCCCGTCGAGCCGATGTACATGCCGGGCCGTTTACGAACGGCCTCCAGGCCTTCCAGGACCGTGATGTCGCTGGCTCCGTAAGCGTGTTCGACCCGGTGGGAATTCTCGTGTGGTTCCTGCTCCACTACTGATTCCGGTTCTACGGCCGGACCGGGTTCCTGGGCCGCTATCGGCTCCTGTGGTGCTGTGGAATTCTCGTCCTCGGGGGTGGTGTTCTCAGTATCCACAGGCGGTGCAGACTCCTTGTGCGTTCTCGGAGGACGCCGATCCGGTAGATCGGGCATCCATGAACCGGCGCCCTGACCGTGGACGGGCGGGCACCGTAACTACAATTCTACCGTGTTTCTCAGCCGTGGTGGGGTAAATCAGCCCCCAATTGCCTCTCATTGGCAAAAAAACCGGCCTAGAAGCCTCTCCAGTGCCCTTGAGTGAGGCCCTATGTGCCGATGGGGCTCCCAGTGCCTCTGTAGCCGGTTCCCTGTCGGTAACTTCCGGGGGCGGTCGGTCTTCCATGACCGAAAAGCTTCTTCCTGGATGATCCGCAGCTATCCGTAGGTGTCCCGGGGCCCACGGCCAGCAACCCGGCGCATCCCCTTTTTCCAGCTGGGGGCCGAAGGGCCAAGGACTTGGATGACGGTGACCACTCCGGGCCCAAGCTTCTCGTCGAAGGTCTTGAGCAGGCTGTGGCTCAGGAGCCGGACCTGGGTCGCCCACGCAGTCGAATCACATCTGACCACGACGGTCGTGTCCTCGAAGCTTTCCGGCGTGCAGTGGGCATTGATTTGCGGTCCCACCAATTCGGTCCACCGGGACATCACCGATCCAACGGCCACCGGGGATGTCCACCCCCTATCACGGACCATTCGTCCGAACACCGTCCCGATGCCCTGTGGATCCCGGCCGTCCTCGTAGGAGACACCAGTGGGTGAACGGCGCCGCATCTCCCGGGCCTGCGCGCTACGTTCTCCTGCCCGCCGGGCCCTGGCTGCATCTATCCTGACTTCTCCCCGGGCCACGGCATTCTGACGCATGCGATTCAACATGGTCCGGGCAGCATCGAATTCCGCCGGCCCTTCCCCGGGGGTCTTATCGGCCGGGCTCATGCCGATACCGTTCCTGGACCGACGGTCAGCACCCGCCCACCCAACTCATCCGGGACGTCGCCGACGACCGCGGCCGTCACGATGACCTGTTCGGCGTCGGCGACCACCGCCGCCAATTTTTGTCGCCGTGAAAGGTCGAGCTCGGCGAACACGTCATCAAGGATGAGGATCGGCTTCGCACCGGGTCGCGCGTCGTCTTCACACAGGGCACGGTAGACCGCCAATCGAAGCGACAGGGCGAGGGACCACGTTTCACCATGGGAGGCATATCCCTTGGCCGGCGCCTGTCCAAGACCGAGAACCAGATCATCCCGATGTGGTCCAACCAGAGTCAGTCCCCGTTCGAGTTCCTTCTTGCGCTGGGACCCCAAGGACGCCAGGAAGGCCTCGTGGAGCTCCTCCAGATCGAGCTCGGCCAGCGGGCTGCGTTCCCCGGCGGCCAGCGGTTGCTCCCCGTTGTTGTCTTCGGCGGGGAGGACACCACCAACCGTGGACGTATAAATAGCCGTGGCGGGTTTCGAGCCGTCCGTCAGCCCCGCATAGGCATCCGAAATATGTCCTTCGATGGTGGCCACGACATCCAACCGACCGCGCAACAGTTTTGCCCCGGCCGATGCCAGATGCTGATCCCACACGGCAAGCGTGGCTTCATGGGAGGTGGACAATCGTCCAGACGAACGGGCCGATTTCAGCAGGGCATTGCGTTGTTTAAGGACGCGTTCGTAGTCGGACCTCGTGGCGGCTTGATGGGGCTGCAAGGCAACCAGGACATCATCGAGATAGCGCCGGCGTTCCGAGGGATCCCCCTTGACCAATGCCAGGTCTTCGGGCGCGAACAGCACGGTTCTCACTATGCCCAGGATCTCGCGGGCCCTGACGGGGTTGGCCCGGTTGATTCTCGCCCGATTGGTCTTCCCCGCCGTGATTTCCAGTTCAAGCCCCACCGCCTGCTCCCCCCGATGGATCCGGGCCCGAACCAGAGCCTGGTCGGCATCGAAATGAATCAAGGGAGCATCATTGGACACCCGGTGTGAGGACAACGAAGCCAAATAGCCCAAGGCTTCGGCAATATTGGTCTTCCCCACGCCATTGGGACCAGCGAAGACCGTCGTGCCCGGAGCGAGTTCGAGGTCGATTTGGCGATAGGAACGGAAGTCGGTCAGGGAAACATGAGAAACGTACAACTGCTGATGTCCCGCTTATTCGCCCGGCCGGCGCACCGCGTGTCCGCCGAACTGGTTCCGCAGGGCGGCAACCATCTTCATTGCCGGTGCATCTTCTTGCCGCGAGGCAAACCGGGCAAAGACCGAAGCCGTAATGGCGGGGGCAGGAACCGCATTGGCGATGGCCTCTTCAACGGTCCAACGGCCTTCTCCTGAATCCTCTACATAGCCGGCGATGTCCTTGAGTTCCGGGTCTTCCTTCAAGGCCTTGACCAGCAGATCCAGCAACCACGAACGGATGACCGTTCCTTGCTGCCAGGCACCGAACGTTCCGGGGACGTCTTTGATGATCTCCTTCGCGGCAAGGAGCTCATAGCCTTCGGCGTAAGCCTGCATGATGCCGTATTCAATGCCGTTGTGGACCATTTTCGCGTAATGCCCAGCGCCGATGTCGCCGACGTGGACGAAACTCTCGGATCTGGTTCCCTCCGGCCTCAACGCATCAAAGAGCGGAAGAAGTTCCTCGATGTCCTCCGGAGCACCGCCGGCCATGAGCCCGTAGCCGTTCTCCAGGCCCCAGACGCCACCTGAAACGCCGCAATCCACAAAGCGTATGCCGCTTTTGGCCAGGTCGGTGCCATGGCGGATGTCGTCGCTGAATCGGGTGTTTCCGCCGTCAACGACCAGATCGTCCTCCCCCAGTTTTCCCGCGAGCTCCGAGACAACCGCATCGGTGACGGCCCCTGAGGGAACCATGATCCACAGGACTTTACGATCCGGCAGCAGGGCCAGTAGTTCATCGACGGATCCGACATCGGTCACGTCGGGGTTCCGATCGTACCCAGTGACGTCGATTCCACCCTGGCGAAGGCGGGCCCGCATGTTGTAGCCCATCTTGCCCAAGCCGATCATTCCGATGTGCATGGCATCCTCCTCGATAGTGGAATCCCTGGTCGGTGGATTGGCCTTAGTTTGGAAGTCGTACCGGCATGACCAGGTAGCGGTAGTCGTCCTCGTCGTTTCCGTCGAGTGCCTTTTGGGCGGTCATCATCGCCGGTTTGGGGGCGGTGGTGAACGAGAACCGAACGAACTCCGTGTTGAAGGCATTCAAGCCCTCGCTCAGGTACGCGGGATTGAACGCCACCGTGATCTCTTCGCCTTCAAGCTGGGCCTCGATGGCTTCTTCGGCCTGTGCGTCTTCGCCCGTACCGGCATCAAGGGCCAGCTGGGAATCGGTGAAGGCCAGTCGAACGGGTGTATTCCGTTCTGCAACGACGGCGACGCGACGCACTGCTTCAACCAACTCGTGGGTGCGGACCGTCGCATGGATGGGGGTGTTCTCCGGGAACAACGACCTGATCTTCGGGTAATCGCCGTCGACCAGGAGTGAAGTCGTGCGTCGGCTACCGCTTTCGAAACCAATGAGGTCGCTGTTCTCTCCGAGGGCGATCTGCAACTCCCCGGCACCGCCAAGGGTCTTGGCGACTTCGTTGAGCGTCTTGGCCTTCACCAGGGCCGAGGTTGAGATGCCGGGAGTTGTGGGCTTCCAATGAACCTCACGCATGGCCAGACGGTAACGGTCGGTGGCCAGGAAAGTGATCAGGTCATCCTCGATCTCCATCTTCACACCCGTGAGGATCGGCAGTGTGTCGTCCTTTGAGGCGGCGACGATGACTTGGGCGATGGCCTCGGAGAAGGCTGCCCCGTCCACGACACCGGCGATTTCCGGCAGGACCGGTAGTTCGGGGTAGTCGGCCACGGGCATGGTCGCCAGGTGGAAACGGCTACGGCCACAAGTGACGGTGACCTTGGAGCCTTCCGTTTCGATGGTGACGGTCGACTGGGGCAGGCTTCGGCAGATCTCAGCCAGCAGTTTGCCTGAAACAAGAATGGTGCCGGGAGTGGAGACTTCCGCCGCGATCTCCAAATGAGCAGAAATTTCGTAATCGAAACCGGCGAAGGAGACCACCGAGTCTCCCGCATTGATGAGGATCCCCGAGAGGACCGGCGAGGGAGGCCGCTGTGACAGCGAACGGGCGGTCCAGGACACGGCATCTGCCAGAACGTCCCTTTCAACACTGAACTTCACGTAGTGATCCGCCTTTCACAGCTTTTGGTGACAACTTTCCGGTGCAAGCTTAGCCCGAGTCATCAACGTGGGCATACTGCCCCGGTGGGATCTGTGCTCAGCAGGCCAGAGTGGTCGGGAACGGGAACTTGTTATCTGGATTCTTCTAGAAAGAGGGATTAGTAGTGTTAATAACCCTTGTGGATACTGTGGATAACCATGTCCCGCGTGTTCGTCTCGGGCTTTAAGGCTGTTCACAACTTGTGGGTTCCCATCGTGTGAAGTCCAACGGGCCGGTGGATAAAAACTATTGGTATTTCGGGGGTCCACAGGAATCCTGTAGTTATCCGCAGAAGAACCTAGTCGTCCACTTAATTATCCACAGACTTATCCACAAGCGTTCATATCGCTGGAAACTCGGGCTTCCTAGCCCTCGCGCTGTTGTTGCTTGATGCGGTTGGTCAGTTCGGTCACCTGATTGAAGATCGCCCTGCGCTCTGCCATGAGTTCCCTGATCTTGCGGTCCGCGTGGATCACGGTCGTATGGTCACGCCCTCCGAGTTCCGCCCCGATTTTTGGAAGCGACATGTCGGTGAGCTCACGCAGTAGATACATCGCGATCTGTCGCGCGGTCACCAGGGTGCGTGTCCTGGATTTGCTGTTGAGTTCCTCGATGCTGAGATTGAAGTAGTCAGCGGTCTGGGCGATGATCGCGGCCGGCGTGATCTCCTGGGCTCCCTCGTCCGTGATCAGGTCCTTGAGTACTTGCTCGGCCAATGTCAGGTCCACGGTCTGGTTGTTCAAGGAGGCAAAAGCCGTCACGCGGATCAGGGCGCCTTCGAGCTCGCGGATGTTCGTTGAAATCTTCGAGGCGATGTACTCCATGACATCGTCCGGCGCCGAAAGTCCCTCTGCGGTGGCCTTTTTGCGCAGGATAGCGATCCTGGTTTCCAACTCAGGGGGCTGGATGTCGGTCAACAGTCCCCATTCGAAACGCGAGCGCATCCGGTCTTCAAAACCCGCCAGTTGTTTCGGCGGTAGATCCGAGGTGATGACGACTTGCTTATTGTGGTTGTGCAACGCGTTGAATGTGTGGAAGAACTCCTCCTGTGTCGCATCCTTGTTCGCCAGGAACTGGATGTCGTCGATCAGGAGGATATCGACGTTGCGGTACGTCTGCTTGAAGCTGGCGCCCTCGTCGTCGCGGATGGAGTTGATGAAGTCGTTGGTGAACTCTTCGGAGTTCACATATCTGACCCTGATGCCGTTGTACAGATGTCGGGCGTAGTGGCCGATGGCGTGGAGCAAGTGGGTCTTGCCCAACCCGGAATCCCCATATATGAACAGCGGGTTATATGCCTTGGCGGGTGCTTCAGCGACCGCCACGGCGGCTGCGTGGGCGAAGCGGTTCGATGAGCCGATCACGAAGGTATCGAAGATGTATTTGGGGTTCAGGCGACCGAACTCCTGGGAATTCGAGGGCGGGGAAGGTTGGGGACGGTGGTCGCTCATCCGTTCCTTGGCCACCGGAGCCGGCTCGGGCTTGCTGGGCTCCGGCTCCGTGTCCGGGACCAGATCGGCATCAATGCTGAAGGCACAGAGGATGTCATCCTGGAAGACCTGGCGTAGTGCCGCGTCGAGGGAATTCTTCAGTTGGGTTTGGAGAACTTCGCGGGTCAATTCATTGGGCACGGCCAACAGCAGGGTGGTGCCGATCAAGCCGAGCGGCCGGGCATGCACCACGAATCCGCGCTGGCGGGGGGTGACCCGATCGTCTTGTTCGAGTATCCGAACGACTTGACGCCAGGAGCTGCCGACACTGTTGGATTCGTCTGTGCTCATTGCGATCTCCCCCTTCAAGGTGGGCCGGTCCGGTGATAGGTTTCCGCTGGCCCGCACCCTAAGCGAAAGACGACCAACGAGTTTCGATTCTAGCCGTCATCCACAGCGTTATTCACAGTCCGTGGATAACTGCGAAGTATTGGCGAGCAGCCGCGCAAGTCCAATGAATTGCTGCGGATAACTACCATGAGCGCGATCGAGGACGATGGCCGGTAGCGGGAAATCACCCAAATGCCTTGTTCGTTGTCCACAACTGTGGATTAATGAAGACGAAGTTATTCACAGCCCGGTAGTCGGATGTCCGAGGTATCCGCCGCGTGCCGGTTTGACCTTGCTACCACGCGTCGCCTATCGTAGTTTAGTCCTGTGTGTGTGCTTTGGGACCCTGCAATCCGTCCGCTTACGCGGGATTCGGGCCAGGCAACCCAATGTGCCACATGAAATACGAGCGTCAGCCTGTTCTTCCCCCTTGTAGCAACGGGTTAAGGCGCATCCTTTGATCGTCTTGGAGTTACTACTGTGAGCAAGCGGACTTTTCAGCCGAATAACCGCCGTCGTGCCAAGAAGCACGGCTTCCGTCTTCGTATGCGCACCCGTGCAGGTCGCGCCATCATGTCAGCACGCCGGTCCAAGGGCCGCACCGAGCTGTCTGCATAGCATCGAGCCATTCCTGCGGACCGCGCGTGGGTGACGTGAGCATGTTCCCCGACGGTGTCGGATACTGACCATGTTGCCCATGAGACACCGTCTGCGCGCAGCCGCGGAATTCTCTGCCACCGTACGTTCCGGCGCCCGTTCTGGGCGCCGGAACGTCGTGCTATATGCACGCTTGCGGCCTGAGGCCGATCATGCCGAACCCACGCGGTTCGGTTTTATCGTGTCCAAGGCCGTCGGGAACGCGGTGACCCGCAATCTCGTTAAAAGGAGGTTGAGGGCCGTCGCGGCACAGGAACTTCCCTCACTGGCGTCAGGATACGACGTCGTGGTGCGAGCCCTTCCCGCTTCGGCTCAGGCCACATGGGCGGGTTTATCCGCGGATGCGCGCCGAGCGTTGGACAATTCGTGCCAGCAAGCAGCCGAGCTGAAGACGGAGAGCAGAAGAAGGAGGCATTCGGTTGGCTGAAGTCCCTTCAGATGCTGGTCCCGGACCCCTTCGCTGGCTCTGGGATCTTCCCCGGAACCTCTTGATCCTCTTGATCATGGGGTATCGGAAGGCAATCTCGCCCTTATACGGGGACGTCTGTCGATACTTTCCCAGTTGCTCGGCGTACGGCCTGGAAGCGGTCACCGCACATGGAGCCGTCAAGGGCAGCGCGTTGGCTTTTTGGCGCGTCCTTCGCTGCAATCCATGGAGTCACGGCGGCATCGATCATGTCCCTGCAGGATCCAGGATTTGGCCAGAAGGCAGAACCCCCAAGATCATGGTGTTGAATCATCCGCCGATTCCCGCCGACGATGATGCCGCGGATGCGGCTCGAGGAGCATAACCGGAAATGAACTTCCTAGACACACTTCTGTGGCCATTCACCCAAGTGGTCTCATGGATCCTTCGGGCCTTCCACGCGATCTTTACTTTCGTGGGCATGGATCCCGATTCGGGGTGGACCTGGACGTTGTCCATCATCTGCCTGGTGTTGCTCATTCGTACTGCACTGATCCCTGTGTTCGTAAAACAGATCAAGGCCCAGCGGGCGATGCAGGTCCTCCAACCCGATCTGAAGAAGCTGCAGGCTAAATATAAGGGTAAGAAGGACCAGCTCTCGCAGCAGGCCATGATTGCCGAACAGCGGGAGCTGTTCAAGAAGCACAAGACGAACCCGTTGGCTTCCTGCTTGCCGATTCTGGTGCAGATGCCGTTCTTCTTCGCCCTCTTCCGAACACTGAACAACGCTTCGCATGCCAGTGATCAAGGGGAAAGCGTCGGGGCATTGTCCGTCAACCTGGTGCGTAGCTTTGACGGGTCGACTATTTTTGGCGCCGGCCTGTCGGAAACCTTCCTCGGAACGGTGAATTCGGGGGCCCCGAAAGTCTCCGTCATCATCACTGCGATCGTGATGATCATCGCGATGTCTGCGAGCCAGTTCACGACGCAGCGACAGATCATGACCAAGAACATGACGAAGGAAGCCCTCCAGGGCCCCTTCATGCAGCAGCAGAAGATGATGATGTACATCCTGCCGCTGGTGTTCGGCATCGGCGGCATCAACTTCCCCATCGGTGTACTGATCTACTGGACCGCCACGAACGTCTGGACGCTGGGGCAGCAGTTCTACGTGATCCGCAACAACCCGACACCCGGCTCCCAAGCGGCACGCGAACTCAATGAACGTCGTGCAGCTAAGGGTCTTCCGCCTCTCGGGCAGAAGAAGACCGACGAAGTGGTCGAAGCCGAGGTCATCGAGCCCAAGGGACAGCGCGAGCAACCGCAGCGCAAGAACAGGAAGAAGAAGTAGACGATGAGTGCCGACGATGTGAACGCCACCGACACGGTCGAGAACACCGTGGATGAGACGAAGCCTTCCATGCAGGCGATGGACCAGACCGCAGATGCGCCGAACCGTGCTGAGGAAGAGGGGGACATCGCCGCGGACTATCTCGAGGAATTGCTCGATATCGCCGATCTGGATGGTGATCTCGACATCGAGATCAGGAATGGTCGGACCTATATCTCCATCGTCAGTGAAGAAGCCGAAGACGAATCCCTGAAGGACCTGATCGGTCGTGACGGGGAAGGCCTAGAAGCCCTCCAGGAACTGTCCCGTCTCGCAGTTCTCTCGGCGACGGGCAATCGTTCACGGCTCGTTCTGGATATTGCCGGATACCGCGATGGTCGGGCAGGCGAATTGAAGAAGATCGCCGAAGAGGCCGTGGCGAGCGCCCGCGAAAGCGGTGAGGACATTGCGCTGGATCCTATGAGCGCTTATGAACGAAAGTTGGTTCATGACGCGGTCGCCGATCTCGGATTGCAAAGTGAATCCGAGGGCGAAGGAAGCCGCCGACATATCGTTGTATCACTGGGCGACGCCTAACCCTACGGCGAGTTCGACCTTACCGAAGCCAGGAACAGGAGCGTTGTGATTCAGGAAGTACAGCCCAGTGAAGCGGAATTGAGGGCGGCGCAGGCCATATTCGGAGATCGTTTGCCTTTGGCCGAAAGGTACGTTCAGCACCTTGCCACCACCGGGATGGAACGTGGCCTCCTCGGCCCGCGGGAAGTGCCTCGTCTCTGGAGTAGACACGTGTTGAATTGCGCGGTGGTCGCCGAGCTCATTGCTGAAGGGGCAGAGGTTGCCGATGTGGGAAGTGGCGCAGGGTTGCCCGGCCTGACCTTCGCGATTGCTCGTCCCGACCTGTCGTTGACTTTGATCGAACCCCTTGAGCGGCGTTGTATCTGGCTGAACGAAGTAGTGGAGGACCTCGGGTTGGAAAACGTCACCGTGTACCGTTCCCGGGCCGAACAGGCGGTGGAGCACATCAACGCGGATGTGGTCACCGCTCGCGCCGTGTCTGCATTGGGCAACCTGGCCGGGCTCACGATCCCCCTGCTGCATGGACGGGGCGAGGTGTTGGCGATCAAGGGTCGTAGTGCAGCGGAGGAAGTCGATAAGGCAGCCAAGGTCCTGCGAAAACTTGGCGCCAGGGAAACTGAAGTCCTGACCGTGGGAGATTCGTTGCTGGAGGAAACCACGACCGTAGTGAGGATCAACGTCGGTACCGCGTCCTGACCGGTAGGCTGTACTGGTGGCGAACTCGTCATGGATGTGGTGAGGAGAAGCGACCATGAATGGCACGGAGGTCTTAACAGGCCCCACCGAGTGGCTTCAGCACTCGACCGGCACACTGCCACCAGTAGAGCAATCATATTCGGTTGTTTCTTACGTTTCACGTGAAACGTGGTTCTGCCGGTATGGAGCTAGCCGTGCACTTCACGCCCAGCCCTGGAGGACGGCAGCATCAAGCAGCAAGAAGAATTTCAGTCGGAAGCGAAGGCACCGGTTCGGAACATGATGGACAGCATCGACGAGAGCACCCCGCTGGCAAGCCAGCTGGCCAACGAAACCAAGCGTCGCGAGAAGCTCAGCGGGACGACCTTGCCCAAGCCCGATAGCACGCGGTACCTGACGGTCAGCAACCAAAAGGGTGGCGTCGGTAAAACCACTACGACCGTGAACATCGCTGCGGCGTTGGCGAAGGCCGGCATGAATGTCCTGGTGGTTGATATCGATCCACAGGGCAATGCCTCCACTGCCTTGGGAATTGATCACCACGCCGAAGTGGACAGTATTTACGACGTGCTGATCAACGATGTTCCGCTGGGTGATGTCTTGGCGCCATGTCCGCAGTTCCCCAATCTCTTGGTGGCCCCGGCGACGATCCACCTGGCTGGCGCGGAGATCGAGTTGGTATCGCTCGTGGCCCGGGAGCAACGACTTCGCAGGGCCTTGGACCAGTACGCCAAAATGCTGGAAGATCAAGGGGCCGAACGAATCGACTATGTCTTCGTGGACTGCCCTCCCAGTCTTGGGTTGCTGACGGTCAATGCCTTCGTTGCCGCGCAGGAAGTGCTTATTCCGATCCAATGCGAGTACTACGCACTCGAGGGCCTGAGCCAGCTGCTCAGCAACATTGAACTGATCCAAAAGCACTTGAACTCAGATCTGGTTGTTTCCACGATACTTTTGACGATGTACGACGGCCGGACCAACCTGGCATCACAGGTTGCGGATGAGGTGAGGGAGCACTTCCCGAACCAGGTCCTCCAGGCATTGATTCCCCGGAGCGTCAGGATTTCAGAGGCTCCGAGCTATCAGCAGACGGTCGTCACTTATGACCCGAGCTCAACGGGTGCGCTGTCCTATCTGGAGGCAGCCGCGGAGATCGCCGAACGGGGCGTCAGCGGCTCCTGAAGCTCTTGGTTGCCAGTAGACTCTTGGTAGGTAATTTTGCGCGCACCCGGGCGCGCTGGCAAGGTCGAGAGGACGACGAATGGTTGAGAAGCGGCGCGGTTTGGGACGTGGGCTTGGTGCCCTGATCTCTGGTAGTCCGTCAAACGAGGAAGAAGAGCCCTCTCAGGTTGATAATGGGCTTTCTTCGTCGTCAGAGGGCATTCCTAAGGCGTCTTCACCTGCGGAGACGAGTCATGATGCAGGCCGGCCGAATGGTGCTCTTTCAGCAGTGAACATCGAGAGTGAATCCGATTCCAAGGGATCCAAGGGTTCGTCCACTTCTTCTGTTTCACGTGAAACACCACCAACAAAGAGGAAGAGTAGTTCCTCCAGCCAGGCGACCAGTCCGGGGAAGACCTCTTATGCATCCTCGACACCTGATGATATCGATAAGGGGGCGGCAACACCGCCGAAGACCCCTAAGGAGGCACAGAAGTCGTCGACGCGTCCCAGTTCTACAACGAAGCAGCCTTCACGGAGGAGTCGTCCGGTTGATATGTTCTTCAGCTCAGAGCAGGGAGGGACTGAAGAAGGAAAGCCGGGCGATGAGATCGCTGATTCTGATCGCAAGCCAGCCACAACCAGGAACCGCCGTGTAGCTGTTCCGGACGTGCTCGGTAACGTGCGGACCTCGCGTGATCCAGCAACCGATCCCTCCGATCAGGCGGTAGGGTCCAGAGGACCAAATACCGATGAGGAAGCTGAATCTCGGAAGGGTGTTGCTGACGATAAGTCCTCGACGGCAGGTGAGTCTCGATCCTCAGAGGACGATGTTTCACGTGAAACGCTGGTCGCGGTACCCGGGGCGACGTTCGCGGAAGTGTCTGTCGCGAGCATCCACCCGAACCGTAAGCAGCCACGTACCGTCTTTGATGATGATGACATGGCTGAACTCGTGCACTCGATTCGCGAAGTCGGACTTCTGCAGCCGATCGTGCTGCGTCCATCGGATGAAGGTGGAGATCAACTCTATGAGCTCGTCATGGGTGAACGGCGTTGGCGTGCTGTCCAGGAAGCCGGCCTGACGACCATCCCGGCAATCGTGCGGGAGACGTCGGATACCGCACTACTGCGAGATGCGCTGTTGGAGAACCTACACCGTGCGCAGTTGAATCCCCTGGAGGAGGCGGCGGCTTATCAACAACTCATGCAGGAGTTCGACTGTACTCAGGATGAATTGTCTGAGCGTATTGGTCGTTCCCGGCCACAGATCTCCAACACTATTCGTCTGATGCGACTGCCTGCCCTGGTTCAGCGACGGGTTGCTGCCGGTGTGCTATCCGCAGGTCATGCTCGTGCCCTCCTCGGGCTTGAAGATGTCGCGGATATGGAGCGACTAGCGCAGCGTATCGTCAACGAGGGTCTCTCAGTCCGGGCGACGGAAGAGATCGTAGCGATGAATGATGGTCTGCGGCGCAAGCCGAAGGAAAAGGCTCCGCGTTCGACTGCACGGCACGAAAGACTCGATTATTTGGCCAATTCGTTGTCAGATCATCTGGAAACCAATGTCAAGATCAGCCTCGGAGCAAAAAAGGGTCGCGTCAGCATCGAATTCGGCTCGGTCGATGATCTGAATCGAATCATGGGAGTCATAGCGCCATCTGCTGAGCAGTAGTGTTCGTCAGTCGAGCGGGTGGGTTTCACGTGAAACCCACCCGCTTCTTTTATCCCCGCCCGGCCGTAGTTCCGAAAAACTTGTAGACAGTCCCCTGTCAGAGTAGGCACGGAGTCGGAAAAGGGAACCAAGTGAGCGCTCTCGTCCGACAAAATCCATAAATCCTATGTTTCACGTGAAGCGCGACCGTATTCGGGAGCCCGGTAGTAGCTATTGCCTGGGTGCGTTCAAAGGACGCGGGGTATCAGTTGAAGCCAAATCAATGATCTTGGCGTCGTGTACGGCCGATTCACTGACGCGACCATCCGAGCCGTTGACGCAACGATGTTCCACGTGAAACGTGGACTGCAGCCTCACGCCTTTGATGTGGTGGTGGGCTGGACTACGACCGTACTCTTGAGACTCGATTAGTTATCAATGTCCCCATCGACGCGACTGGTTCGACCCGAGTTATTGAGTGCCTGATTCGCACGTCGCCTGGGCGTGAGCGACCGCCGGAGACTTCGTTATCCCCAGAATATTAACAATGTGCATATCTTGTGGATAAGTTATGACGCTTGCACGAGATTCATGCTTGGAGGATGTTCCACGTGAAACGATGGTTCGAGGTGGATGGTCGCTCGACGGGTTCGGATGAGGGCCCTGGATCGTGGAATCAGTGGAATTCATCCATTGCATCTCTCGTGACCGGACCGACCAGGAATCCATAGAAAGTTGGTTCGGTGAGCGCGTTGATGAGAAATCATTTACTGAAAAGGAGAGAAGAGACAAACGCAACTGATCCCGTTGGTATCGAGGGTCTTTGGGCCCGGTCTTGAGGGATCCAGTGCTGGTCCCGCGTCTGTTGGGTCCCCCGGACAGGCTGGGAACACCGGGATACTGCGTCAGATAGTGATGCATTGAGCGCGGTGGATGTCCTATGGCACCGTCGTCGGCTGCTGTTGACGGAGCAGGGCGTCTGAG
>JAKDMV010000015.1 GCA_030452125.1 Micrococcaceae bacterium
GTGCGGGGGCGCCGGCGGACGGGATCCGACTTCGGGCCCGAGCCGACCAGCGGGCCTGGGGCCTGCTCCTCGACGGACGCCTCGGCCACCTCCCCGGGGGTCGGGGCCGGCGGCGGGGCAGCGCCGTCAGTGGGCGCCGGGGCGGCCGTGGCTTCCGGCTCGGCCGGGGCGCCGGGCTGTTGCCCGATTTCGTCGACGGAGAACAGCGGCTGGCCGACTTCCACGACCTGTCCTTCGGCGGCGTGCAGTTCGGTGACCACCCCGGCATACGGGCTGGGCAGTTCGACCAGGGACTTGGCGGTCTCGATCTCCACGAAGACCTGGTTGATCTCCACATGGTCGCCGGTCTTGACCTTCCAAGAGGCGATATCGGCCTCGGTCAGGCCTTCGCCGACATCGGGCAGGTTGAAGGTACTCATGGGTGGCTCCTTGGGCGCATGCTGTTCGGGGTCCCGGGCATCTAGTACTCGAACGAACGATCCACGGCATCGAGCAGCTTGTCGATATCCGGCAGGTACTGGTCCTCGACCTTGGCCACGGGGTAGGGCATGTGGAATCCGCCCACGCGGATCACGGGGGCCTCCAGCGAAAGGAAGGCCCGCTCCGAGACCCGGGCGGCGATCTCGCCGCCGATGCCTCCGAACGTGGGGGCTTCATGGGTGACGATGAGCCGGCCGGTCTTGCGGACCGAATCGGTGATGGTGTCGAAATCGATCGGACTGATCGAGCGCAGGTCCACCACCTCGATGCTGCGCCCGTCCTCCGTGGCTGCCTCGGCGGCAGCCAGGGCCACCGGGACCAACGGACCATAGGTGACGATCGTGGCGTCGGTCCCCTCACGGATGACCTGGGCGCTGAAGGCATCCTGCGCCGGATTCTCGGTATCGACCTCGCCCTTGAGCCAATAGCGGCGTTTGGGTTCGAAGAAGATGACCGGGTCCTGGCATGCTGCCGCTTGCTGGATCATCCAGTAGGCGTCGTGGGGGTTCGACGGGGTGATGATGCGCAGGCCCGCGGTATGGGCGAAGAGTGCCTCGGGTGATTCCGAATGGTGTTCGATGGATCCGATGCCACCGCCGTAGGGGATCCGGATGACCACGGGGGCGCCGAAACGGCCCTCGGAGCGGGCGCGCATCTTGGCCAGCTGGGTCGTGATCTGGTTGAACCCGGGGAAGACGAAGCCGTCGAATTGGATTTCGGCGATCGGCTTGTAGCCGCGCAGGCTCATGCCGATCGAGGTGCCGATGATCCCGGATTCGGCCAACGGGGAATCGATGACGCGTGAGGTCCCGAAATCGGCCATGAGCCCCTCGGTGACCCGATACACCCCGCCGAGCCGGCCGATGTCCTCACCGATCAGCAAGGATTTGGGGTTCTCCTCCAGCACGCGGCGCAGGCCGGTGGACAGGGCCTTGGCCATGGTCATCCTGGTCATCGGGGACCTCCGGATCCGGGGGTTGCTGCCGGGTCGGCATCGGTGAAGCCCGCCTCGTAGCGGCGATGGAATTCCAGTTCCTCGCGGACCAGCGGGTGCGCTTCGGCGTAGACGTTGGCGAAGGACTGGGCCAGGGTCGGGTCCGGGAAGTCCATGGCCTCCCGGCGGACCCGGGCAGCCATCTCATCCCCGTCCGCCGAAAGCCGGGCGAAGAAGTCCTCGTCGACCAGTTCCGCGGCGCGCAGGTACTTCTCCAGCCGGGCCAGCGGGTCCTTGAGATCCCAGGATTCCTCTTCGTCCGTCGTGCGGTATTTCGTGGGGTCGTCGGCCGTGGTGTGGGCGCTGCGTCGGTAGGTCTGCGCTTCGATCAGCACCGGTCCCCCGCCGCCACGGGCGTGCTCGAGGGCCCACCGGGTGACCGCATGCACGGCCAGGACGTCGTTGCCGTCCACGTGGATGCCCGGGAAGCCGTACCCGGCGGCCCGCGCGGCCAGCGGCACCCGGGACTGGACCTCGAAGGGGACCGAGATGGCCCACTGGTTGTTCTGGCAGAAGAAGACCACCGGGGACTGGTTGCTCGCGGCGAAGACCATCGATTCGTGGGTATCGCCCTCGGAGGAGGCACCATCACCGAAGTACGCGACGACGGCGGTACCCTCCTGCGCCAGACGCTCCTCGTCCCAGTCGGCCTGGTCGCGTTGGATGCCCATCGCATAGCCGACGGCATGGGGCATCTGGGCGGCCAGCACCATCGTGTACATGTGGAAGTTGTTCTCCCGCGGATCCCATCCACCGTTGGAGATGCCGCGGAAGACGCGGAGCATCTGCGGGAAATCGACGTCGCGGGTCAGCGCGACGCCATGCTCGCGATAGGTCGGGAAGAGGTAGTCGCGGGCTTCGGTGGCCCGGCCGGAACCGATCTGCGCGGCTTCCTGGCCACGCAACGGCACCCAGAGCGCCAGTTGCCCCTGCCTCTGCAAGGCGGTGGCTTCCTCGTCGAACCGGCGGGTCAGCGCCATATCGCGGTAGAAGCCGCGGAGCGCATCGGCATCCACATCCGCCAGATAGGGCGAATACTCGCTGTCGGTGACGAGTTCTCCATCCGGCGTCAGCAACTGGATCAGCTCCGGTGCCGCGGCCGCCTGGGCGGTTGAGGTCATGCGCGTGGGTACCCTTCACTTAGAAATATGCCTCCCGCGGCATAGGTTCCGCAGGAGGCATATAACGGAAATACCACTCCAGCCTACTGGCCCGTGGGCCCGTGGCCGGAACCGGCTACCGGCTAGGAAACGGCGGGTCGTTTTGGATACTTGCTACAAACCTCGAGGAAACGCGTATTGGCCTCCTCCTCGCCGATGCTCACCCGCAGGCCCTCGACACCGAAGGCCCGCACGGACAGTGCCTGCTCGTCGGCAACCCGGGCGAAATCGGGGGTATCGGCCCCGAAGTCGAGCCAGATGAAGTTGCCCTGGGGGTCGGGGACCTCCCAGCCGATGGCCCGCAGACCCTCCACGACACGGGTCCGTTCGTCGACCAGGTGTTGTACCCTTTCGACAACCTGGTCGATGTTCTCGATCGAGGCGACCGCCGCCTTCTCGGCCAGACTGGATACCGCGAACGGGGTGGCGATGACGCGCAGGTACTGCGTGATGGACGGATGCGAGATGGAGTAGCCGACGCGCAGGTTGGCCAGCGAGTGGGCCTTGGAGAAGGTTCGCAGGACCACGACGTTCGGGTACTTCCGGTACATCTCGATGCCGTCGACGGCATCCTCGAGGCGGACGAACTCGTTATAGGCCTCATCGATGACGATGAGTACGTTTGCCGGGACCGAGTTGATGAACTTCTCCACCTCGGCGGTCGTCAGCGCCGGGCCGGTGGGGTTGTTGGGGGTGCAGAGCATCACGACGGAGGTCTGGGCATTCACGGCTGCCGCCATGGCGTCGAGGTCATGACGCCCGTCGGGCAGGTTCGGGATCTCCACGGCATCCGCGCCGGTGGTCTGGACCACGATCGGGTAGGCCTCGAAGGAGCGCCAGGCGTAGATGACCTCATCGGCGACGTCATCGTCGTTCTGGCCGGCAAAGGTCTGCAGGATCTGGGTCAGCGCGCCGAGGCTGCCGGCGCCGGTGACGATGTCTTCGGCGGGAACGTCGAGGTATCCGGCCAGTGATTCGCGTAGCTTCGTTGCCAGCGGGTCCGGGTACCTGTTGTAGTCCACACCCTCGCGGATGGCCTCCATGACTGCCGGGACGGGACCCAGCGGGTTCTCGTTGGAGGACATCTTATAAGAGGTGAGGCCGGAGACGGCGGTCGGAGGTTTGCCCGCGGCATACTTCGGAAGCAGATCCAGCACCGGACGTGGTTGCACCTTGACGGGGGTGGCGGGGTTCTTATTGCTCATGTCTCTACCCTAGCGTCGCCACGGCCTCCCCCGCCGCCCGGACCCCGGCATGGCTCGCCGATCCACCGGCCCCGAAACACCGGTCCTCCGGGTGGCGGTATGGAAAGATGGCAGGATGCTGCGCTTCATCGTCAGAGTCATCGTCAACGCCGTGGCCCTCGCTGCCGCCGCCTGGATCATCCCGGGGATCTCCGTCGGCTCCTCGGCCGCGAGCCAAGCCACGGGGAACGACAGTGCGGGCACCGTGGTGGCCTACCTGTTCATCGGCCTGATCTTCGGGATCGTCAACGCCGTGGTCCGCCCGATCATCAGCTTCCTCTCGGTACCCATCACCTGCCTGACCCTGGGGCTGTTCGCGATCGTCATCAACGCGGCCATGCTGCTGCTGACCTCCTGGTTGAGCAGCTACACCCCCATCGGCCTGCATGTGGACACGTTCTTCTGGGATGCGGTCCTGGGCTCGCTCATCATCAGCATCGTCTCGGCACTGATTGGTTGGGTCGTCCCGGACCGCCACGACCGCTAGGAACCCACGCCGCCTCTAATGCGGCGGGGTGCTGTCCAAGGCCCGATGTCTCGGGCGCCCCGGCGGGCGGCGGACCGGTTTGATCCGGGCCTTGCGTGGCCCGGTCGACGGCACGCGACGGAGCTTGACCGTGGTCACGGTGGCCGTGGTGGCGCCGGCGAACAGGGTCCCCAGGGCAGAACGGGCCTCCACGACGCCGGGGTCGTCGCTGGTGGCCAGTTCCCCTGAAAGCTGCGTGTAGTTGCCCAGCTGGTGCGCGGCCCCGAACCCACCGGCTTGCAGATCGGTATCCGGGGCATACCCCTCGAAGTGCACAGTGACCTGGTTGCTGCTCTCGGGGTTGGGGCGGCCATCCAGGCCCGGCACCATGTCATCGACATGCTCCAGGTGCAGCCCGCGGGTGCCCTCGGGCAGCACCGTGCTGCCGACGGGCGATCCGGTGGTGACGACGTAGTCGACGTCGTACCGGGCCACCAGGTCCTCATCCACGGCCAGGTTCGCCGCATGGATCCCCCCTTGGCTGTATCCGGTGATGACCAGCCGGTCCCCCGGGCGGGCCCCGGACGCGTCCAGCGCCTCGGCCGCGGCCTGGGCCACCTGCCTGCTGCCCATCCCGGTCCCCTCCACGATGCCTGATTCGTCGAAGGGATTCCTCGAGGCCCAGTACCGCCCCTGCCGGGCCGGTTGGGTCCCCGGGATCGTCAGGACATGAACGGGCCCGCGCGCTGTCCGGGTGGTGGTGACCAGCACCGCCCCCTCCCCCGAGACCTGCGCCTCCGCCCGGCGTTGGAGATCCATCAGGTCCGGCACCGTGCCCTCGAAGGCCTCCGGTGCCGCCGTCGACACGGCCCCGAGGCGAATGGTCCGCACATTGAAGATCCATCGCACGGCGGCCAGCCCGGAGAGCCCGATGGCCATCCGTTCGGCCACCCCGCTGCGGAAGGGGCCCCCATGATCCCGATCCCCCAGCAGGCGGGCGACCACCGAGGACGCGGCCGCCATCGAGGGATCCGAGGCGGGCCGGCCACCGAGCAGCAACCAGGGAAGTCCGTAACCGGGAGCCGCATTGATCAGGTCCTCGGTGGTCTGCGTATCCGGATGGCCATGATTGGAGGAGAACCGGTCCTGCACGGCGGCAGGTAGCACGGCGGAGCGTTGCTCATAGGCCTTCAAGGCCGCCCTGCGTTCAGCCTGCTCATAGATTGCCCGGCTGGCATCGAGCCCGGCCCGGCACTCTTCCACGGTGTCGCCGACCCCGATCGCCAGTTGGTTCCCCGAGCGTAGATACGCCTCGGCCGCGGAGGGGAGGAACCGCCCCTCGACGGCGACCGGGGGCCCGGCATCGGCCAGAGCGGTGGTGATCAGCATCCGGGCCGCGATCAGACACTCGCCGGCCCGGGCCAGCCGTGCCGCGGCGCGTTCGAATTCGTCGAGTTGGAAGTCGGCGCTGGGAGAACCCCCCGAGCTGGAATGGCTCACGGGGCACCGGCCAGCGCGGAGGCCCGTTCACTGGCGAAGGCCACCAAGGCGTCCTCCAATTCGCGCGGCAGGGCCTCGAGCTGGCCCAGGCATGACTCGAGCCGGCGGCGGTAGGCCATCCCGGCCGGGGACCGCCAGTCCACGTTCAAGGCGGCCAACAACTGCCCCCTGGCTTCGGAGACCTCCCCCAGCGCCAGACGCGTCCTGGTTTCCATCACCTCACGATCCACCAGCACCCCTCCCGCCTCCGGACCCCGTCCGAGGTCTCCATGTCGCCGCGGATACCCCCACGGTAGGAGAAGCACCGGACCGGCACAGGCCCCGCCGTCGTTCTTGTGGATATCCGCGCGCCCGGCCCGCCGCGGGAGAGGTCATCCGGTCCCGCCCCGGGCACGGCTCATGAAACAATGGGCCCCATGGCTGAATCCGCGCGCACCTCCCTTGCATCCGAACCGCTGGCCCTTGGCGCCCTCGACGGACGGTACCGTCCGGCCGTGGCCCCGCTGGTCGACCACCTTTCCGAGGCGGCCCTGAACCGAAACCGGGTCCACGTCGAGGTCGAATGGCTGATCCACCTGACCTCGCGGTCAGCGCTTCCGGGCGTCTCCCCACTGACCTCCGAGCAGATCACGGCCTTGCGGCGGATCGTCACCGACTTCGATATCGACTCGGTCTCCGAACTCGCCGAGATCGAGGCCATCACCGTCCACGACGTCAAGGCCGTGGAGTACTACATCAACCGCCGCCTGCCGGGGATCGGCATCGAGGATCTGACCCCGCTGGTGCACTTCGGGTGCACCAGCGAGGACATCAACAACCTCTCCTACGCGGTCGGGGTGAAGGACGCTGTCACGCAGGTGTGGCTCCCCGCAGCCCGGGCCCTTGTGGGGCAGATCGGCGCCATGGCCGAGACCACCCGCACCGTGCCGATGCTCTCGCGCACGCATGGCCAGCCGGCCACGCCGACGACACTGGGCAAGGAGCTCGCCGTCACCGCCTGGCGGCTGACCCGCCAGCTGGACCGGATCGAACGCACCGAGTACCTGGGCAAGATCAACGGCGCCACCGGCACCTACGCCGCCCATTACGCTTCGGTCCCCGACACCGACTGGCAGGAGGTCTCCCGCACGTTCGTCGAAGGCCTCGGCCTGGACTGGAACCCGCTGACCACCCAGATCGAATCCCACGACTGGCAGGCCGAGCTCTACGCCGACGTCGCCCGCTACAACCGGATCCTGCACAATTTCTGCACCGATGTGTGGAGCTACATCTCCATCGGCTACTTCGCCCAGGTCCCCGTGGCCGGGGCCACCGGGTCCTCCACGATGCCGCATAAGGTCAACCCGATCCGCTTCGAGAACGCCGAGGCCAACCTGGAGATCTCCAACGGCCTGCTGGACACCCTCGGCGCGACCCTGGTGACCAGCCGCTGGCAGCGCGACCTCACCGACTCCTCCTCGCAGCGCAACATCGGCACCGCCTTCGGCCACTCCCTGCTGTCCATCTCCAATGTGGCCAAGGGGCTGGAACGCCTCGACGTGGCCGAGGAGGTCCTGGCCGACGACCTGGAACACAACTGGGAAGTGTTGGGCGAGGCGATCCAGATGGTCATGCGGGCCGAGGCCATCGCCGGGGTCCCCGGCATGGAGAACCCGTACGAACGGCTCAAGGAGCTCACCCGCGGACACCGGGTGGACGCGACCCGGATGAAGGAATTCGTGTCGAGCCTGGGGTTGAGCGAACAGGCGTCGGCCCGTTTGAAGGAGCTGACCCCGGGGACCTACAACGGGATTGCCGCTGAGCTGGTGGACCACCTGGGGCGGTAGTTCCTAGTCATCCCCCACGCCGGCACGGAGGTGGGGGACGACCATGGGGGTGCCCGCTTGCGGGTCGTCCATGATCTCGGCCCCCAGGCCGAAGATCCCATGCACCAGTTCCGACGTCAGGATCGACCGTGGTGTTCCGTGCGCCCGGATCGCCCCCTCCTTCATCACCACCAGATCCGAGGCGAAGCGTGCCGCCTGGTTCAGATCGTGCAACACGGCCACGATCGTCCGGCCTTCCCGGTTGAGCTCGGCGAACAGCTCCAGGAGGTCGTATTGGTGGGCGATGTCCAAAAACGTCGTCGGCTCGTCGAGCAGGATGATGTCGGTGTCCTGGGCCAGCACCATCGCCAACCAGGCCCGCTGGCGTTGGCCCCCGGAAAGGGAGGCCACGGGCGTCTGCTCCGATCCGAGGAGCCTGGTGCGTTCCAGGGCCGCGGAGATGGCCACGTCGTCGGCCGGGGACCATTGACGCAGCAGCGTGTGATGGGGGTGGCGTCCGCGGGCCACGAGCTCCCCGACGGTGATCCCCTCCGGGGCCACGGCGCCCTGGGGCAGCAACGACACCCGGCGGGCCATGGTCCGCCCGCGCAGGCGGGCCACCGGTTCCCCGTCCAGGGTGATCCTTCCGGCGGCGGGCCGGTTGACGCGGGCGAAGGCCTTGAGCAGGGTGGACTTGCCGCAACCGTTCGGGCCCACGATGACCTTGAAGTCCCCGGCGTGGATGTCCAGGTCCAGGTTCTCCACGATGGTGCGGTTCCCGTAGCCCAGACGGATGGCTTCGGCGCAGAGGAGCGGACCGCGGTGGCCGGTTTCGGCGGGTGGGCGGCTCATGTCTGCCCCTTTCTGAATTCGTGGACGAGCAGGAGTCCCAGATAGACCCCGCCGATGGCCAGGGTCAGGATCCCGACGGGCAACGCCTTCGCCCAGGGGGCTTGTTGGGCGACGAGGTCGGCGGCCACCAGGAGCACGGCGCCGGTCAGCCCGGAGAGCAGCAATTGGGGTCGCCCGCTGGCGGCGAGGCGTCGTGCTATATGCGGGGCGGTCAGGGCGATGAAGGCGATTGGACCGGCGACGGCGACCGCCCCGCCGGCGAGGATGACACTGAGCAGGACGGCACGACGGCGGGTACTCACCGCCGGGGAACCGAGCCCCTGGGCGACGTCGTCCCCCATTTCGCTCAAGGCCAGCGGGACACTCAACAACGCCAAGGGAATCGCACAGACGGCCAGCACGATTCCGACGATGGCTGCGTGTTCCCAGGATCGCGCTTCGAGGCTTCCGTTCAGGTAGGCCGAGAGCATGGTCGCCTGGTCACGGGCGACCAGATAGACGACATAGTGGGTGAAGGCGGCGGCCATCGCCGAGACCCCGATGCCGGCCAGGATCATGCGCAGTGGATTCCCGAATCCGGTTCCGGTGCCCAGGGCGACGAGTCCTACAGCGGCAGCAGCACCAAGCACCGAGCCCACCGGAATCGAGGCAGCACCGGGCAGCAGCAGGCCGAATAGGGCCGCGCCCGCACCGGCCCCGGCGCTGACACCGATGACGTCGGGGCTGCCCAACGGGTTGCGGGTCACCGATTGGAACAGGGCCCCCGAGAGGCCCAACGCCACCCCGGCCCCGATGGCCACGACCAGACGCGGGCCACGTAATGTTCCCAAGACGAAGGCCTGCTTGGCGTCCTCGGCCCCGCCGAAAAGGGCCCCGAGGAGTCTGGACGGCTCGATCCCGAGTCCGCCCATCGTCAAGGTTGCAAATCCTGCAGCCAGCACTGCGGCCACCAGCAGGAACCCGACGGCCAGCGGGCGTCGGGACACCGGCAGTGCGACGTGGTGGCCCAGCCGCAGGACGGGTCCGACCGCCGCAGGCCTTGGCTCTGGTTCCCGGTGCCGTGGTGGCCGGGCTGCCGGTTCCTGCGCGGATCCGGGAGTGGTCTCTTCGTCGTCCCCCCGGGATACCGGGCGCGTAGTCAGATCACTCATGAGCGGTCCCCGAGTTTCCTGACCACCAGCAGCAGGACCGGGGCCCCGACGAAAGCGGTGACGACGCCGACCATGAGTTCCTGCGGGCGCAGCAACACCCTGCCGATGACGTCGGCGGCGAGCAGCACGGCGGGCCCGACCAGGAGGGATCCGATGAGTTGGCGGCGCATGTCCAGTCCGACCAGGGCCCTGACGATATGCGGTACGGCCAACCCGATGAAGGCGATCGGCCCGACGGCGGCGGTGGCGGCGGCACTCATCAGGGTCGCGGCCCCGAGCCCTCCGGCCCGGATGAGCCCCGTATGGACGCCGAGTCCGGTGGCGGCGTCGTTCCCCAGGGCCAGTGCGTTCATTCCTCCGGCGACGGCGAACGCCATGACGAGACCCAGCAGCAGGAACGGCAGGACGGAAAAGAGCTGGGCGTAGGCGCCATGGTGCAGGGAGCCGACGACCCAGAAACGGTAGTTGTCGAAGGTCTGGGGCAGACTGAGCGCGATCCCCTGGACGTAGGCGGTGAGTACCGCGGTCACGACGGCACCGGCCAGGATCAGTCGCACCAGATTGGCGTTGCTGGATCCCGCGGTGCCCACGACGTAGACGACTATCGCTGCCATCCCGGCCCCGACCAGGGCCACCCAGACCGCCGCGGGGGATCCCAACGTCAGGCCGAAGAGTGCCGTGCAGGTGACCATGGCCGCTGCGGCGCCGGCGTTGATGCCCAGCAGGCCGGGGTCGGCCAGCGGGTTGCGGGTGGCGCTTTGCATCAGGGTCCCGGCCACGGCCAGGGCGGCACCGACGGCGACGCCGAGCAGGGTGCGTTGGTAGCGGGCGTCGAACACGGCGGCCAGATAGGGATCTGCATGACCGCCGAGGGCATCGAAGACCTGGGTCAGGGTGGTGGGCTTGGAGCCGAGGGTCAGGCTCGCCAGGACGACGACGGCCAACACCAGCAGGCAGCCCACGAACACGGGCACCCCGCGCGGCAGGCGCGGACGGGGTGTCCGGGCCTGCCGCGTGCCGTCGGTGGTGGTGCCGAGGGTGCTGATGGCGGGGTTACTTTCCGGCCTGCTCGATGGCCTCGTCGATCATCGGGAGGTAGCGGTCCACGGCATACGGGACCGTCAGCGGGTTGATCATCGAGGAGGCGGTGACGAAGGCGTTGTCCTCGCTGGCGACCACCGCGCCCTGCTTGATGGCGGGGATCTGGGCGTAGAGCTTATTCGATAGGGCCTGCTTGCGGGCTGCAGCGTCGGAGTAGAACGTGAAGATCAGGTCGCTGTCGTTGAGCTGGTCGGCATTTTCGTAGCCGATGACCGCAGAATCGGTGCCTTCGGTCTCCTCCATCTCCTCCACGGCAGGGTCGACCTTCAGGCCCAGGGCCTTGACCATGGCGGCGCGCTGCTCGGTGGGTTTGAAGACCCCCAGGGTGTCGGGGGTGGTGTAGATGTAGGAGAAGGTGTGCTCGGCATAGTCGGGGTGCTCCTCGGCGACATCGGAGAGCTGCTGCTTCAGGTCGGAGACCAGGTCCTGGGCCTCGGCTTCCTCTCCCAGCGCCTGCCCGACGATGTCCATCTGCTCATCCCAGTCGATGCTCCAGGCCTGATCCGGGTAGGCGACGGTCGGGGCAATCGCGTCCAGGGTGTCGAACTGCTCCTGGGTCAGACCGGACCAGGGGGCCAGGATGACGTCCGGTTCCAGATCGACGATCTTTTCCATGTCGAGCTTCTCCCCGGCCCCGACGAGTTCGGGCAGCTCCCCGCCGTCGTCCTCCACTGCGTCGTGGATCCACGGCAGGTAGCCGGTGTCGTCGGCGGCCCACGCATATTCCTCCATCCCGACGGGGATGGTGCCCAGGGCGATCGAGGTTTCGGTGGAACCCTGGCCCAGGGTGATGACCCGCTCCGGTTTCTCGGGGATCTTTGCTTCGCCCAGGGCACTGTCGATCGTCACGGGGAAGCCGGCGGTCTCACCGGAGGAGGCTTCCTGGCCGTTGCCGGCGGCAGCGTCGCCGCCGGCACAGCCGGTCAACACGAGGGCCGACGCGGCGGTCAGGGCCACGGTCGCCCCGAAGGAGCGGAGAGAGGGAAGGGGCATGAGGATCCTTAGGTGATGCGGTCCCGCAGGGGTCCGGCGCGACTCCGGAAATGTACGAAAGTTAGGTTACCCCAACCTAATAAGCGATGTACAACGCCACGGGTTCATCATCTAATTATCGGTGCGGTGATCCTACAGCCACCCGCGCTCGGCGGCGATGCCCGCGGCCTCGATCCGGTTGACCGCCCCGGTCTTGCCGATGGCTGCGGACAGGTGGTTCCGCACGGTCCCCGCGGAGAGATGCATGGCCGCCGAGATCGCCGCGACGGTCCGACCGTTCCGGGCCTGTGCGAGAACCTCGCGCTCCCGCTCGGTCAGCGGGTTCCGCCCCTCGGATAGCGAGGTGGCCGCCAACTGGGGGTCCACCACCCGCAACCCGGCGTGGACCTTGCGGATGGCCTCGGCCAACTCGGCCGCCGGGGTGTCCTTGACGACGAATCCGCTGGCCCCTGCCTGGAGCGCTTCACGGAGATAGCCGGTGCGCCCAAACGTGGTCACCATCAGCGTCCGGCAGCCGGGTACCTCCTGGTGGATCCGGCGGGCGGCCTCGATCCCGTCCAGGCCCGGCATCTGGATGTCCAGGACGCAGACGTCGATCTCGCAGGAGGCCGCCCGTTCGACGGCGTCCACCCCGTTATCGGCTTCGGCCACGACGTCCAGGTCGGTTTCGAGTCCCAGCAGTGCCACGAGGGCACCGCGCACCAGCGCCTGGTCGTCGGCGACGAGGATTCTGATGCTCACCAGCTGGCCTCCACCCGAGCTCCGCCGAGCTCTGCTGCTCCGATGCGGAAACCCGCCCCGGCTTCGGCCATGCGCTCGCTCATTCCACAGACCCCGTTCCCGGCCGTGCTGGTCCCCCACCCGACCCCGTCGTCTTCAATGACCAGTGAATTGGGGCCGAAACGGATCACGCAGCGGGTGGCCTGGGCATGGCGCAGCACGTTCGTGCCCGCCTCGCGCAGGAACCAGCCCAGCGGCCCATGGAACTTCTGCGGGACCTCCCCGGCGGGCTCGCCTTCGATATCCACGTCGATCCCTGCCCCGGTGAGCGTGATGCGCAGCGCCTCGAGCTGATTGGGAAGGTCATTGCCCAGCAGTCCACCCACGGTGGTCCTGACGTCGGAGAGGGCTCCACGCACCAACGAACGGATTTCGGCGATCTCCGCGCGACTACGCTCGGGGTCATCAGTGATGAGCCGCTCGGCGAGTTCGGCCTTCACGGCCACCACGGTGAGCGTATGGCCCAGGACATCGTGCACATCCCGGGCGACGCGTTCGCGTTCGGAGACCACGGCGAGGTCGGCCTGAATCTCGTCACTGCGCGTCCCGGCCTCGATGAAGGCGAAGGTGACCATGTTCAGCACGAAGATCCCCGCCTGGATGGCCACGATGTACAAATAATCAGTGATGTCTCCGGCGAGCGCCGACAGCAGGAGGGTCAACCCGATGCTGGCGATGCCCACCGCCCAAGCCCCGGCCCGCGACAGCAGGAAGCAGGCGTAGGCGATCAGGAACGGGCTCATGTAGATCGCGTCGAGGCCGATGATGGCACCCATCCCGAGCAGGATGGCGACCAGTGCGGCCAGGCCCAACGGGGTCCAGCGGACCCACTTCGCTTCCGGGTCCAGCCGGTTGCCCAGGATGAAACCGGTCAGGTAGACGCCGATGAACAGGCCGATCAGCAGGAACGCCAGGACCAGTAATCCGGGGCCGAGGTCGGCCTGGACGACGGCGGCGACGGTATAGCCCAGGAAGATGAGCCAGATGGCCGAAAGGAGCCAGCCGTGGCGTTCCCAACCGCTCCTGGCAGACGACGGCTCGGCCGACGCGACGGACGGACGGGCGGCGGCCCGGGTCTCGGGGATGGTCATCCCGTCGTCTCCTAACGGCGTGCCTGGCCGCGGCGTACGGCCAGGACCGCGACGATTCCGAAGATGAGAAGCCATGCCACCAGATTAGCGATCAACCCCCACAATGGGTCGACTTCCGGCGATTGGGCCTGTGCCCCCTCGAGGATCGGCCACCGCACCAGCCCCACATACCCGTACATGGGGGTGAAGCGTGCGACTTGCAGCAGGGTTCCGCTCAGGGGGATGAAGACGTTCCCGAGGAAGGCCAATATCACCAGGGCTCCGGAGGCGACCCCCATGGCTGAATCGCTTTTGAAAAGCATGGCGATGGCGTAGCCGAAGAGGGAGAACAGGACCGAGCCGACCAGGGCGATGAGGAAGGTGACCGGCCACATCCACGCACTGTCGACGCGGGCACCGGTGAAGGCGCCGACCACGAAGACCACGGCGATGGCCAGCGCGGTGATGGCCAGGGCGACCACCGCCTTCCCGGCCACGAATCCTGCGGGCCGCAGCGGGGTCAGGGCGATCTGTCGACCCCACCCCTGCATCAGCTCGACGGCGGCGACCCCGGTGACGGCGGTGGCGGCCACCGAGGCGCCATAGGCGGCCATCGAGGCCATGATGTAGAATTTCACGTTCCCGTGGCCGGCGGATTCCCCGCCGTAGCCGAAGGACAGCCCGAAGATCACATACATCAGGGCCGGGAGGATCAGGACGAACATCAGGTTCATGACGTCGCGCAGCTGGCGGGTCAGATCGATGCGGACGAAGGTGGCATTCATGACGGTTCCTTTGGCGTGGGGGCGAAGCGGGGCGGCGTTCAGGCGCCGGCGGTCTCGGCGGCCGGCTCGTTGGTCATCTGGACGAAGGCGGTCTCCAGGCTGGGGGCGGAGATTTCCAGGTTGGTTCCGCCCGTCCGGGTCAACAGGTGCAGGGCGACGGCGTCGGAATCGCTGGCCGTGACGGTGATGCGTGGACCGTTCACCACCACCGCGGTCACCCCGTCCAGGGCCTTCAGCTCGGCCAACCGCGGGTCGGCCGCATCGATGGTCCCGTGCTCCTGCAGGGTCGCCGCGACGGTTCTGCCGGAGGCCAGGGCCCTGACATTGGCGGTGGTTCCGTCGGCGATGATCTTCCCGGCGTTCATCAACACGATGCGCTGGGCGAAGCTCTCGGCCTCCTCCAGGTAGTGGGTGGCGAAGATGACGGTCCTGCCTGCCGTGGCATCCCGGCGCATGGTGGCCCAGAAGGCGCGGCGGGCGTTGACATCCATGCCCGCGGTCGGCTCATCGAGGATCAGTACATCAGGGTCCGGCAGCAGGGCCAACGCGAATTTGAGCCGCTGCTGCTCGCCACCGGAACATTTGACCACCTTGCGGTGGGCCAGCCGGGTGATGTCGGTGGCCTCCATGACCTGTTGGACCCGGTCCTGGGCCCCGTGGAGGGAGGCGATGGCCAGTACGGTCTCCTGGACCGAAAGGTCCCGGAGCAGGCCGCCGGTCTGCAGGAGGGCGGAGACCCGGCCGGCACGGACGGCTTCCTGGGGTTTGCCACCGAAGATGGAGACCGTCCCGGAGGTGGGGTCGGTCAGCCCCAGGGCCATGTCGATGGCGGTGGTCTTGCCGGCCCCGTTGGGTCCGAGCAGGGCGACGATCTCCCCCGGGGCGACACTCAGGCTGATGCCGTCGACGGCGTTGAGCCGGCCCCCGTCCACGGAGAAGGTCTTGTGTAGGTCCTGGAGTTCGAGGGCTGCTGTCGTGGTGTCCATGGGACCAGTCTTGTGGTTGAGCCGTTCCGACGCCTCTGGCAGCGATCACCTTCCGACCATGACCGTTGTCATGGTCCGGTCTCCGCCGGTCAGGCCCGCTTCGTGCCGCTGGACGGGAGGAGCGTGGCGGTGAGATCCGGGTCGGTCATGTCGGGATCAAAGGGGAACATGGGTCGCTCGATGTTCCGGTGGCCCAGTCTCAGGAGGTCCTGGTCCACCCCTCCGGGGGTCAGTGCCAGCATCCAGTCGGCGGCCACGTCGAAGAACTCGGGTTCCAGATAGCCGATCTTCACGATCACCAGGTCCGCCTCCGAGACATCCAGCCCGGCCGCTTCGAAGTCCGAGATCCGGTGGTAGGGCTTGCGGCGTTCGGTGATGATCGCTTCGATCGAGCCGATCTGGACCACTGCCACGCGGCCCGAGGTCTCATCCCCCGCGCTGATCTGAACCACGGTCCCGTCCAGGAGAACCGGTCCGGCGTGCAGATGGTCCACCGCGGCCCCGGCCGAAACCCTGAGGCGTGCTCCGACCCCCGCCTGATGGCACGCCTCCACCGCCGCCTCATCGAAGAGGGAGGCGACCACGGTCCGCGGGCCCCCCGCAATGAACCTGGGATCCTCGATCAATCGGGTCAGCGTCCAGGTCACATCCCCCGTGCCTCCGGCCGTCGGGTTGTCCCCGGAATCGGAGAGCACGTAGGGACGCGGCGCACCGTCGGCGAGCGCTACGTCGAGACAGTCGGCCAGGGGCGCCGCCGGGGCGACGAAGGCGAAGTCGGCCCGCGCATCCCAATATGTGCGGGCCAGTTCGGTGGCCTGGGCTGCCGCGAGGTCGGCGTCGTCCCCGGTGACGACCACGCAGGCTGAGCACCGCGGTTCGTCCGCCCAGGCGTAGCCGACCCAGAGGGAGGCATCCACGATGCCATCCAGGGCTTCGATGCCGGGGATCGCCGCGTAGATGCCCCGCGCCGGCTCCAGTCGGGTGGAGGTCTTCTCTCCGGGCAGCAGCACGGGGATCCGGACGTAGGCCTTGGCCGGGGCTCCGGTGCCTTCGAGCAACCGGGTCTGCAGGTTTGCCATGGCCCGGGTCTTGGTTTGTTGCTCGTCCTCGTGAGGAGCCATGCGGTAACAGGTGATCAGATCGCAGGCGTTCACCAGTTCCGCCGAAACATTGCCGTGCAGGTCCATCGGGGCGGAGATCAGTGTCCGCGGCGTTCCCGCGGCCGCACTGGAGTCGTCGAGGGCGGTGCGGACGGCCCGGGCCAGATCGGCTTCGGCATCCTGCCGTCCCAGGACCGTCATGGCGCCATGGATGTCCAGCAGGAATCCGTCGAAGGGGCCGCAGGCACGGATCATGGACACCAGTTCGGTCTTCAACGCCTCATAGACCTCGGGAAGGACCATGCCCCCGGGCAGGGACCGGGCGTGGACCAGCGGCACCCACTCCACCTCGTCGGCGACCGCCGGATCATGTTCGGGGCCATCCGGCTGCAGGACCGCATAGCGGGAGAGCAGTTCGTCGTCGTGCGTGAACCGGAAGGCCTCGAACCCCGAACGGTGCGGGGAGAAGTTCGAGGCTTCGATGGACATCCCGCCCACACCGATGCGTGGACGTCCACCCCGACGGCGCATCAGCGCCCCGCCTGGAAGCGGATGATCCGTTCGATGGCTTCGGTGACGGCGTCTGGGCCGGCGGCGAAACTCAACCGGACCGCCCGGCGCCCGCCGACGACGTCGAAATCGGCTCCCGGTACCAGGGCGACCCCCTCCTGCTCCAGCAGCGCGGCGCAATAGGCCGTCGAATCCTCGAAGCCTTCAAGGGCCTCCCCCAGGTCCGCGTACACGTAGAACGCCCCGTCGGCCGGGGCGGCCTGGCCCCATCCGAGCCGGGGCAGGTTGTCCAGCAGGACGGCACGGGTGGCCGCGAACTGGTCTACGAAGGCTTCCGCCTGCCGGTAGGACTCCTCGGTAAAGGCCTCCACCGCGGCCATTTGTGCCGGCGCCGGCGGGCAGAGGGCCACGTTCCCGGCGAGTGCCTCGACCGCTGGCAGCAGGTCATCGGGCACCAACGCCCAGCCCAGGCGCCAGCCGGTCATGCCCCAGTATTTGGAGAAGCTGGAGATGACCACGCCGGTGCGCTCCAGTTCCCAGGCGCTCACACCCCGGACGTCGGGGTCGCCGGCGGCGGGGTAGGTGATCCCGTGGTAGATCTCGTCACTGACCAGCCGGGCCCCGTGGGCGGCACACCATTGCGTCAGTGCCGACAGTTCCTCCCGGGAGACCATGGTTCCGGTCGGGTTGGCCGGGGAGGCCAGCATCAGCCCCGAGAGCGGCCCGTGCTCGGCGACGGCCGCATCGAGCTGTTCGGGGGTGGGCTGGTACCGGGTCGCCGGACCGCAATCGAGTTCGACGACCTCGATGCCCAGGGTGCGCAGGATGTTCCGGTACGCCGGATACCCCGGCCGGGCCAGGGCGACCCGGTCCCCGGGGTTGAAGGCGGCCAGGAAGGTGAGCATGAACGCCCCGGAGGATCCGGTGGTCACCGCGACGTTGGCCGCCGGGACCTCGAGGCCGTACCAGCGCAGGTAGTGCCCGGCGATGGCCTGACGGAGTTCGGTGATGCCCAGGGCCGGGGTGTAGGTCAGCGGCATGGCCGAGGCGTGGATGGCCGCGGCCCGTGCCGAGACGTCCGATGGCGCCCCACCGCTGGGTTCACCGGCGCAGAGGGAGATGACGTCGCGCCCGGCGGCCCGCAGGTCGGCCACCCGGGAGAGGATGTCCATCACCTGGAAGGAGGGCACCTGGGCCCGGGAGGCAACGGTCAAGGGCTGGTTCATGGTGCTCCTTCGAGGTCGGGGGTGCCCGCGGCTGCTCCGTCGAGCCGGGTCAGGTAGTAGTGCATCGGGGCGTGGCGGATCCTGGCCGGAAGGCGGGGAAAGACCAGGGCGAGCCCTCGCATCAGGGCCCGGAAGACGGCGTCGTGCCCCGGCCCGTAGCGCAACCCGTAGGCGTGGCGCAGTTCGGGTGTCAGCAGGCCCGCGGTGAGGATCCTGGCCACGGGCATCGCCAGCCGGATCCAGGGCGGGGCGTTGTGGGCCTCCAGCAGGGCACGGCCCACCCGCATGGTGGTCCGATCCACCGTCAGCTCACCGGTCATGGCCTCCCAATAGGCGGCGAAATCGGCGCGGGTGGCCGGCCAGGCCCCTTCCGGGACGCGCAAGGCGGTGCCCAGCACCGAGTACCCGCGGTAGATCTTCTCGGCGGTATCGCCCGGTAACGGCCCGAAGACCGCCTCGTACACGATCATGGCCGAGTCGTAGAGGGTGGCGGCGACCCAGAGCTGGGAGTCCGGGTCATGGGCGTCGTAGGCTGGGTGGCTGCCGTCCGCGGCGGCCTCGGAATGCACGGGGGCGTGGACCCGCTCGACCCAGGTACGGGCGGCCTCGGCCTGGGCGTCGGTGCCGTTGGTGAGGGCGTAGATGTAGGTCAGGGTGCCGTGCAGCCGGGACAGGGGGTCCTGGACGAATCCCGAATGACGGGACACCCCGTGCCCGACCGGCGGGTAGGCCAGTTGCAGCAGGATGGCCCGGCCGGCCCCGGCCAGCATGACCGATTCGGGGGCCAGGTCCGCGATTGACTGTGGCCCGGTGGTGCCACGACTGAAGATCCCCATGACACCGATGCTAGTGCCATTTCACGGGCACGCGATGGCGGGGCCGCATTAGGCCACCGGTTCCTTCGTTCCGGCGCGGCCCTACTCCGAGGCGGCGAGCTGGCCGCAGGCGCCGTCGATCTCCTTGCCGCGGGTATCGCGCAACGTGGTGGGAATCCCGGCGTCGATCAGACGGTTGATGAACTCGTCGGTGATCTCCGGCTCCGAGGACGTCCAGACCGAACCCGGGGTGGGGTTCAGCGGGATCGGGTTCACGTGCACCCAACCGCGGCCGCGCTTATTGAGCTTCTTGGCCAGCAGATCCGCCCGCCAGGCGTGGTCGTTCATGTCCTTGATCAGCGCGTACTCGATCGACACCCGTCGCCCGGTGGCCTTGTAGTAGTTGTAGGCGGCGTCGATGGCCTCATCGGCCTTCCACCGCGAGTTCACCGGGATGAGCTCGTCACGCAGCTCGTCGTCGGGGGCGTGCAGGCTCAACGCGAAGGTGATCGGGATGTCCTCGGCGGCCAGCTTATTGATCGCCGGGACCAGCCCCACGGTGGAGATGGTGATGTTGCGTGCACTCATGCCCAGCCCCTCGGGGGCGTCGTTGATCATCCGGTGCACGGCGTTCATGACCCGCTTGTAGTTGGCCAGCGGCTCGCCCATGCCCATGAACACGATGTTGGTGACGCGTTCGGCGTCGTATCCTCCATCGCGGCGGCCGCCTCCGAGTCCGCCCTCGGCGATGACCCGGTTGGCCTGGACGATCTGGTCCAGGATCTCCGCGGCGGACATGTTCCGGGTCAGTCCGGCCTGGCCGGTGGCGCAGAAGGGGCAGTTCATGCCGCAACCGCATTGGCTGGAGACGCACAGGGTCACCCGGCCCGGATAGCGCATCAGCACGGATTCGACCAGGGAACCGTCGAAGAGCCGCCACAGGAACTTGACCGTGTCCCCGTTGTCGGTGGTCAAGCGCTTCACCTGGGTGAGCAGCGTCGGGAACATGGCGTCCACCAGTTCCTGGCGGCGTTCCTTGGGCAGATCGCTCATCTGCTCGGGGTCGGTGGTGTAGTGCTGGAAGTAGTGCACGGAGAGCTGCTTGGCCCGGAACTTCGGCAGACCGAGTTCGACGAGCTTGGCCTGGCGTTCGGCCAGCGTCAGATCGGCCAGGTGCACCGGCGGCTGGGAAACGCGCGCCTTGGACTTGAACTCCAGCTTCGGCCGGCCGTCGGGGGCCATGGCCTGGGTCCAGCCTTCTGCGGTGGGACGGACCTGGGCGCGGCCTTCCTGCCGGGCGCGGTTCTCCGACTGGCGGGAACGCTCGGTGGAATCGGGGGCTGCGGTCTCTTCAGGGGTACTCATTACACCCATTCTCCCATGCCCGTCCACCCGGCGCCCATTCAGGCCTCGGAGACCGGGTTTTCCGCGGGTGCTTCCTGCGCGGATGCGGCCCGTTTGACGGCACGACGACGGAGTTTCGATTTGCCCGCGACGGTGGGTGCGGGCAGGTTCCGGGTTTCCCACCAACTGATCACGTTGTTGATGGCCCGACCCAGGACCAGCGAGACGACGATGGCCAACAGCACGGCGACCTCGGTGGACAAACCGTCCCAGACCCCGGACAGCAGGCCCACCCCGACGGAATACACCGACCAGAGGACCCCGGCAATGAGCGAATGCTGGAGGAAGACCCGCCAGGTGTGGGGAACCAAGGCGGAGCCGATGTTCATCGTCAACCGGCCCATGGGGATGAACCGCGAGGTCATCACCAGGGGAAGATCGTGGTCCTTGAGCCTATTGCGCGTCGCGGCCAGGGCCGCCTGCCAACGCCGTCCGGCCAGGATCCGCCAGTTCACGACGTCGAAGCGCACGGCCAACGCGTAGATCGCCGCGTCCCCGGCGATCGCGCCGACGAGCATGGAGGCGGCGAGCAGGAGCGGGTTCAGGGTGTCCGTTTGCGCGGCCAGGGCGCCCAACGCGACATACAGCGTCGTACTGGGCACCGGGGGGATCAGCGCGGACAGGGCCACCATCACCGCCCCGAAGAGATACACCCACGTCCCGTCGAGGGAACGCAGTCCCTCGCCTACTTCATTCACCGGTACTCCCTTGATTGCACGCCGTGGCTTCGCGGCCGAACAACGATCCTAGTGCAGTAGCCGTGGCGACCCGACCCCGCGGCGTCGCTCCGGGGCCCGGCTCAGGAAGCTTCCCACGGCAGCCGGGCGTCCGTGGCCACCGGGTGCAGTGGAACCACCAGGACCGGTCGATCCTGCCGGTGGGCCAGATGCACCGCCACGGATCCGCCCAGGAACTCACGAAAGCCCGAGCTGACGCCCGGCTCCCGCGTGCCGACGACGATCATCGCGGCCTCTTGTTCCGCGGCGAAGGCCGCCAGGGCCGTCGCCGTGTCCCCGACCAGGCAGCGCGTGGACCATTCCACGTCCAGCCCGCCCATGAGGCCTTCGATCCTGCGACGCACCTCGGGGTCGAAAGTGGGTTCGGCTGGTTCGTCGCTGTCCGGGTCGATCGGTGCGAACCACGTCGAGCCGTCGGCGCCGTTAACGGCATATCGGCTGGGATCCACGGTGGCAAACAGTGCCAACGCCCCATACTGCTGGGCGACCTCCGCCGCGGTCCGGATCAGTTCGTCCCGCGGCCGTGGAGGGACCCCGACGACGAGGCAGGCCCGGCGCGGGGACCCGGTGGATGGTGGCGTGCTCACGACGGTCCTCCAGTTCAGCGGATATGCTGCCCACTATCCCAGACCCGGGACAGCGCGTGAAGCGTTCCGGCCGCGTTGTGCGCCGGGAGGGCGGCCCCGGGGGGAATGTGGATACGATACCCCCATGCGCCTCTGGTCCCTGCACCCCCGGTATCTGGATTCCAAGGGTCTGGTGGCGTGCTGGCGTGAAACCCTGCTGGCGCAAAAGGTCCTTGGCGGCGACACCGTTGGCTATCGGAACCACCCCCAATTGACGCGGTTCCGTGCCGGTGGCGACCCGATCTCCTTGATCGGCGCCTACCTCGAGGGCCTGGCGGCCGAGGCCGATTCCCGCGGCTACCGGTTCAACCGTGCCCTTGTCCTGGTCCCGCACGTCCCGGCCGGGCCGCTGCTGACGGTGACCGCCGGCCAGCTGGAGCACGAGCGCGACCACCTGCTGGCCAAACTGGCCGTCCGCGCGGTCGAGCTCAGGGGTTCGGTCCCCACGCCACCCGAGACGCATCGCCTTTTCTCAACGATTCCCGGCCCGATCGAACCGTGGGAGGTTCCGTAGCCGGCCGACCGGGTATCGCAGCGAGCTGCCGTGGGGCCGGTCCCGGACACGCAAAAGCGCGGCACACACCGAAGTGTGTACCGCGCTTCGCGGAAATCCGTCGGGACCTAGCCCTCGGCGGGATCCTCGACGACCAGCGGGTAGACGCCGTTCTCGTCGTGGACTTCGCGGCCGGTCACCGGCGGGTTGAAGACGCAGGCCATGCGCAGCTCGGTGGTGGCACGCACGGTGTGCTTCTCGTGGCCATCCAGCAGGTACATGGTGCCGTCGGCCAGGTCGTGGACCTCGCCGGTCACTTCGTTGGTCAGCGTTCCCTCGCCCTGCACGCAGTACACGGCTTCGATGTGGTTGGCGTAGTGGAACGTCGAGGTGGTTCCGGCGTAGATCACGGTGTCGTGGAAGGAGAAGCCGACTCCTTCGCGGGCCAGCACCATGCGGCGGCTGCGCCAGGTCTCCGACTTGATGTCGCGCTCGGTTTCGTTCAGGTCATCGCGGTTGATTACCTTCATCTGGTGTCCTCCTGGGGAAGTTGGGGAAAAGTCGGGGTGGTTATCGGGGTGCTGCGGAGCCTAGGCCGAGGCCAGGGCCGGCTGTCCGGTCACGGTGCGCACGGCGTTGCCGAGCACGGTCAGCCCGCGCTGCAGCTCTTCGGCGGTGATGGTCAGCGGCGGCATGATCTTCAGGACCTCGTCCTCCGAGCCGGAGGTCTCCACGAGGAGGCCGTTGGCGAAGGATTCGGCGGCGACCTTCGTGGCGATGGAGTGGTCCGGGAAGACGACGCCGGAGAGCAGGCCACGGCCGCGCAGTTCCGCGCCGTCGACCAGGGCGACGATCTCGGCCAGGCCATCACGCAGTGCGGTGACGGTGCCGGCGAGCTCGTTCTGGAAGTCGCCGGTGGCCCAGTACTTCTTCAGTGCGGCGGTCGCGGTGACGAAGGCCGGGTTGTTGCCACGGAAGGTGCCGTTGTGCTCGCCCGGGCCCCAGATGTCGAGTTCGCGCTTGAACAAGGTCAGCGCCATGGGCATGCCGTAGCCGGAGATCGACTTGGAGATGCACACGATGTCCGGCTCGATGCCGGCTTCCTCGAAGCTGAAGAACGTGCCCGTACGGCCGCAACCGGCCTGGACGTCGTCGACGATCAGCAGGACGTCGTGGCGCTTGAGCAGCGCGGCGAGGCTGCGCAGCCATTCGGCGCGGGCGGCGCGCAGGCCACCTTCGCCCTGGACGGTCTCCACGATGACGGCGGCGGGCTTGTCGACGCCCGAGCTGCTGTCTTCGAGCAGGTGCTCGAGCCAGACGAAGTCGGCCTGTTCGCCTTCGAGGTAGCCGTCGAAGGGGATCCGCGAGCTGTTGGCCAGCGGGACGCCGGCCCCGGCGCGCTTCATCGAGTTGCCGGTCACCGACAGGGCGCCCAGCGTCATGCCGTGGAACGCGTTGGTGAAGGACAGGACGTTCTGCCGTCCGGTCACCTTGCGGGCCAGCTTCAGCGCGGCTTCGACGGTGTTGGTACCCGTCGGGCCGGGGAACATCACCTTGTAGTCGAGCTTGCGCGGCTCGAGGATGAGGTCCTGGAAGGTCTGCAGGAAGTCCCGTTTGGCCGGGGTCATCATGTCCAGCGAGTGCACGACGCCGCCGCTGGTCAGGTACTCCACGAGCGGCTGGGTCAGGGCGGGGTTGTTGTGCCCGTAGTTCAGGGCACCGGCCCCGGCGAAGAAGTCCAGGTATTCCGTGCCGTCTTCGGCGGTCTGCGTGGCGCCGGAAGCGGTCGCGAACACTGCCGGCCAGCTGCGGCTGTAGGTGCGAACCTCTGATTCGCGGATTTCAAAGATGTCAGTCATGGTCATTCCCTTTCATAGGTCGATGACAGGCTTCAGGAGGGCGCAGGGCATCACGGTGGAGCCCGGGGCGCCGGAAGTCGTGGTGGGGGATCAGCCCTTGGAGTTGCTGGACGCCAGGTTCAGCGTGCGCAGATCGGCATCGAGTCCCAGCGGGGCGATGCGGTACAGGTACTCGGTGTCATGGCCATCCGGGTACATGCCCGGGGTGAACAGCGGCTCACGCTCGCATTCGGCCTCATGGCGTTCGGCGAAGCGCTGGAACAGGTGGTTCGACGCGCCGTTATCGGCCGTGATCGTCGTTTCCAGACGATCGGCATGGGTGCGCTCGGCCAGCTCGTCGAGCATCTTGGCGGCCAGGCCGCGCTTCTGGAAGCCGGCGCCGACGGCGACCTGCCAGATCAGCAGGGTTCCGGGCTCGTCGGGGCGCATGTAGCCGATGACGAAGCCGGCTGGCTGGTCGTCGATGACGGCCATCAGCGAGCTCTGCGCGAAGTCACGGCACCAGAGCAGGTAGTAGTAGGAAGAGTTCAAGTCCAGCACTTCGGAATCCTTGGCCATGTTCCACATGGCTGCTCCGTCCTCGGTGGCTGGGTGGCGAAATGTAGCCTCGGACTGTGTGTTTGCGAGTTCATTTTCCATCCCTACAAACCTAACGCGCTCAGGATTTCGATCAAGCCGGGGTGTGGCGATTTGACACGGATTCTGCCCGAGAGGACACTTTCGCCGCACCGACCCCATTCGGAGGCATCCCAAAGCTGCCAAGGGATGCCGCCGAGCGCCCCGTGTTGTTTTGACCCGCTAGCTATCGTTACCTGTTCGTTATATGACCGGAGCCGTCGTTGCGGGGTTTTTCGTCCTCCAGGGGGCCTGCGGGCAGACCGGGGACCGCGGGCTCGACGCCGGCAGAGGCCACCACGGCGGTGGTATTGCGGATGAAAACCACGAGCCAGGCGAACACGATTCCGGCCGCTGCGAGCTCGAGAGCCGTGAGGTTGTAGTACTGCAGCGGACGCCACAGGGCCGCTGCCGCCACGAGCGCGCCGACCGCCAGATAGGTGAGCAGAAAGAAGGCCTTGGGGAACCCCGGTAGCCACAGCGGAACCCCGGCCAGCAACACCAGCAGGAACACCGCGAGGACCCGCACAAAGAATGTATGCACCGGCTCGAATGTATTGACGGGGAACAGTCCGATGCCGACCATGCACACCCCGCCGGCAACCAGGCAGGTACGCACCACCCCGGGGCGGGGGCGCATGAGCCGTTGAACGCCCAGGGTCCGGTGCCAGCGCCGGGCACCCGATTCGTCGTGGCGTTTGGCGGCGGCGACGACGTCGGCCCATTGCTTCAGGTCACGCGTGATGAACGCGGAGAGAGTGGTCAGGATGATCCCTGAGGTCGTGATGGTGGTGTTGAACGTCCAGAAGGACGTCAATCCGGCTTGCCCGGTGCCCAGCTCGCTGAACATGGAGTGCCACCACAGCGGGTTCTCCGCATACAGCATGCTCACCAGCATCCCGGAGGACATGAAGACCGCCAGCATCACCGACAGGGCGATGGCGGTGATACGCGCCCCGGAGATATATCCGAAGTAGCCAGCGACACCAGCTGAAACAGCCAACATCACCGTTCCGGCCACCGGATCCACGGTCAGGCCCGAGAATGCCTGCTGGAAGAGTCGGAAAAGCACCAAGGCGGACATCGTCGCGATCGAGGCGTGCACCACCAGCAGGGCTGCGACGTCGAGGATCTGCCGGATGACCGGACGCGCACCGAGCCACAGATGGACGGTACGGATGTTCTGGACGTATCCGGCCACGAATCCGGCACCGGCCATCACCCCGGAGACCACCGAGGCATAGATCGCCACCGACCCGTCCCCGGCCAAGGGTGGCCGGTATCCACGAAACGCGATGGCACCGACGATGACAGCCAGGATCCCCGCGACGACACCGGCCCAGATCGACCGGGATTCGATGTCCAGTTGGCGCCGGGCAGCGCCGGGCGTTCCCTGGTCCTTCATCGGTCGGGGGCCTCCTGACGGCTACCACGGGGCGGGGGGGTGTTCACCTCGATTCTGTCATGGTTGCCCCCGCGGGGAGGACGCGCCGGGTCGCCTCAGTGGCCGATGAGTTCGCTGCGGATCAGGAAGCGGGTGCGAAGAACTCGAGCGCGTTTCCGTCGGGATCCGCAAACGAAAGCCCCGAACCATAGTGGGCTTCGACGATTTCGCCGTGCTCGATTCCCCAGGTGTCCAGCTGATCCCGCCAGCGCACGAGTTCTTGATAGTCGGCGCATCCGAAACCGACATGGTCCATCCCCGCTCGTCGGGCGTCGAACCGGTCGTTGGAGTCCGTCACCGGGTGGAAGTGCAGCCCCAGCAGCATTCCGCCGTCCAACGGATAGACCTTGTGCCAGAAACCGCCAGCGTCCTCATCCAACACGGGCGAAACACCCAGGAGCCGTTCGTACCAGGCCGAGCTGCGGTCCAGGTCTGTCACGGTCAACGCGACGTGGGCGATGGGAGGGAAAGTCATGGGAACTCCTTAGTTTGTTGATGGCGGCAGCTTCGTATACCAGCCGTCGGATCCGGTCTGACGGTAAGTGAGGCAAGGAAATTGGTTCCAGCCCAGGCGACTGGAAGAGGTGAGAATACTGGCCGGGTTGTCTCAGCAGGAACACCAGCCTGACGAAACATCTCGCGATTGTGGCCTGCCGGCCACCCGCCGGGGACTTCCCTGTCCCGAGTGATCTGTCCTCGCCAAGGAGCGCGGGTACCGGGTGGCCGATGGTCCCAGGCTCCCTGCGCCACGGGTCGGCCACCGGCTTGCAAGGTCGGGCCTCAGCCGTCGATGAGTTCGCTGCGGATCAGGAAACGCTTGCCTTCCGGAGCCTCGAGAGAGAAGCCCCCGCCCCTTCCATCAACGACATCGACGGTGAGCAGGGTGTGTTTCCAGTATGCGAACTGTTCCTTCGACATCCAGAAATCAATATCACCCAGCGGGGTGCCGTCGTCGTCCTTCAGTCCGAAGACACCCAAGCGGATATCGGCGTCGCCGGTGATGAAGTCCCCTTCCGGGAAGCACATCGGCGATGAACCATCACAGCATCCACCCGACTGGTGGAACATCAGCGGCCCATGGCGGGCCCAGAGGCTGCGCAGCAGCACCTGGGCGTCGGCGGTGAGCCGGACGCGGGTGAAGTCCTCACCTTCTATGTCGGGGCGGGCGTCGAGCACGGTATCCACGGCGTTCTCCTTCTCCTCAGGGGCCGTGACCCCGGTCCGGAACCGCTGGATTGCGGCTCCGGACCGGGGGCATGACGGCAGTGTTCCTTCCCGGAAACCGTTTAGACGGTGGTCCCCGTGTAGTCGATGACCACTCGGCCATCGATCTTGGCGTGGCGCATTTCGTCGAAGACCGCGTTCACGTCCTCGAGCGGGCGAGTGTGGAAGGTGGGCTTGATCTTGCCCGCCGCATAGAACTCCAAGGCTTCTATCATGTCCTGACGGGTGCCAACGATGGACCCCCGGATGGTCAGGCCCTTGAGCACAATGTCGAAGATGGGGGCGGGGAAATCTCCCGGTGGCAGTCCGTTGAAGACGATCGTGCCGCCGCGCCGGGTCATGCCGATGGCTTGACCGAACGCGTCCGGATGCACGGCCGTGACCAGCACTCCGTGGGCACCACCGGTGGCTTCCTGGATGGCTTCGACCGGATCGGCGGCGAAGGCGTTGACCGTCACTTCGGCGCCATGGCTGCGCGCCAGGGCCAGCTTCTCCTCGGCGACGTCGACCGCGGCGACCCGCATGCCCATGGCAACCGCATACTGCACGGCGATATGCCCGAGACCGCCGATCCCTGAGATGACCACCCACTGACCGGGCTTGACCTCGGAGCGCTTGAGCCCCTTGTAGACCGTGACCCCCGCGCAGAGGACCGGGGCGATCTCGTGCGGATCGGAGCCTTCCGGGATATGGGTGGCGAACTTGGCCTCAACCAACATGTACTCGCCGAACGATCCGTCGACGGAGTATCCACCGTTGGTCTGGGATTCGCAGAGCGTCTCCCAGCCAGTGCGGCAGAACTCGCAGTTCCCGCAAGCGTTGGCGAGCCAGGCGTTGCCGACCATGTCGCCGACCTTCACCTCGGTGACGCCTTCGCCGATCTTCTCGACATAGCCGACACCCTCGTGTCCCGGGATGAGCGGAAGCTTGGGTTGGACCGGCCAGTCGCCACCGAGCGCGTGAAGGTCGGTGTGACAGACGCCGGAGGCGATCAGCTTCACCAATGCCTGGCCGGGGCCCGGCTCCGGGACCTCGGCGGTGGTGATGTCGATGTCGTTGCCGAACTCGTGGACGATGGCTGCATTCATGGTACTCATGGTGTTTCCTGCTCTTTCGGGGTTCGGGGTTCGCGGGTTCCGGCGTCGGTGCCGGAACCCGTGGACTGCGGTTGGGGCAATAAATGGTTTAGAAGAACCCCTGCTTTTCCTGCGCGTAGGAGACCAGCAGGTTCTTGGTCTGCTGGTAGTGGTCCAGCATCATCAGGTGGTTCTCGCGCCCGATGCCCGAGGACTTATAGCCACCGAACGCCGCGTGGGCCGGGTAGGCGTGGTAGTTGTTCACCCAGACCCGGCCGGCCTGGATCTCGCGCCCCGCACGGTAGCCGGTGGCTCCGTCGCGGGTCCACACCCCGGCACCGAGACCATAGAGGGTGTCGTTGGCGGTCTTCAGCGCATCGTCATAGCCACTAAAACGGGCCACGGAGACGACTGGCCCGAAGATCTCCTCCTGGAAGATCCGCATCGAGTTGTCCCCGGCGAAGATCGTCGGTTGGACGTAGTAGCCTCCGGAGAGTTCGCCTCCGAGGTCGGCACGGCCTCCACCGGTGAGGATCTGGGCGCCTTCCTGCTTGCCGATGTCGATGTAGGACAAGATCTTCTCCATCTGGTCGTTAGAGACCTGGGCGCCCATCATCGTGTCCGTATCCAGCGGGTGTCCCTGCTTGATGGCTTCTGTCCGTGCGGTGACGTCGCCCATGAACCGGTCGTAGATCGAGTCCTGCACCAGGGCGCGGGAGGGGCAGGTGCAGACCTCGCCCTGGTTCAGCGCGAACATGGTGAACCCTTCCTGTGCCTTGTCGTAGAACGCGTCGTTCTGCGCGGCAATGTCCTCGAAGAAGATATTCGGGCTCTTTCCCCCCAGCTCAAGGGTGACGGGAATGAGGTTCTGCGAGGCGTACTGCATGATCAGCCGGCCGGTGGTGGTCTCACCGGTGAACGCGATCTTGCGGATGCGCTTATTCGACGCCAGTGGCTTGCCGGCCTCGGTGCCGAATCCGTTGACCACATTGAGCACTCCCGGTGGAAGCAGGTCCCCGATCAGCTCCATCAACACCAGAATCGACACCGGGGTCTGCTCGGCGGGCTTGAGGACGACTGCGTTGCCCGCGGCCAACGCGGGTGCCAGTTTCCAGGTAGCCATCAGGATCGGGAAGTTCCAGGGAATGATCTGTCCGACCACGCCGAGCGGCTCGTTGAAGTGGTAGGCGACGGTGTTCTCGTCGATTTGCGAGAGCCGCCCCTCCTGCGCGCGGATGGCCCCAGCGTAGTAGCGGTAGTGGTCGGCTGCCAACGGCAGATCAGCATTAAGGCACTCGCGGATGGCCTTGCCGTTGTCCCAGGTCTCGGCGACGGCAAGCATCTCGAGGTTCTCCTCGATGCGGTCGGCGATCCGGTTCAGTACGCCCGCCCGCTCGGCGGCACTGGTCCTGCCCCAGGCCGGTGCCGCGCCTTCGGCGGCATCGATGGCCGCCTCGATGTCCTCGGACGTGCCGCGGCCGACCTCGCAGAAGACCTTGCCGGTGATGGGGGTGATGTTCTCGAAGTATTCGCCCTTCACGGGGGCCTTCCATTCACCGCCGATGTAGTGCTCGTAGCGCGGCTTGAAATCCAGTAGTGCCCCATCGGTTCCGGGGGTGGCGTAAACGGTCATGACAACTCCTTTGTTGGCCACCGCTGGCATTGCCGGGCCGAGCGGCCCGGAGCCGCGATGGCGGATTCCGCGTGATGTGGATCACGGTACGTGGTCAGGGGTTGCATCGACGTTGCATCGCCGACCGGCCACGGCCGAAGGTCAGGCCAGTTCCGCGTCCAGCCGCTGCAGCCGGGCCACCACGACCGATCGGTGCGGTGAGCGCGCGGGAAGGACCTGCAGGGCGGTGCGCAGGCCCTCGACGTCGGTGCCGGCCTCCGGCAATTCGAGGTAGTCGAGCAACGTGTCGGGATCGGCATCATTGAGCATCGACTCGCGCAGGGCGCCGGCCACCTCGCCGCGGATGTCGATGATCCCGGGCGCCTCGGAGCGGGGCAGGACCGGACCGGTGTAGGCCGCCAGGGCCTGCCGATGGCGCCCCGCCCCGAGATGGCGCAGGACGTCCCGGGCATCGACCGTGACGGCGGGGCCGATGCGGTAGGGACGCGACTCCAACCCGATCCGTCCCGCCTCGGGTCCCAACGCCTTGCGCAGTCGGGCCATTTCGGCCCGGACACTGACTAGTTGTCCGACGTCCCCGAACAGCAGGTCGGCGAGTTCGGAGGCACCCAGCCCACCGCGGTTCCAGCCCAGCAGGGTCAGGATTTCGGCGTGGCGACCGCCCAGCACCCTGGCTGGTGCCGCACCATCGAGGGTTCCGGCCGCGGAGCCCAGGACCTGCAGCCGGGTCGCGGGCGAGGAGGCCCGCGGGGACGGCAGCACGAGTTGATGACCGCGGGCGGCGGCCTGGAGGGCGTCGACGTGCAACTGCGCTTCGGCGGCGGCGACCGCCGCCCGCAGCAGCGTCAACGAGTGGCTGGCCACCGCGTCGTCGTGGCCCGTCAGATCGACCACGCCGAGCAGTCGGCCGGTCACCGGGCAATGGATGGGGACCGCGGAGCAGCTCCAGCGGTGCGCCTCCGGGCTGAAGTGCTCCGCCCCGCTGACCTGCACGCCGGTCCCGGTGACCAGGGCCGTGCCGGGGGCCGAGGTCCCGACGGAGCGTTCGGACCAATCGGCTCCGGGGACGAAGTCCATCCGTTCGGCGGCGTTGCGCACCGAGGTGTCGCCTTCGACCCAGAGGAGGTGCCCGGCGTCGTCCCCCACGGCGACGAGCAGTCCCGTGTCCTTCGCCGGCTGGACCAGCAGGCGGTCGAAGACGGGCATGAGCGAGACCAGCGGGTGGCTGCGTCGGACATCGGCGAGCTGAGGATCGCTCAACCCGTGGCGGGCGGCGGCCCCGGAGGGGTCGTCGTGGAAACCCAACGAACGGATCCATGAGTCATGGACGACCGGACGCAGCCGGGGGAACCCGGGGTCCTGCACCCCCGCGGGCAGGGGTTGCCCCGAGGACAACCGGGCGTGGGCGCGCTCCGCGGAGCGTTGCCATCCCGGCGATGCCGGTGACGTCCAGGCCATGAGGCAATACCACCCTGACTGTGAAGGTGCGCGGCGGTCCGCCCTCGCCACGGGCACCGGGGACCAGAACCACGGATGTGGCCCATGACACACAGTCTAGGTCACGTCCCCGACCTTGGATAGCGGCGCGGATGCCGAGGGGACCCTACGGCGTGGAACCCCCGTCGGGGTCCTCGGGCGCCTCGGGGTACACGTCGAGAAACCGACGCAAGGTCTGCAGGAAGGTGGCGGCATCGTCGGGTCCCAGCTGCTGCAGTGCTGTTTCGTAGGCGCCCAGGCTCGTGACCAGGTCCTCCTCGAAGGCCGCCACGCCCGCGGGGGCCGAGAAGAAGACGTAGGCGTTCCCTCCTTCCGGGCGTGAACGTCCCAGCAGTCCAGCGGCATGCGCCGCGTTGACCTGACGGTTCACGGTGGATTGCTCCAGCCGGAGGCTGTCGGCAATCTCACGCAGGGTCCGATGCCGGCCGTCGGAAAACAGCCACAGGATGCGCAATTCGGAGGTGCTCAAATGCAGCTGGGCCTCCAGGGCCCGGCGTTGCAGATCAAGGCTCGCGAGATAACTGGCCAGCAGTCGGGCCCGCGATACGCCGCCCGCCTCGGGCAGTGGCCACCGGTCACCCATTCTCATCTCCGCATCGTGTCGATTAGGTACACCTCTTCCAACATGTGTATTCTACATATCTTAGCTTATGTAACTTACACACCCAGGTGGGGTCGGGCCCACGCAACGAAAGAAGTACATGGAAGAATCAACGTCCACCGTCAACACCCCCCAGGAAGAATCCTCGGGCATGGCCCGGCATCCCCTGCTGGCGGTCGTCGTGCTCGGCTTCTCGAGCCTCTGTGCGGCCCTCACACAGTCGCTGGTCATCCCGATCCAGCCGGACCTGCCCGCCTTGCTGGACACCTCCGGGAGCAACGCCGCCTGGGTCGTCACCGCCACGCTCCTGGGCGGGGCCGTCGCCATGCCGGTGGCCGGCCGCCTGGCCGACATCAAGGGCAGGAAACCCGTTCTGGTGGTCTCCGCGCTCACCTTGCTGCTCGGCTCGCTCGTGGCCGCCGTTTCCAACGCCTTCATCCTCGTGGTCATCGGCCGGGTCCTGCAGGGACTGGCCATGGGATACATCCCGGTGGCCATCAGCTTCGCCCGCGAACTCTCGGCTCCCCGGATGAGGAATGCCGCGGTGGCCGGGATCAGCGCGACCCTGGGCGTCGGGGGCGCCCTCGGCCTGCCCCTGGCCGCGTGGATCTCGCAGGAATACAACTGGCACGCCCTCTTCTGGCTGACGGCCGGACTGGGCCTCGTGGTCACCGTGCTCTCCGCCACGGCGTTGCCCCACCGGGCCATCCAGCACCCCGCCACCTTCGACGCCATCGGCGCCCTGGGTCTGGCGGCAGGCATCGTCGGCATCCTGGTCGGCGTCTCGAAGGGCAACGACTGGGGCTGGCTCTCCATCGGAACCCTCGGCGCGATCGTCGGCGGCCTGCTGGTGCTGGCGTTGTGGGGGGGTCTACGAACTCCGGCATGACGAACCGCTGGTGGATCTACGCTCCACGGCCCGCCGCCCGGTCCTGCTCACGAACATCGCCGCGGTCCTGATGGGCTTCGGCATGATGGCCCAGTCCATCGTGATCCCGCAGCTGCTCGAGATGCCCTCCTCCACCGGCTTCGGCCTGGGCCAGAGCGTCCTGGAAGCGGGCCTCTGGATGGCACCGGGCGGACTGATGATGCTGCTGTTCTCACCGATCTCGGCCGGGTTGATGACGCGGTTCGGCGGGCGCACGACGCTGGCCCTGGGGGCCTTCGTCATGGCCGCCGGCTACGGCTTCGCGTTCCTGCTCACCGACGCCCCCTGGCAGCTCATGCTCGCCTCCTGCATCGCCTGCGCCGGCATCGGCATCGGTTACGCGGCGATGCCGATGCTCGTCATGGACAACCTGCCGGCCGCCGAGGCCGGATCCGGGGTGGGCGTCAATGCCCTGATGCGCTCCATCGGCACCACCAGCGCCGCCGCGGTGATGGCCATCGTCCTGACCAGCAATTCGGTCACGCTGTCCCCGGGGACCACCCCGGTCCCCACGCAGGACGCCTTCAGCCTGTGCTTCCTGATCGGCGCGCTGGCCGCCGTGGCCGCCGGTGCCGTCACCCTGACCATTCGTCGTCGCCCCCTGTTCGAGGCGACGCCCGAGGAGTCCGAAAAGGTCCCGGAACCGGCAGGCGTCTGATCCTGCCGCCGGCAGCCTGCACCGCAGGCCGCCGGCGGCAGGACCCGGGGGGACCACCCACGTCCCCGCCGAGACCCCTGCCCATGAAACCCGGCTTGTGTCGGCCACTTCCCGTCGCCTACCATGTCGCTTTCGATCCGTTGAATGCTCAGGAGAAACACATGGCTGTTGAATACGATGAGGTCCGTCCCGACGTTGCCGAACGTGACGAGGAAACCCTCAAGCAGGTCAAGCAGATTGACGCGCCCAACAAGAAGACCGCGGTCGAGGAGCTGGACGAGGAAGAGCCCCTTGATGGCGACGAACTGCCCGGAGCCATCATCGACGAGGAGCTCGTCGTCCAGGTGCGTCCACAGGCCCAGGACGAGTTCACCTGTGGTGAGTGCTTCCTGGTTCGCTACCGGTCTCAGCTGTCCCGCGAGAAGGACGGCATGATGATCTGCAAGGAATGCGACGGCTGATCACCGCCGGAAGGAATTCCACCGTCCGCGAACGGTGGAGCCGCTGCCCGGAGCGGGTAGCTCAGGCGGTGCAGGCCTCGTTGGAGCACCCCGCATCCCTGCGGATCCAGTGCGCCTCGGCCGATCCGGTGTCCTCCCAGACGACATGTCGATGCTGGCCGCAGGAATCACAGGCCGGAGCCACGTAGGCGGCCTTCTCCGCATCGGTGTATGCACGGTAATCGCCCATTGCTGCCTCCAGGTCTCGGTCGCTATGGCGCCACCATATGCCCGAACTCCGGCGGGCGGTACCCCCTCGGCAGCGGCGGAGGCTCAGCCCCGGTCGCGCAGGCGCATATAAAGATTGAACGCCGCGGCCACTGCCTTGTTCAGCGGGTAGTCCCACTCCCCCAGCGTCTGCACCACATCACAGCCCAGGGTGGTCTTGAACTGCGTCAGGCCGGCCAGGTGGTGTTCGTTGTCCAGCGTCGCAGAGACCCCGCCGAGGTCCAGGAACGTGCATCCTTCCGCCAGCGAATCGGTGATCATGCGGTGGATCAGCGCCTTGGGGGCATAGAGTTTGCGCTCCGCGCTCGAGGAGGCCCCATAGGTGTACCAGGCACCCTGTCCGGTGCGGACCCGGATGGCCGCAGCCAGGTCCCGCCCCTCGTGGACGGCGAAGTAGACCGTGAAGGTGCCTGGCGCGTGGGCGTTCAGGGCCTTCATCATGGTGGTGAAGTAGCTCGCCGGACGCCCGGTGAAACCATCACGTTCGGCCGTTTCCTGGGACAACGCGTGGAACCGTTCGATGTCGGCGATCCCCCCGACCTGGATCTCCAGCGGACCGGCGGCCGCCTTGCGGGCCTGCCGCCGGGAGTTCTGGTTCATCTGGGCCAGCACCCCGTCGAGGTCCAGCGCCTGGCCGTCGGCTGAGATCAACGGGATCCGTCCCGAGAACTCGGGCTGTCCGGCGGTGAAGTCCTCGCTGACCTCCTGCTTGGTCCAGCCCAGTCCGCGCAACTGCTCGGCGAGCGCGGCGGCCCGGTCATCGACCTGCAGAGGTTCGAGCTCGGTCACCAATGAATATCCGCCGGCTGCGAGGGCCTTCCGGACGGCGGCCGTCCCCCAGCTCCGGGTGATCACCGGCGGGCCCATGCGGACCAGGAACACCCGGCTGGCCTTGAAATGGGCCAGCATCGGCGTGGTGATATCCGTCGGATCCAGTACGGACCAATCGGCAACGGGCCCCTCGGGCAGGTAGGCCAAGGTGTACTTCAGGACCGGGACCGGGCGGTGCAGCACCTGCACCGACGCCCGCAGGGCGCCCTGTGGATCAAACCAGCCGAGGTACTCGGCGCGCCATTCGCTCTTGACCCCGGCCCAGGCCGGGAGCTGCATGAAGCTGGTCTCTGGAAATGAAGCAAGGTGCGCGAGGTGGTCGGCTGCGGGAATCTGGCGGACCGAAAGCTGGGTGGATGTCACGCAGGTCAGCATAGCAATGCCTGGCGGCTCGTTTGCGGTCCCACTCCGCACGACGCGGCACCGCGATCCTGGACACCCCGGCGTCCATGCACCGCCGTCACCCCGGGTCCCCATACCCCTATGGGGTACTTGACCAGATACCCTAGGGGGGTATAACTTGGCGTCATGGACACCACCTTGCCGACCGCTGGCCAGCCAGCAGACGAACATCGCGAGCACGGCTACACCGCCGATAAACAGGCCCTGCTCAAGCGGCTGGGCCGCGTCGAAGGGCAGGTCCGCGGGATCGCACGGATGGTGGACGAAGAAAAGTACTGCATCGATATCCTCACCCAGATCTCGGCGATCAACGCGGCACTGCACAAGGTCAGCCTCGGCCTGGTCGAGGAGCACATCGGCCATTGCGTCGTCGGGGCCGCCCAGGATTCGCTGGAGACCGGTGACCCGGAAATCGTCAACGACAAGGTCCGCGAGGCCTCGGCCGCTATCGGCCGCCTCCTCCGCTGACCCCCGAACAGGAGCATAAGTGAGCACCACCATCAGCATCACGGGCATGACCTGCACCCACTGCGTCGCCTCCGTCACCGAGGAACTCTCGGAGATCGAGGGCATCACCGGCGTCGAGGTCGATCTCGTCGCCGGAGGAGTCTCCACCGCACGCATCGAGTCCACCGGGCCGCTCGGTGAAGCGAGCCTCCAGGAGGCCGTCACCGAGGCCGGCTACGCCCTCGTCCCCACGAACACCTAAGTCGTCCCCGCCAGGAGCATCACCATGGAACAGCACGTCGACCGCACCACCGCTGAAGCCCGGGTCCTGGACCTGGACATCCAGGGGATGAGTTGCGCCTCGTGCGTCTCACGGATCGAGCGCAAGCTGGGCAAGATCGAGGGCGTGGAAGCCAGCGTGAACCTGCCGCTGGAATCAGCGCGGGTCACCGCCCCGGCCTCGGTCAGCGACGCGGACCTGCTCACAGCGGTCGAGGCCGCCGGCTACGGCGCCTCGGTCAGGCAGGATCCACACCACCACCCCGAGTCCGATGCGCAGGACCACCCGGGCGACCCCGGCGAAGGCCCCGATCACCTGAACCACGGCGGAAGCGCCGAGGACCTGCGTCCGCGGCTGATCGGCGGGGCGATCTTCACCATTCCGCTGTTCCTGATCTCCATGGTCCCCGCCCTGCAGTTCCCCCATTGGGGCTGGGTGGCCCTGGCCTTGGCGACCCCGGTGACCTGGTGGTCGGCCTGGCCGTTCCACCGGGCCGCGGCGGTCAGCGCCCGGCACTTCTCCTCCACCATGGACACCCTGGTCTCCATCGGCGTGCTGGCCGCCTATCTCTTCTCCCTGTGGCAGCTGCTCCTGGACCCGGCCATGACCGCCGAGACCGGGATGGGCATGTCCGACCACCAGCTCTACTTCGAAACGGCCGGCGTCGTGGCCACCTTCCTACTGCTGGGCCGGTGGCTCGAGGCCCGCGCCAAGACCACCGCGGGCGATGCCCTGCAGTCGTTGCTGAGCCTGGGCGCCAAGGACGCCACCGTGCTGCGCGACGGTGCCGAAGTGCGCATCCCCGCCTCGGATCTGGTTCCCGGCGATGAGATCGTCGTGCGCCCCGGGGAGAAGATCGCCACCGACGGCTACATCCTCGAGGGGGAATCGGCCATCGACACCTCGCTGATCACCGGTGAATCCGCCCCCACCGACGTCGGCCCCGAGGACACCGTCACCGGCGCCACCATCAACACCTCGGGCCGGCTGCTGGTCCGGGCCACCCGGGTCGGCGCGGAGACGACGCTGGCCCAGATGGGCCGGATGGTCTCCGATGCCCAGACCGGCAAGGCGCCGATCGCCCGGCTGGCCGACCGGATCTCGGCGGTATTCGTCCCGATCGTGCTGGCCATCGCCGTGGTCACGTTCATCCTGTGGTTCGCCCTGTCCGGGGACCTCCAGTCGGCCTTCACCGCGGCGGTATCCGTCCTGGTCATCGCCTGCCCCTGCGCCCTGGGTCTGGCCACCCCCATCGGCCTGCTCGTGGGTACCGGACGGGGTGCACAGCTGGGCATCCTCATCCGCGGGCCCCAGGTCCTGGAGGACACCCGCCGGGTCGATACCGTCCTGCTGGACAAGACGGGAACCGTCACCGAAGGCCGGCTGGCCTTGGCCGACGTGATCGCCACCGCCGACGTCGACCGGGAAACCATCCTCGCCTTCGCCGGGGCCGCCGAATCCGGGTCCGAGCATCCGATCGCCCAGGCCATCACCGCGGCCGGCCGCGCCACCGGCACCATCTCCGCCTTCACCTCCTCCCCCGGAGGCGGGGTCCGCGCCACCGTGGGTTCCTCCGTCGTGGTCGTGGGTTCACCCGCCTGGCTGGAGGACAACGGGACCGCGCCCGACGCCGCCTCGCTCACCGCCCTGTCCTCGGCCCGGAAACAAGGCACGACGGCGGTGCTGGTGGCCGTGGACAGCTCCGCCATCGGAGTGATCGGGCTGCGCGACACCGTCCGCGAATCCTCCCCGGCAGCGATCAAACGCCTGCGCTCCCTCGGCTTGCGTCCGATGCTGCTGACCGGGGACAACCAGGAGGTGGCCGCCCAGGTGGCCGCCTCGGTCGGCATCGACCCGGCCGACGTCTTCGCCGGGGTCCTGCCGGCGGGCAAGGTCGACAAGGTGGCCGAAATGCAGGCCACCGGCGCCGTGGTGGCGATGGTCGGCGACGGCGTCAACGACGCCCCGGCCCTGGCCCGGGCGGACCTGGGACTGGCCATGGGCTCGGGAACCGACGTGGCCATCGAAGCGGCGGACATCACCGTGATGGGCAACGACCTGGCCCAGATCCCGCAGGCGATCGAGCTCTCCCGCAGAACGCTGGGCATCATCAGGACGAACCTGTTCTGGGCGTTCCTCTACAACACGATCGGCATCCCGGTCGCCGCCCTGGGGCTGCTCAACCCCATGATCGCCGGCGGTGCCATGGCGGCCAGCTCGGTGCTGGTGGTCCTGAACAGCCTGCGTCTGCGCGGCTTCGGGAAGTAGCCGGGGCC
>JAKDMV010000102.1 GCA_030452125.1 Micrococcaceae bacterium
CCAGCTCCTCCGGGGTATGGAGGGCGAAGTTGTCGTCGGGGACCTCGTCCAGGGTGCGGATGAGGGTCCCGGGTTCCGCCCCGCCGGCGGGGACAAAGGCCTCGGAAGTGACCCTGACCTGTCCCACGTAGCCGGCGGGGGTGGCGATACGAGTGCCATGGTGGCTTGCGGTGCCACGAGTGAGCCGAGCGACCATGACCGTCTTCCCACAACGGACTGCCGCGGCCAGTAGCGGGGCGTCTAGCAAACCGGCCTCGAGGTCGATTTCCGGGGCGACGACCACGTTGCCCTCCCGGGCCGTTGCCAGTTCGATGAGCATCGTGCCGTGCATCAGCGGCGCGACGTCAATTTTCGAGTCGATCACGTAACGGTGACCGCCGTCGTATTCGCTCCGTTCAAACGCCAGCGCGGGGGCGCTCCAGTTCAGCTGTTTCAGGCAGTCCAGCAGCTCGGCGAAACCGGTGCCGTAGTGGACCTGGGAGAAAAGCACCTGGTGGGCGGCCGCATGGGCCACCGAAGTGCAGGCCCCGTGGGCCACCATGGCCCGGAAGGCGTACTCCCTGATTTCGCGGACCGCGATGCGCACGATCCGGTCCTCGGTGCCGTCCATGTGTTCCCTCGTTTCGATGTGTTCGGAGATCACTGCCACCATCATGCATCCTTTCCGACGAAGACCTTGTCGAAAAGGTCGAGCCAGTTTTCCCCGAGCACCCCGCGGATGGTGGACTCCTGGAGTCCGACCTTCTGCAGGCCCTCGGTCAATTGCGGGAAATCTTCCGGTCCGGCGAACCAATGCGGCCAGGCCGGCCATTCGGGAGCCGGTTGGGTCGGTGGCTGCCAGCGTCCGTTGCGCAGGTACCCCACATAGTCCTGGCCCCAGTTCCGGGTGCAGTCGCTGCCCAGGCCCACCCGGTCGGGTCCGTAGTCGTCGACCATCCGGGCGACCATGGTGCAGAACTGTTCCAGACTCGTCGTCTCCCCGCCGAGCACGATCGGATACAGGCAGGCCCCGATCATTCCGCCCCGGTCGGTGACGGCACGGATGACCTCGTCGGGTTTGTTCCGCGGGTTGTCCACGAACCAGGTGGGATTCGAATGCGTGATGGCAATGGGTGCCGAGGAGGCCTCGACGGCATCCAACGAGGTGCGGTTGCCGACGTGTGAGAGATCCACCAGCATGCCCACCCGGTTCATCTCGGCGATGATGTTCGCCCCGAATCGGGTCAGACCCGAATCCGAGGGTTCGTAGCAGGAGCCGCCGACCAGGTTCTGGATGTTGTAGGTCAGCTGGGCAATGCGCACCCCCAGCTTGTGGAAGACCTCCACCATCCGGAAGTCATCGCCGAAGGAGCTGGTGTTCTGCAGCCCCATCAGCACGGCCACCCGGCCCTCGGCCTTGGCCCTGCGGATATCCGCGGCGTTGTGGGCGAGGAAGGCCAGATCGGCGTTGCGGGCGGCGAGTTGGTACCAGTCCCCGATCTCCTGCAGCGTTTCCAGGGGTCCGTGGTAGACGGCGCAGGTGGCGTTGACGCCGCTGACACCGCCGTCGATCAGTTCCTGCAGGACGGCACGGTCCCAATTATTGATCTGCAGGCCGTCCACGACGGTGGCCTGTTCATGAAGGGCGCTCATGCCGTTGCCTCCGGGGTGGGGCGCTGGGTGAAGAGCCAGTCATCGGTGATGCTGCCGTCCTTCAGATCGGCGATCCGCGGACCGCCGGAGAGCAGTGTCACGCGCAGCCAGTCGGTGGACTGCGGCGTGTAGTTTTCCATGCCGTAGACCGAGAGCTGGTAGCGCTGGACGTTCAACGGCAGGAATTCGGCACCGCGCAGATTATCGTGGACCTCGCCGTAGGCCAGCGGCCCGATGTTCTGGACCCGGGCGGTGAACTGGCGGTGCCAGGGGTGGGACAGCAGGAACTCGGCCACGCTGGTCCCGGCGTCGGCGGCCAGGAGGTCGCGGCGCAGTTCGGCGACGGCACGGGCAATATCGACGCCGTGTTGGACGTTCTCCCCGGGGTCCCGTCCGTGCACTCCCCTGCGTGGTTCCTCGTTGTCCGCCGAGGAGAACCAGAAGTAGCGGTTCTGGGCCGGATCGGCGAAGTCGTGGTCGGCCACCCACTCGTAGTCGGTGTCGATGAGGTGGGCCAGTTCCGCGCAGCTCATGCCCGGAGCCAAGGGCCTGGACTCATCACAGCGCAGCCGGGCTTCTACTTCCGCGTCGAGGTCGCCGGTCAGTTCGGTGAGGATCGTGGCGACGAGACCACGCTCCTCGGGCCCGGAGGCGGCGGCCGCCGCGTGCAGGGCCTTCCAGATCCGGTTCGTCTCGGTACCCCGGAAGCTCCCGGTGGAGGACCAGCGACGCAGATCCTCCAGCAGCGGACGCACCCGGTCTGCCAGTTCCGGTCCCGGCAGGAACGGCTGGGAGACATCCAGGTCCTGCTCCTCGAGGTAGTCCATGGCGCGGTCGAACAGTTCAAGCACCCGGACCACCTCCGGGTCCGTGGTTTCGGTGCTGCGACCGGTGACCTCGGCCAGCGGCAGCTCGCGCAGTTCGGCCCACGCGTTGAGCACCTCGGGGTGGTTGATGGCGTAGGGCACCATGCCCAGACCCGTCGCGTTGCCCATGCCGAGGTAGTGGCGCCAGCCCCCGGTCAGGGTGGCGGCGTCAGGGTTGCGGTGCCGGGCACAGGCCTCGACGAGGTTGTAGCTGAATTCGCGCAGCAACCAGGCCGAGAGCATATGCGCCCGGTAGGGGGCCGAGAAGGGGTGGGCGTCGGTGAGGTGTTCGTAGTCGGCCAGACCGCATTTGCCGTTGCTGTAGAACGCGGTGCTGCGGATGACATACGGCGACCCCCCGAATTTCGCGCTGTCGGGCTGTTCACCGTGGGCCAGGCGATCGGCGACGTATTCAAAGAACCGTTCGCTGCGGTTGGCGCGGGTCCAGATGATCGAGCCGGGTTCGGCCCGGCCACGCTCCTGCAGCGGGACCTGGGTCCGGAGCCGGGCCAACCGCTCCTCATCGACGGTTCCCTCCACCAGGGCAGCGGTGATGTCCCACGCCTTGGCGATCACCCGGTCGGTGTGTTCGCCGGTCTTCTGCGAGAAGATGACGAAGCTGAACGTCATGGATTCGGCACGAATCCGGTAGACGGCGTCTCCGCAGCCATCGGCGTCGATGTCGAAGTGGGTGCGTTTGATCTTCCACCCCCGGGCCGTGGCGCGGCGGATCATGGTGCGGATGAAGCTGTGCCGGGTGGCGCGGGCTCCTCCCATGTCGGCGGGGTCCATCACTTCACGTGCGGGGCGCAGCTCCGAGGGCGACGGCAGTCGCAGCGCCGGTTCGCTGATCGATGCGGACATTTTTCATGCTCCTTCCGGTGCCAGGCGCAGGTAGGCCGTCTTGGTGAGGGTGAAGAAGTCGGAGGCGGCGTCGCTGTTCTGCTCGCGCGGACCCGGCTGGGAGGAGTCGCGCAGGCCACCGAACGGTGCATGGACCTCGGAGCCGGTGGAGGGGCCGTTGACCTTGATCAGCCCGGCCACCAGGTCGTTGAGGCAGCGCCGGATGGAACGCTCGTCGCTGGTGAACACGGAGGCGGTCAGACCGAATTCGGTGGCATTGGCCAGTTCGATGGCCTCCTCCAGGGATTCGGCGCGCAACAGGGTGGTCACGGGCCCGAAGACCTCTTCGCGGCAAATGGTCAGCTCGCTGGTGCCACCGAGCAGGGTGGGGGCCACGAAATGTCCCTCCGCGTCGGGGATCGGTGCACGCGCCAGGACCTGGGCGCCTTCGGCTTCGGCCTGCTGGACGGCCTCGTCGATATCACGGCGGGCGCGCTCGTTGACGACGGGTCCGATGCCGGCTCCTGCGTCGGTGCCGGCGCCCACATTCAGTGCGTTGAACCGTTTGACCAGTTCATCCCGGAGCTGGTCGTGGATGGCTCCCACGGCGATGACGCGGCGGGTGGCCGTGCACTTCTGGCCGGTGCTGCCGGTGGCCGCGGCGGTGATGAAGTCGGCGGCGGTGGCAAGATCGGCATCGGGCAGCACGATGGCGGCATTATGTCCACCGAGTTCCATCTGCAGCTTCGCTCCGCGTAGGACCGTCTTTTCGCGGATCCGGTGTCCGACCTCCACGGATCCGGTGAAGGTGACGGCGTCGGCCCGTGGATCGGCCACGAGTTCCGAGCCCAGGGCCCCGGGGCCGAGCAGCAGGTTCAACACACCTGCCGGGACTCCGGCTTCTTCAAGGATCTCGGCGAACATCACGGCGGTGGCCGGGGTGTCGCTGGCTGTCTTCCACACGACCGTGTTGCCCCAGAGCAGTGCCGGGGCGATCTTCCAGGCAGGGATCTGCAGCGGGAAGTTCCAGGGGGTGATCACCGCAACGGTGCCCAACGGCCTGCGGATCGTGCGGACCACTTCGTCCGGGTTGGCCGAGGGGTAGACCGCTGCGTTGGCCCGACGGGCCGACCCTGCGTTGTAGTACAGGGTTTCAATGCTGGCCCCGACTTCGCCGCGGGAGTCGGCCAGGATCTTGCCCTGCTCGCGGGTCATCAGTTGGGCGACCTCTTCGGCACGGCGGCCGAGGATCTCGGCGGCGCGGCGCAGGATGTTCCCGCGGGCGATGATGCCCATCCGGTCCCAGCCGGCGGCGGCCTGCGTGGCTGCGTCCAGGGCGTGGTCGAGCTCGGTGGACGTGGCCGTGGCGTACTGCGCCACCACTTCCTGGGGCAACGCCGGGTTGGAACTGGTGGCAGCCGGGCCGCTTCCTTCCACCCACTGGCCGTTGATGAGTTGCTTCAGGCCAAGGGTCTGCTGTCCGGGGTTGGTCACGCTGATGCTCCTTCGTGCTGCGGTGGTGCTCGTCATGTCTTTGAGGCTACGGCGCTATTTGATCGGCGTGAAGTATCTATTGCTTATGTATTGATCATCAATAACACTTAGTTCATATGGAGATCCGTCAATTGCGCTACTTCGTGGCGGTGGCCGAGGAAATGCATTTCAACCGGGCGGCAGCACGCCTGCTTATCGCCCAGCCGGCGCTGAGCCAGCAGATCCAACGACTGGAACGGGAGCTGAAGACCCGGCTGTTCACCCGCACCACCCGATCGGTGGAACTGACCGAGACCGGCAAGGTCCTGCTGGTGGCTGCCCGCAAGGTGATCCTGGAGTCCGAGCAGGCACTGCGCAGCATCGAACAGGCGGTGGAAGGCCGGACCGGCCTGCTTCGCGTGGGTTTCGTGGGGTCGGCGGCCCTGAATCTCATCCCCCGGATCGTCCCGCCGCTGCGCATCCAATATCCGGGTCTGGAGTTGGAACTCCACGAGTTGACCACCGAACAACAGCTCGGGGCGCTGGAGTCGGGGACCCTCGATGTGGGCATCGTGCGCGATGTCGAGTCGCTGCCGGGCATCACCGCCCGCGAACTGACCCGCGAGCCCCTCATCGTCGCGCTTCCGGACGACCATCCGTTGGCCCGCCGGCCGTCCCTGGCCCTGGCCGACCTGTCCGAGGCCGGCTTCGTGGTCTTCCCCCGCGACCAGGTTTCGCGGCTCTATGACGTCATTTCTGCTTTATGCCTGCACGCTGGATTCCGCCTGCGCGTCGCCCAGGAGGCCATCCAGTTCCCGACGATCCTGGGTTTGGTGGCCGCCAAGACAGGTATCGCCGTCGTGCCCGAAGGAATGCGCGCCCTCCAGCTGGCCGGGCTGCGCTATGTGCCCTTGACCGACACCACGGCCACCTCGACCGTTTCGCTGATCGTCAAGACCGACCGGGCCGAGACCCCCCTGATCGCCCGGTTCACCGACGCCGCCACCGGTTTCGCCAGCACCGAGGCCACGGTTGGCTGAACCGTGGCCCCTGCCTGGGTGCATGCCGGCCGGACTATTCCTTGGAGGTCGGCAGCTTCGTGGTGGTCGCCGATTCCTTCTCCCCGGCCTGCTCCCCCACGGCTTCCTGCGTCGGGCCCGAACCTCGCGGGTGGATGACTCCCTGTTCGATGGCCATCCGCCGGGCATAGATCGGGGCGGCGAACACCGAGGGCAGCATCAGGAAGCCGACCGGGACCGCGGTGATCACGATGAAGGACTGCAGTCCGGAGATGCCGCCATCACCGATGGCGATCAACACGGCTGCCGCCACCCCCATCATCACGGCCCACGTGGCGCGCAGCTTGGTCGACGGTTCACCGGAAATGGTGCAGGACTGGGCGATGGCGTAGGACATGGAGTCCGTCGTCGTGGCCACGAACGTCACCGTCAGCAGCAGGAAGGCGCCTCCGACCAAACCGGAGAGCGGAAGCTGGGCCGCGATGGACATCACCACCGCCGGTAGTCCGTCCGATTCGTAGGCGGCGCCCACGCTTCCGGGGTTCTGCTGCTCGAACATGATGCCGGTTCCGCCCAGGACGCTGAACCAGACGGTGGTCAACACCGGCGGGATCACTGCCGTGCAGATGATCAGATCGCGGATGGTCCGGCCGCGGGAGATCCGGGCCACGAAGATGGCCATCAGCGGCCCGTAGCCCAGGAACCAGCCGAAGAAGAAGACCGTCCAGCCCGAGAGCCAGGTCGGGTCTCCCTGGTAGACGGACATGCCCACGAAGTTGCCGATGTAGGTGCCGAAGCCGCCCAGGAAGGCCTTGAAGACGTAGCCGGCCGAGCCGAGGACGACCACGGCGGCCATCAGGGCGATCGCCAGCCAGACGTTGGCCCTGCTGAGGATCTGGATGCCCTTGTTCAGCCCGGAGGACACCGAAAGCGCCGCGATGCCGGTCAACACGGCGATGACGATCAGCTGGGTGGCGTAGTTGTTGGGGATCCCGGTCATTTCGGCTAGCCCGTAGGAGACCTGCAGGCCCAGGAACCCGACCGGTCCCACGGTGCCGGCGACGACGGCGATGATCGCCACGACGTCGGCGACGGTGCCGATCCAGCTGTGGAGGACCTTCTTGCCCATGATCGGGTAGAGCAGCGTACGCGGGCGCAGCGGCATGCCCTTGGAGTGGGCGTGGGTGATCACGATGGCGCCCAGGGTGCCCAGGATGGCCCAGGCCAGGAAGCCCCAGTCCACGAAGCTCTGCGCCAGGGCCGCGCTGGCCTGGTCGCTCTCGGATTCGAGGCTGTCCCCGTAGTAGGGCGGGGAGGCGATGTAGTGGGCGATCGGCTCGGCCGCGGCCCAGAACACGCCACCGCCGGCCAGCAGGGTGCACATGATCATGGAGACCCATTTGAACCGGGTGAATTCCGGTTTCCCGGTGCTCAGCCGTGCCTTCGCGTAGGGGGTGAAGGCCAGGATGATCGCCACGAAGAAGGTGATCAGCAGCAGGTACTGCCAGTAGGCGCCGAACCATTTGGCGGCACCGCTGAAACCGGAGTTGATGACGTTGGCGGTCCAGTCGGGGAATCCGAGGCTTGCCGCGACGAAGAGGACGACGATGCCGATGCTGATGCCGGCGACCTTGCGGTCAAGCCCCGCAGCCAAAGCGGAGGGAGGCGCATCAGCCTCGGGGGTGGTCAGGGGGGTGGGCTCAGTCATGTGTGTCTCACTTAGCTGATTGAACGCAGCCGGGTGCGAAGCGACTACCGAATAAAGTTCTTGGAGACCCGCGCCATGGTGCGCGTTCGGCACGCGGACTGCGGCACAGTCCGGCCACCCGGGTCAGGAAGGGGTTCCCCGGGATTGCTCCCGGAAAATGGCAAACCTATACGTTAGCATTTTTTCGTCGGTTGGACCCAATCGGCCTCCTGGCCACACCCCTCACCCGACCACGCACGACGCCTCCGGCGGCCCGTGGGAGCGGGGGCGTCGGAGGCGTCGTGGTGGACCGGAAGAGGCTAGCTCCAGATATCGTCTCCGCGCAGCGAGGCGTCTGCGCCGCCATCGGCGTAGATCGTCTGACCGGTGACGTGCGTATTTTCCACGCTCGTCAACCAGGCCAGCAGCCGGGCCAGCACGATCGATTCCGAGTGGTAATTCAACGGCATCGGCACGTGCTGATCCACCATGGCCCGGCCTTCGGGGGTGGAGAGCAGCTCAGTGGTCATCGGGGAGATCACGGTGCCCGGTGCGATCGCATTCAACGGGATGCCGGCGCCGGCGTACCGCTCGGTGATGCAGGCCCGACGCACCCAGCGGGAGAGGGCCCGCTTGCTGGAGGGGTAGTTCAGGTAGCCCTGCTCGGGGCCGGCCTCGGCCAGTGCGGTGCCGATCTCCACCGCGCGGTCCTCGTCCCCGGCGAGCAACGCGTCGACCAGCTCGGGGGAATTGGGCTGCAGCGAGGCCATGGAGCTGACGACGACGGCTCGGGGGGAATCGCTGTTGGCCAGGGTCGGTGCCAGCTGATCGAGGAACTCGGTAACCCCGAAGTAGTTGACCTTCACGGTGAGCGGTTTGGGCATGGAGATCCCGGCGCAGGCGATGACGGCGTCGATGCGGCCTTCGGCCAGGTCTATGGCGCGTTCGACGCCCGAGCTGCGGCCCTCGGGGGTGCTCAGATCGGCATCGATCTCTGCCCCCTTCAGGTCCACGCCGATGACGATTTCCCCGCGTTCGCGCAGCAATTGCGCGGTGGCGGCTCCGATGCCCGATCCGGCTCCGGTGATGGCATAGGTACGGCTCATGGTGTTCCTCCTGTGGTGGGTGGTTCGGTGGTTCCGAGCGTTCCTGCGAAGGATGTTGAGGCGACGGCAAAACGTTCGAGCAAGGTCACGAACGTCCGCCGGTCGGCTTCGCTCCATCCTTCAAGTAATTCGTCGACCATCCCGTCTCCGGCTTTCACGAAAGCCGCGGCGACGTGCTCTCCTGCGGGCGTCAGCTGCACTCGCTGAGCCCGGGCATCCTCGGGGTCGGTGGCCCTGACGACCAGCCCGGCCTCGGAGAGGCGCCGGATGATCTTGCTGATGTTGGAGGGGCCGGTCACCAGGTGGGCGGCGAGCGCCGAGGGGCGTTGGGGGCCCTTCTGGGCGATCACGGTGACCATGACGATCGCCGGCGGGTCCAGATGGACTCCTTCACGGGCGGCGACCCCTGTAAGGAATCCCGGCGCCGTCCATTCGCCCAGGATGCGGGTCAGGGCGGCAATCAGTGCTGGCCGGTAGTCCGTCTCGTTAGTCGTCATGGACGGTTCCCCCATCGACGGGGAGCACGACGCCGGTCACGAAGCTGGCTTCGTCGCTGAGCAGCCAGGCCACGGCGTTGGCGATCTCCGCCGGCTGTCCCAGGCGCTTCATCGGGATCTTGGAGCTGTGCTCGGCCTTGGCCTCAGCCGGCAAGGAGGCCAGCGAGGCGGTTTCGATGGCCCCGGGGGCCACGGCGTTGACCCGGATGCCCTCGGGCGCATTCTCCATGGCGACGCTCCGGGTCAGGCTGACCACTCCGTGCTTGGAGGCGCCGTAGGGGGTCAGCATGGGCGTGGACTGCACTCCGGCGATCGAGGCGACGTT
>JAKDMV010000016.1 GCA_030452125.1 Micrococcaceae bacterium
TTCCGCTGCCGCCGCATCGACGTCGGTATCGGTCATGCTGGGACTCCATCCACGAATTACTGAACGTTCATTAGGTAATCTTGAAATGTGATTCAAGTCAAGCCATGAACCGTGGGAGAGGCTTTGTTAACGCACGGGGCAGGGCGGGATCCGCATGGATCCCGCCCTGCCCGAAACCTCAGGTGAGTTCTGCTCAGATACGTTCGGTGGCACCGAGCGCGTCGAGGGCGAAGGCGTAATCCCACGCCCGGTCCTTCCACGCCTCGTAACGACCCGAGGCGCCGCCGTGCCCACCGTCCATTTCGATCTTCAACACGATCGGTTCGCTGCCGGTGCTGATGTCACGCAGGCGCTGTACCCATTTCGCCGGTTCGACGTAGAGCACCCGGGTGTCGTTCAGGCTCGTGACCGCGGCGATCTTCGGGTACTGCACCGCGGCGATGTTCTCGTACGGGGTGTAGGACTTCATGTACGCGTAGACGTCCGCGTCGGTGATCGGGTTGCCCCACTCCTCCCATTCCAAGGCCGAGAGCGGCAGCTCCGGATCCAGGATGCTGGTCAGGGCATCGACGAACGGGACCTGCGCCACGATCGCGGTGTACAACTGCGGGGCCAGGTTGGCGATGGCGCCCATGAGCAGACCACCGGCCGAGCCACCCATCGCCACGACGCGGCGCGGGTGGGCCCACCCGGTGGCAACCACGTGTTCGGTGGCGGTGACGAAATCGGTGAAGGAGTTCTTCTTCGCCAGCTTCTTGCCGTCGTCGTACCAGTGGCGTCCCAACTCGCCCCCGCCGCGGACATGGGCGATGACGAAGACGACGCCGCGATCCAACAGCGAAAGCCGCGGGATCGAGAAACCGGGGTCCATGCTCATCTCATAGCTGCCGTAGCCATAGACCAGAGCCGGGTTGGAACCATCCCGGGAGACCTCCCGACGGCGGAGCACTGACAGCGGGATCCGGGTCCCGTCGGCGGCAGTGGCCCATTCGCGTTCCGCCACGTAATCCGCTGGATCGTACCCGCCCTTCACGGGGGTCTCCTTGCGCAGGGATAGTTCCCCGGAGTCCAACCGGTAATCGTAGATCCGCGGGGGAACCAGGAAGCTGGTGTAGACCAGCCGGATGACCGGGGCATCGTATTCGGCGCCGGCCAGCGAACAGGTGTAGAGCTCCTCATCGAAGTCCGGTTCGGTCACCGCGGCCTGGGCCTCGGTGCCCAGCCCGGACAGCGGCAGGACCTGGATCCGTTCGATGGTGTCCTGGCGGACGGAGACCATGGCATGCGTGGCGGTGACCGCGGTGCCTTCGATCTTCACATCGGTGCGGTGGGCGAAGACCGTGGCCCACTCCTGGTCGGCCAAGGGCTTGGAGAACTCGTCGGCGGCGACCAGCGAGACCATGTTGTTCACGGCCTCGAGGTTGTGGGTGACGAGGTAGCAGCGTTCGCCGTCGACCGTCACCGGGTCCATGCCATGCAGGATCCGTGCCTCGCGGCCCAACAGCAGGCGGGGCGCGGCCAACGGGTCGATCAGATCCAGCGAATGGGTCTCGGCATATTCGGAGTTGCCGATGGAGATCAGCAGTTCCTTCTGGTCGGGGGAGAGGTCGAAGCCCATCCACATGCCCGGATCATCCTCCTGGAGCACGACGACGTCCCGGGAGGGATCCTGGCCCAGGGTGTGGACCTTGATCTGGTTCGGGCGCCAGGAGTCATCGACCACCGTGTAGTAGACCCGGCTGCCGTCCGGGGAGAAGGCCAAGCCGTAGAAGACGTTCTCGATGACATCGGGAAGCAGCTCGCCGGTGGACAGGTCCTTGAGGCGCAGGGTGAAGCGTTCGTCGCCTGCATTGTCTTCGGCGTAGGCGAGCAGGTTGCCGTCTTCGGTGACGGCCAGGCCGCCGAGTGCGAAGAACGGCTGGCCTTCCGCCTCGGCATTGCCATCGATCAGCACCTGTTCACCGTCGAAGGGCTTCCCGGCTTCGATGACCGGCGGAGTCCAGTCGGCGACGGGGTCCCCGGTGTCGGTGGCCGCGACGCGGCAGTGCACCGCATACTGCTGGCCCTCTGCGGTCCGGCTGAAATACCACCACCCGCGTTTGCGGGCGGGGACCGAAAGGTCCGTCTCCTCGGTGCGCTCCTTGATCTCGGCGAAGATCCTCCCACGCAGCTCCTGCTGCCCGGCGGTCACCGCCTCCGCATAGGTGTTCTCGGCCTCGAGATGGGCGATCACCTCCGGATTCTCCTTCTCGCGCAACCATTCGTAGTCGTCGACGAACGTGTCGCCGTGGTGGGTGCGCTGGACGGGGACCTTGGCAGCAACGGGAGGCTGCGCTTCGATGGGGGATTCGCTCATGCGTCCCATTCAACGCCATGACGAAGGGGTCCCGCGCGCTGTTCGCCAGCGGCGTGTTGGGGGCGCGGCTACTGTTCCGGGGCCTCGTGATCGACGGCAGCCGGAATCCCTGGTGGCAGGATGGGTCCATGGCCCTTGAAGAACCGACCGCTGAAACCAACCCCGCCCTCGCCGTCTGGGAATCCGTCCTCGCCTATGCCCCCCGCTTCCTGAAGCATCTGCGCTCCTTCGACCGGCAGCCCGGCTACCAGGTTGCCGTCGCCGTTGATGGGGTGGTCATCGGTACGGTCGCCGGCGGCTATGCCGATGTCGGCTCCGGTACCGGGCTGACGGCGGCCCACCAGTTCCGCATCGCCTCGCATTCGAAGATGTTCACCGCCACCGCCATCCTCCAGCTGGCCGAACAGGGCTCGCTGACCCTTGAGGACGCGCTCGCCGACCACCTGCCCGAATTGGCGGGGACGGAGACGGGGAAGGTCACCGTAGCGGAGCTGCTCTCCCATTCTTCCGGGTTGACCCGTGACGGCACGGATTCGGACTTCTGGGTCCTGTCCCGGCCCTTCCCCGGCCGCGGGGTCCTGCTCGAGACCGCTGCCGGGGGTGGGGGCATCGGGCGCCATGTCCATTTCAAATACACGAACATCGGCTACGGTCTGCTGGGTCTGGTCATCGAGGCCGCCAGCGGACAGGACTACCGCGGATACGTCCGGGAGAAGCTGATCGAACCGTTGGGGCTCCACGACACCGGGCCGGATCTGGACGAGGGGGCCACCGAGCTGGCGACCGGGTACGGGGCGTTGGCCGTGATGGGGGAGCCCTATACGCTCGAGCACCGGTGCACGATCGACCACGTGGATACCGGCGCGCTGAGTGCTGCAACCGGTTTCTACTCCACCGCAGGCGACGTCGTGCGATTCCTCTCGGCCCATCTGCCGCAGCGCCCGGGACGACCGGTCGCGGGATCCCCGGTCTCCGAACACTCCAAACGCCGCATGCAACGCAAATTCGAACCCTCGGGGGTGCCCGGCCGGGATTACGGGTTGGGGATGATCCTGCAGGAGGTCCACGGACACGAGACCTTCGGACATAGCGGCGGCTACCCGGGACATATCAGCCGCAGTTGGGCGTTGCCGAAAACCGGGGTCGCCCTCAGCGTCCTGACCAATGCCATCGACGGCCCGGCCACGACCTGGGGCGAGCAGCTCATCGGGTTGGCGACCCTCGCTGCGGCGGACACCCCGGCATCGTACGCCGACGTCCCCGCAGAACACCTCGACCGGTTCACCGGGCGGTTCGCGGGTCTGTGGGGTGTCCAGGACATCGTCGAACTCGGGGGCAAGCTGTATTGCCTGTCCCTGGGCGCCGCCCCCGATCCGGCACTGGCCGAACCGCTGGAATATGTGGATTCCCGGACCCTGCGTACGCGCGATCCCAACGGTTTCGGCGGGTACGGGGAGGACTTCGTCTTTGAATTCGATGCCGCCGGAGCCGCAGCCATCCGGGGCCCCGGGGGCATGAAGCTGGTCCGGCAATCCGATTTCCGGTTGCCGTCAAGGGTGGCCGACCCAGCAGGCTGACCCGGCCTGGTCGTCGCGAGCGTCGGGTGTGGGGTGGAAAAAATAACACACGCCGCTGAGCACTCCCTGTGAGCTGGGTCACGATGCCTTATTGTCTAAGGGAGTCCAAGACCCGTGAAGACGGGCCGCACCACCAGCGAACGGGGTAGAGAACTTGCGACATCACATCAGGGCGGCCCGGACCGGGCGCCGTCGAACAGGGCTGGTGGTCGCGGCGTTCCTGGCCGTGGCCTCGCTTTTATTCGGTGCGACGGGAGCAGCCGCCGATACCTCGGCATCAGGCTCCGGTAATTCCGCCGTCGAAGGCAAGACCTTCGTCATCGGCACGGATACGACCTTCGCGCCGTTCGAATTCCGCAATGCCGACGGTGAACTGACCGGCATCGACATGGACATCGTCCGCGCAGTGGCCGAGGACCAGGGCTTCAAGGTGGAGATCCGATCGCTCGGGTTCAACGCCGCACTGCAGGCGTTGACCTCCAACCAGGTCGATGGCGTCATTGCGGGCATGTCCATCACCGATGAGCGCAAGGAGGTCTACGACTTCTCGGAGCCCTACTTCGAATCCGGCGTCCAGATGGCCGTTGCCAAGGGCAACGACGACATCAAGGGCTACGAGGATCTCAAGGGCAAGACCGTCACCGCGAAGACCGGTGCCGAAGGCGAGACCTACGCCAAGTCCATTGCCAAGAAATACGACTTCAAGGTCAAGTCACTGGACCAGTCGGCGAGCATGTACGAATTGGTGAAATCCGGAAACGCCGTCGCCGTGTTCGATGACTACCCGGTCCTGGCCTACGGCATCGCGCAGAATAACGGGCTGAAGACCGTCACCGACAAGGTGCCCGGCGGGTCCTACGGCTTCGCCGTGAACAAGGGCAAGAACGCCGACCTGTTGGCTGCCTTCAACGACGGGCTGGCCAAGCTCAAGGCCGACGGGGAATACGACAAGATCCTCGATAAGTACCTCGGCGATCCCACGGCCGCCCAGCCCACGAGCTTCTGGGAACTCCTGGAAAGCTCGTTGCCGGCACTGCTCAAGGGTCTGAAGAACACCATGGTCGTTACCGGGATTTCCTTCGTGGTCGCCATGATCATCGGCCTGGCCGCGGGATTCATGAAGATCGCACGGAACATCATCGTCCGCGGGATCTCCACGACGTTCGTGAACGTCTTCCGTGGCACCCCGCTGCTGCTCTGGGCCTTCATGTTCTACTTCGGCATCCCCCAACTGACGGGCCTGCCCATCAATATCTGGGTTGCCGCGGTATTGACCCTGTCACTGAACTCGGGGGCCTATGTCGCGGAAATCGTCCGCGGCGGCATCCAATCGGTGGATCCGGGGCAGATGGAGGCCAGCCGGTCGCTGGGCCTGGGCTACGGAAAGTCCATGCAGAAGGTCGTTGTTCCGCAGGCGTTCAAGATGATGACCCCATCGCTGATCAACCAGCTGATCATCATGCTCAAGGACTCCTCCCTGCTGCTGGCCATCGGCTTCGCCGAACTGCTGTACCAGGGCCAACAAATCTACGCGGCGAACTTCCGCGTCACCGAGACGCTGTTCATTGTCGGCGTCATCTACTTCGTCGCGGTCATGCTGCTGACGAAGCTGGCCAACTTCGCTGACAGGAGGTTCAACAAATGAGTGCGTCGACAACGGAAACGGCCCGCAAGCTGATGATCGAGGTGCGTGGACTGCGCAAATCGTTCGGCTCCAACGAGGTCCTGCAGGGGATCGACGCCGAGGTGGCCGAGGGGGAGGTCGTCTGCGTGATCGGCCCTTCGGGCTCGGGCAAGTCCACGTTCCTGCGTTGCCTGAACAAGCTCGAGGACATCTCTGGAGGCACGGTGGTGGTCGACGGCTTCGACCTCACCGACCCGAAAGTCGATATCAACGACGTCCGCCGCCATATCGGCATGGTCTTCCAACACTTCAACCTCTTCCCGCATATGACCGTGGCGGAGAACGTGATGCTGGCTCCCGTCGAGTTGAAGAAGGCGTCCAAGGCCGAAGGGCGGGAGAAGGCGATGGAATTGTTGACCCGGGTCGGGTTGGCCGAGAAGGCCAATGCCCGGCCGGCCGCACTTTCGGGCGGGCAGAAGCAGCGTGTGGCCATCGCCCGGGCGTTGGCCATGAACCCCGGGATCATGCTCTTCGACGAGGCCACCAGTGCCCTGGACCCGGAGATGGTCGGGGAGGTCCTGCAAGTCATCCGGGATCTTGCCAATTCGGGGATGACCCTGGTTCTGGTCACCCACGAGATGGGCTTCGCCCGCGAGGTGGGGGACCGGGTGATCTTCATGGCCGACGGCGTCGTCTGCGAAGAGGGGACCCCCGAGCAGCTCTTCAATGACCCGCAGCAGGAACGCACCAAGGAGTTCCTCTCGAAGGTCCTCTGACCCGGCCAGGGCCACCCGGTCCGACGGCGGGGGCCGGCATGGATGCCGGCTCGCCTCCGTCGTCGTTTCCCGGGGCCCTGGCTCCTTGTCCGCGGGCCCTCTCCGTGCCTACGGTGAAGATGGACGTTCCCGGAACCGCACCCCGGGGACGGCAAGGCGGCGTTCGTCGCCCTGCAGGCAACCAGCGAAGGAGCGATTCATGAGTTCCGAAACGCCAGAACGAGACCCGAATATGGAACCGGACCCCGGATCCGAGTTCGCGCCCGACCCCGAAGAGTCCACCGGAGATCCAATGGACCCGGTGCCCACCGATGGTCGGGGAGGACAACCGGCCGAGGGGTCCTCGGACGATGCCGCCATGATGGAAGAGGGCGACCCGCTGCATGAAGCCGGATACGCCGAAGCCGAGGAGCTGCCGTTCGTCGAGGAAGAAGTGGAAGACCTGGAAGACCAGGGCGAGCTCTCCGACCCGGAGGCCGACCGACTGGCCAACGCCTCGATCGACGAGGAAGAAGACGAAGGGCTGGACCGGGTCCTGGCAGCCGACGCCGGGGACGACGTGAACCTCGACGGGGATCCGGACCCGGACGACGACCTCGACTCGAACTAGGGTCCGCCGGAAGCGGCCGGTTAGCGTGCCACCCAGGCGATGGCCAGAACGACGAGCGCCATGACCGGCATGAGCACCGCCGGCAGCATGGCCGCGATCCTCGCGTGGCGTTCGGCTGCCGGCGATGGCTGCAGCGGGTCCACCAGTGGATCCGCGGCATCTGTCAGCGCCCGGCGGAGTTGCCAGGCGGACATGAGGGCGATGGTCACCGCGGCCACGGCCAGCACCCATCCCGCGTTCAGGACCACGATGGCCGGTGTTCCATGGTGGGGGTCGAAGAAACCTGACAGGGCCGCGGCACCCGTGGCCAGAACGAAGACCACCGCGAAGACCCACAGGTGCCGTACGGCAAAGTTGAAGTAGTACGGCAAGCCAAGCATCAGGGCCATCGGGATCAGGACCAGGCCCAGCTGCGTCAGTGAGAGCCCGAGTGCGGAACCGCCGAAGACCGCGGAAGCGGCGCGGCCGAGCACCACGATTGCCAGCAGGGACACCACCGGAGCCATGACGGAAACGCTGGACGCCCCGGTTCGCCGGACCGTGGGCAACTCCAGTTCTTCGGCGTAGGTGCGGGGGTCCCCGAAAGCGTCACCGGCGGCCTGGCCGGAATCGGCGACGTGCTCGCGCACCACGGCCACCGCGTCGCCGATGGCCTCGCCGCGCACCCCCCGTAGGCGCAGGGCGAGAATGAAATCGTTGATCCAGGACTTGTCGGTCTGCGTGGGGCTCATGATCCGCCTTTCGTGATCGGTTGACGCCGAGACGTATAGTTCGCTGCTTGACGCAGTCATGGCATTCTGAGTTCCGAGACGAGGAAGGCCAGGGCGATCAGCGGCATCAAGAAATGCGGGATCGTCCCGATGAGCCGGGCGACGATACCCGTGGGGGCAGGGGCCGGGCCCGTCGGGCCCGGCAAGGGATCCTGCGGGGTGCGGAGATCGTCGACGACCGACCAGACGCTAGCCGCAAGCATCGCGGCCCCGGAACCGATGGCGAACCACAGGGGCTGGAGGTTGAGCCAGGCCGGGAAGCCTCGGTCGGGGTCGAAGAGGCCCGCCCCGATACCGGCGCCGATCACCACGAAGAAGGCCACCGCGAAGACCCAGAGGTGGCGCACCCCGAGGTTGAAGTAATACGGCAAGGCCAGTACGAGCGCACAGGGAAGTGCGAAGAGCAGTAGTTGCGGCAGTGACACCTCCATGGGGCTCCCCGCGAACACGGCAGGGATGGACTGGGCGAAGACCAGCAGCCCCGTCAGCGAGATCGCCGGCCCCATGATGACCGGGCTGCCTGGTCGAAGATTCGGTTGACGCGGCAGGTCGAGTTGCTTCGCGTAGAAGCTTGGATCCCCGAAGGCTTCGTGGGCGTCCTGCCCGGAATCCGCGATATGCCCGCGGACCACGGCTGTCGCATCGCCGATGGCATCGCCGCGGACCTCGCGCAGGCGCAGGGCGAGGATGAACTCTTCGATCCAGGATTCGTTGGGTTGCGTGGAGCTCATGGCCGGGGCTGCCTTTCGTGATCAGTGGACGGCGATACTGCCGTCTGGTCCGGCTCGGAGGCCAGGAAGCGGCAGGTCAGTGCCGCGAATTGCTGCCACCCGCGGCGGTGGCGTTCGAGCTCGGCCCGCCCCTCGGTCGTGAGGGAGAAGTACTTGCGGCCCGGGCCGGAGGTTCCGGCGCGCCATTCGGTCTCCACCCAGCCGGCCCCCTCGTACCGCGTGAGCAGCGGGTACAGGGTCCCGCCCTTGACCACGCCGAGTCCCGCTTCTTCCAGTTCTGCGATGATCGCGTAGCCGTAGGACGGCCCGGATTCCAGGGCCCGCAGGGTGCATAGCCCCAAGAGGGCACGCATCCAATCGGTGGGCCACGGGGTTCCCGGGGGCCCGTCGTCGGCAGCCGCGTGGTGGATGGACATGAGTAGATTGTCTGTCTAACTAGTAAGTGTGTCAATCTTTTGGGAGGTCGGGCGCATCAATTGACGAATAGGTGATCTGCCCCATATCCTGAACGAACGGTCAGTAATTCGAATACTTGTCACAGTGAGGTGAGCCGCTTGGCTGCACAGAACGACCCGAACGGGCCCCTGTCCACGGTTCCGACGCCGGAGGAAGAGGCGGCGCAGGAGCACTTCGACGCGGTCATCGCCGAAGACTCGCGCATCGAGCCCCGCGACTGGATGCCGGAGGGGTACCGCAAGACCCTCACGCGGCAGATCTCCCAGCATGCCCACTCCGAGATCATCGGCATGCAGCCCGAGGCCAACTGGATCACCCGCGCCCCGAGCCTGAAGCGCAAATCCATCCTCATGGCCAAGGTCCAGGACGAGGCGGGCCACGGTCTCTACCTCTACTCGGCCGCCGAGACCCTGGGCACCCCCCGGGACGTGCTCACCGAGCAGCTGATCTCCGGCAAGGCCAAATACTCCTCGATCTTCAACTACCCGGCCCGCTCCTGGGCAGATATGGGCGCCATCGGCTGGCTGGTCGACGGTGCCGCCATCGTGAACCAGGTTCCGTTGTGCCGTGCCTCCTACGGGCCCTACGGCCGGGCCATGGTGCGGGTCTGCAAGGAGGAATCCTTCCACCAGCGCCAGGGCTTCGAGATCCTCATGGAGCTGGCCGCCGGCACCGAGGCCCAGAAGCAGATGGCGCAGGATGCCATCAACCGCTTCTACGGACCCTCGTTGATGATGTTCGGTCCTCCGGACGGGGATTCGCCGAACTCGCAGCAGACGATGAAGTGGAAGATCAAGCGCTTCACCAACGACGATCTGCGCCAGCGCTTCGTGGGCATGATCGCCGAGCAGGTCAAGGTGCTGGGGCTGACCCTGCCCGATCCGGAACTGCGTTTCGACGAGGAAACCGGCAAATGGATCCACAAGGACCTGGACTGGGCCGAGTTCAAGGCAGTGATCGCCGGGGCCGGACCGTGCAACGCGCAGCGCCTGCAGCGTCGCCGCGATGCCCACCACGAAGGGGCCTGGGTCCGCGAGGCCGCCGCAGCATATGCCGAGAAGATGCAACAGGAAGCAGAGGTGGCCTAGGTGGCCCAGGAAAAGAACCAGCACGACGCCGGGGCCCCCGCCACCCGCGAATGGCCCCTGTGGGAGGTCTTCGTGCGCTCCGCCCGCGGTCTGTCGCATGTGCACGCCGGATCGCTGCACGCACCGGATTCCGAAATGGCGGTGCGCAATGCCCGGGACCTGTACACCCGGCGCAATGAGGGCGTCTCGCTCTGGGTCGTGGCCTCCACGGACATCATCGCCTCAGACCCGGATTCCAAGGGCCAGTTCTTCGAATCCCCCCAGGGCAAGGACTACCGGCACGCCACGTACTACAAGAAGAGCGAAGGCGTGAAGCACCTGTGAGCGCCACCGAGACCACCGAGAGCTACGGCGACTCCACCGCCTCGGCCACCCGCATCACCCCCGGCAACGCCCTGCGCCCGGAAGACATCCAGCTGCAGCAGGGGGCACCGGGCGAAGCGGTGGCCCAGTATGCCCTGCGTCTGGGCGACGACGCCCTGGTGCTGGCCCAGCGCCTATCGAACTGGATTTCGCGCGGCCCGGAAATCGAAGAGGACATCGCCCTGGGCAATATCGCCCTGGACCAACTCGGCCATGCCCGCTCGTTCCTGTCCTATGCCGGGTTGGCCTGGGGCAAGAGCGAAGACGATCTGGCCTACTGGCGCGAGGAGGAGGACTTCCGCTCGCTGCACCTGTTCGAGCAGCCCAACGGCGACTTCGGGGTCACCATCATGCGCCAGCTGATGATCTCGATCTACCAGCACCTGCTCTACACCGAGCTGCTGGATTCCTCCGATGAGACCATCTCGGCGATCTGTGCCAAGGCGGTCAAGGAGGTCGACTACCACCGTGACCACGCCATCATGTGGACCCGCCGGCTGGGCATCGGCACCGAGGAATCGGCCCGCAGGATGCGCCATGCCCTCGAGGTCCTCTGGCCCTATGTGGGCGAACTCTTCGAAGACGAGGACCTCTACGACGAACTCGGCGACGCCGGGGTGCGGCCCTCGAGCCTGCGCGAACGATGGGACACCGAATTCGCCGCCGTCCTCGAGTCGGCCGATCTCGAGGTCCCGACCGGCCCGTTCGCGCTCTGCCGCGGCCGCCACGGCGAGCACTCCGAACACCTGGGCCATTTATTGGCGGAAATGCAGGTCCTGGCGCGCAAGCACCCCGGCGCCAGCTGGTAAGGAGCAAGCCATGAGCACGAGCACGACGACCCTGTGGGCCATCGCCGCGCAGGTTTGTGATCCCGAGATCCCGGTGTTGAGCATCGAGGACCTGGGCATCCTGCGTGATGTCCAACTCGCCGAGGACGGCGGTGTGCGGGTGGTCATCACCCCGACCTATTCGGGGTGCCCGGCCATGGACGCCATCCGCGAGGACCTGCAGACGGCGTTCCACGCCGAGGGCTACGGCGACGTCACCGTCGACCTGGTGCTCTCCCCGGCATGGACCACCGACTGGATGAGCGAATCCGGCAAGCTCAAGCTCGAGGAATACGGGATCGCCCCGCCGACCGGAACCGGTCACCGCGGTCCGGTCACCCTCGGCCTGGCCGTGAAATGCCCGCTGTGCCACAGCCTCAATACCAAGGAACTCTCCCGCTTCGGGTCCACCTCCTGCAAGGCGCTGTACCAGTGCCGGGAGTGCCTGGAACCCTTCGACTACTTCAAGGTGCTTTCATGACTGAAACGACCCCCCTGCCCGAGGCAGCCGACACCGATATGCCGGAGGATTCCGGGACCGGGACCTCCTCGCGCCGCCGGGCCGCGTTCCATACCCTCGAGGTGAGCGAGGTCCGCCGCCTGACGGCCGCGGCCATCGAGGTCACCTTCGCCGTCCCGGAAGACCTGATCGGGGAGTACGACTACCTTCCGGGTCAGTACGTCGCCCTGCGCAAGGACCTGCCCGACGAGGAGGGCAACGTCTCCGAGGTCCGGCGCAGCTACTCCATCTGTGCCGAGCCGAAGCCGGGCGAGATCAAGGTGGCGATCAAACGCGATCTGGGTGGCCTCTTCTCCTCCTGGGCCAACGAATCGCTGCGTGCCGGCGACACGATGGAAGTGATGAGCCCCTCGGGTGCCTTCATCTCCAAGCACAAGATGACCGCGCTGAACGACCCGACATCGATCGACACGAACGTCAGCCATAACTTCGTCGCCGTCGCCGCCGGCTCGGGGATCACCCCGGTCATGGCCATCGCCCGGACCGTGCTGTCCGCCAACGAGCACGTCCATTTCGACCTCATCTATGCCAACCGGGCCGCCATGGACGTCATGTTCCTGGAGGAACTGGCGGATCTGAAGGACCGCTACCCCTCCCGCTTCGCCCTGCACCACGTGCTCTCGCGTGAACAACGGATCTCCCCGCTGCTGTCCGGACGCCTGGACGCCGAGAAGCTCACCTCGCTGTTGGGCTCGGTCATCCGCACCAACCAGATCGACGAATGGTTCCTGTGTGGACCCTTCGAGCTGGTCCAGCTGGTCCGTGACCACCTGACCGAACAAGAGGTATCGCCGGAGAAGGTCCGGTACGAACTCTTCACCACCGGCCGGCCCAACCGTCCCGAAGGCCAGATCGGCCGGGCAGTGGAAGTCGATGACTCCGGTGAGAACTACGACATCGAATTCCGGTTGGACGGACTTCAGGGCCAGGTGAAATCCCCGCTCTCCGCCCGCGAGACGATCCTCAACGCCGCCCTGCGGGTCCGCCCGGATGTCCCCTTCGCCTGTGCCGGCGGGGTCTGCGGCACGTGCCGCGCCAAGCTGGTCACCGGAACCGTGGAGATGGAAGAGAACTATGCGCTGGAACCCGAGGAGATCGAAGCCGGCTACATCCTGACCTGCCAGTCCCACCCGACCTCGGACGCCGTGTCCGTGAACTACGACGCCTAGGAGGCACCGCATGATCGATCTGCAGATCTCCGACGGCATCGCCGAAGTCGTGCTCAACGCACCCGGGAAGATGAACTCCCTCAACGAGGACGCCCTACGCGAACTCTCCGAGGTCTACGGGCGTGCCGCCCGGGCCGCGGACTCCGGAGAGGTCAGGGCCCTGCTGCTGCGCGGTGAAGGACGCGGATTCTGCGCCGGACGCGATATCTCCGACGTCGACCCGGCGGAGGACGACGTCCAGGGCTACCTGGGCGGTCTGGTGCAGCCGTTGCTGCGCCGGATGTCCGAGTTCCCGGCCCCGACCTTCGCCTCGGTGCAGGGCGCCTGCCTCGGCGTCGGGCTGGGCCTGGCCATCGCCACCGACGTCGTCTACGTGGCGGAGAACGCCAAGATCGGTTCGCCCTTCGCCAATCTCGGGGCCACGCTGGATTCGGGCGGCCACTGGCTGTTCACCGAACGGCTCGGTGCCCACCGGACGCTGGACATGATCTACACGGCCGAGCTGATCTCGGGGGTGGAAGCGGTGCGCTCGGGGCTGTTCAGCCGGTCCATGCCCGCCGATGACCTGCTGGAGACCACGCGGGGAATCGTGGGCAAGGTCGCCCAGGGGGCCACCCGGGCCTTCGTGGCCTCCAAGGCGCTGGTGGCCGAGGTGCGCGACCAGCGGCTCGGGCTCTGGGAGTCCATGGCCCACGAGAACCGGGCCCAGGACGGACTCTGCGCCACCGCCGACTACGCCGAGGGTTTCAAGGCCTTCCAGGAGAAGCGCAAGCCCGACTTCAAGGGCTGAGCCGGTCCGGGCGGCATCCGCCCGGTCCGTTCCCGTTAGCGGGTGTCGACGTCCTCGAAGACCAGGAACGTCTGGGTGTCCAGCACCCCGGGCATCGACTGGATGTTATCGAACACCACGCGGCGCAGATCCACGTTGTCCTTCGCCCGGACCAGCAGGATCACGTCGAAGTTCCCGCCCACCAGTCCGATGTGGTGGACCTCCGGCAGGGCCGCGAGCCGTTCACGCAGCTCACGCCACGAGTGTTGGCGCAACTTCAAGGTGACATAGGCCGAGGAGCGCAGTCCCGCCCGCACCGGGTCCACGACGGCCATGTACCGGGTGATGACCCCTTCGTCCTGCAACCGGTTGATGCGCGAGTAGGCGTGGGCGCGTGAGACGTGGACGTTCTGGGCCACGGTGGTCACCGACTGCCGGCCATCACGGGTCAGCTCGGCAATGATGCGGTGATCGACGTCGTCGAGTTTCACGGGGATCGAGTCCATGGTCTCCTCCGGAACGGATGTCTACGAAAGACGATGTAACGTCACTCACGGTGACGTTCTGTCTTCAAGAATAGAGTATTTATTCCCTATTTTCTAGGCATTTGTCCTTAACTGGATACGATCCGCTCCCGCTTCGCATACTTGAGTCACGAAGTGCTTTCGACGCTGCCGTGCTGATGCGGCCCGTCGGGCGCCGGGATTCTACGAAGGAGTACATCATGAGCGCCGTGCCAGGTGAGTCGCAAGCCGCCGAAGCCGCCGACCTCGACAGCGTCTGCCGCCACTTCGGCATTTCCGTGGAGGACTACCTGCTGCCCTCGCGCGGCCAGATCCAGATCGTCGACGAGGGCGGTTCGTTGCGCCCCGCCGAGGACCAGGGGACCGAGCCGGGCCATGAATACCCGCTTCCCGACGACGAGACGCTGCTGAAGGCCTACGAGCAGCTGGTGATCGGCCGCCGGGCCAACGACCAGAACTCGGCACTGGTCCGCCAGGGCCGCATGGCCGTCTACCCCTCCAGCCATGGCCAGGAGGCCTGCCAGGTGGCAGCGGCCCTCTGCCTGGGCCAGAACGACTGGATGTTCCCCACCTACCGGGACTCCGTGGCCGTGATGGCCAAGGGAGTGGACCCGGTGGAGACGATGGTGCTCTTCCGCGGAGACTGGCACGGCGGCTACGACCCCCGCCAGTACAAGGTCGGCATCCAATCCACCCCGCTGACCACCCAGTTGCTGCACGGGGTCGGTGTCGCCCATGCCGCCAAGCTGCGTGGCGAGGACACCGTCGTGTTGGCGATGTGTGGCGATGGGGCGACCAGCGAAGGCGATTTCCACGAGGCCCTGAACTTCGCCGCGGTGTTCAACCTGCCGGTGATCTTCTTCGTGCAGAACAACCAGTACGCCATTTCCGTGCCGCTGTCCCAACAGTCGGTGGCCCCGTCGCTGGCCCATAAGGCCGTCGGCTACGGCATGGCCGGCGAACGCGTGGACGGCAACGACCTGGTCGCGCTCATGGCCGTGCTGGGACGCGCCGTGGAACTGGCCCGCACCGGCTCCGGCCCGCTCCTGGTGGAAGCCCATACCTACCGGATGCAGGCCCATACCAACGCCGATGACGCCACCCGGTACCGGGAGGACGAGGAAGTGACGGCCTGGCAGGCGAAGGACCCGTTGAACCGGATGACCACCTACCTGAAGAACAAGGGTCTGCTCGACGATGCGGTCACCGAACGCATTGCCGCCCACGCCGAAGACACGGCGCAGGCCCTGCGTGATGGACTGAACCAGGACCCGGAGATCGATCCGCTGGAACTGTTCGATCACGTCTACGCCACCCAGACCCCGCAGCTGGCCGAACAGCGCGCACTGCTCGCGGACGAACTCTCCCGGGAAGGGGACGCCAAGTGAGCCCGCACATCACCACTTCATCCGAGGCCAACGGCAACGTCAGCGCCGCCACGGCCCGAGCCACCGAACGCGCCGCAGAACGGGCCGAGGCCGCAGGCCCGCGGCCGGTCACCTTCGCCAAGGCCCTGAACACGGCCCTGGCCGACGCCATGGAAGCCGACGCCGGCGTCGTGCTCTTCGGCGAGGACATTGGCACCCTGGGTGGGGTCTTCCGCATCACCGACGGGCTGACGGCACGCTTCGGAGTCGAACGCTGCTTCGACACCCCGCTGGCCGAATCCGGCATCGCCGGCATGGCTATCGGCATGGCCATGAACGGGATGCGCCCGGTCATCGAGATGCAGTTCGACGCCTTCGCCTACCCGGCCTTCGAACAGATCGCCTCGCATCTGGCCAAGATGCGCAACCGCACCCGCGGTGCCGTGGACATGCCCGTGGTCGTGCGCATCCCCTACGCCGGGGGCATCGGCGGTGTCGAACACCACTGCGACTCCTCCGAGGCCTACTACGCGCATACCCCCGGGTTGAAGGTCATGACCCCCTCAACGGTGTCCGACGCCTACCGGATGATGCGCGAGGCCATTGCCTCGAACGACCCCGTGGTGTTCCTGGAGCCGAAGAAGCTCTACTTCTCCAAGGACCCGGTGGACCTGGACGCCCTGCGCACCGAATACGAGGCCGCGGCCGCCGCCGGCGAACACCCCACCGAGGGCCATGCCGCCGTGGCCCGTGCCGGCACCGACGCGACGTTGATCGCCTACGGTCCGTCGGTTTCCACGGCACTGGCCGCCGCTGCGGCCGCGGCCGAGGAGGGGCGTTCGCTGGAGGTCATCGACGTCCGGAGCATCGTGCCCTTCGACGATGAGGCCGTCTGCGCTTCCGTACGCAAGACCGGCCGCGCCGTCGTCATCTCCGAAGCCCCGGGGTTCGCCTCCGTCGCCTCGGAGATCACGGCCCGGGTGCAGGAACGCTGCTTCCACTCCCTGGCCGCCCCGGTATTGCGGGTGACCGGATTCGACATCCCGTTCCCGGCACCGAAGCTGGAAGGCTTCTTCCTGCCTGGCGTGGACCGCATCCTGGACACCGTCGACTCGCTGCAGTGGGAGGACTAGACATGAGCATCAAGATATTCCTGCTGCCCGATCTGGGCGAAGGGCTGACCGAAGCGGATCTGGTGAACTGGCTCGTGGCCGAAGGCGACACGATCGTCGTGGACCAGCCGATCGCCGAAGTCGAGACCGCCAAATCCCTGGTCGAGGTGCCCAGCCCGTTCGCCGGCACCGTGCACCAGCTCCATGGTGCCGCTGGAGACACCATGGATGTGGGCAAGGCACTGCTCTCCGTGGACGACGGCGAGGGTGCCGACGGCGGTGACGCGGCACCGGAAGCCCCGGTCGCCACCGAGGCGGCCCCCGTGGAAACGGCCCAGTCCTACCGGGAGGAGGAGCGGGCCGGAACCGGCGAGGGCTCCGGCAACGTGCTGGTCGGCTACGGCACCCCCGGCGGGGCCGGTGCGACCCGGCGGACCCGCCGCCCGCGCTCCTCGACGCCCTCCGCGGCGAAGGCGCCATCCGCCACCGCGGCCCCGGCAGCGGCTCTGACGCAGGCCCGCACCGCGGCACCGACCGTGATCTCCCCGCTGGTGCGCAAACTGGCCCGGGACCACGGGATCGACATCGCCACGCTGACCGGCTCGGGCCGCAGCGGGCTGATCATGCGTGCCGACGTCCAAGGGGCCATCGACGCCTCGTCGGACGGGGCGCCGGCAGTGTCGGCAGCCTCCCCGGCTGCGGCTGCAGCTTCGGTCGATGGCATGGTCGGAGCCGACTCCCGTTCGGGGCTGGGCATTAGCTCACGGACACCGTTGAAGGGCGTCCGCAAGACCATTGCCCAAGCCATGAGCACCTCGCGCCGTGAAATCCCCGAGGCCACGGTATGGGTCGATGTCGATGCCACCGAACTGGTGCGGATGCGGGCGAAGCTCAAGGCGGCGGATCCGCAGAACACCCCCGGGCTGCTCGCGTTCATCGCCCGCTTCACCGTCGCCGGTCTGGAGCGGTACCCGGAACTGAACACCCGGATCCAGGACGCCTCCGATGGCGGACAGGAGATCATCGGCTTCGAGGGGATCAACCTGGGCATCGCCGCCCAGACGGATCGCGGCCTGATGGTGCCCAGCATCGCCCGGGCCCAGGACCTCAGCGCCCGACAGATCGACACCGAGGTCCGCCGTCTGGCGGGGGTCGCCCGCGAGGGCAAATGCACGCCCGCCGAGCTCACCCGTGGCACGTTCACGCTGAACAACTACGGCGTCTTCGGGGTGGACGGGTCCGCGGCGATCATCAACCACCCCGAGGTCGCGATCCTCGGCGTCGGGCGCATCATCGACCGCCCATGGGTCGTGGACGGGGAACTGGCCGTTCGCAAGGTCACGGAGCTGACCCTGACCTTCGACCACCGGGTCTGCGACGGCGGTACCGCAGGAGGGTTCCTGCGTTATATCGCCGACGCCATCGAGAATCCCGGCTCGGTGCTCGCGGACCTGTAGGCCGGGCCGGCCCGGCGGGACCATGCAGCCGGCGATGAAGGTCCCGAGGGAATCGGCGGAAGCCCTGGAGGCGGAAGGTTTCAGGCCGGTGCCAGCCGGGAGTTCCGCCACCAGTCCACGGTCGCCGCTGCGGCCGCCGGCAGGGCGGTGGGCTCGAGCCCGAGGGCTTCCTGGCTGGCGCGGGAATCCATGATGAACGGGCGATCGAATTGGTAGGCCATCTCCGCCATTTCCCCGAGGCCGGAGGCGGCGACGCCCAGCAGGCGCACCAGCCATCCAGGAAGTCCCGAAACCGGGGGTGGTTCCACCCCGCCCGCCCGGGCATACGCCGCCGCCAGGGCCCGTTGCGTCGTGGCGGTCGCGGTGGGGGCGTGGAGGATCCGGTTCCACAGCTCGGGCCGTTCGCTGGCCCGGATCATCGCCGCGGCAAGGTCCGGGACGAAGGTGAAGGAGTGGAGCTGTCCCGGGTGACCGAACGCGAAGAGCCGTTGGCCCGAGAACACGGCCTCCAGCATGCGCGCTCCGGCATGGGCGTTCTCCACCAGGGGGCCGAAGAAATCCGAAGCGACCACGCTGACCGTCGCGGTCGTCGAGGCCTCGCGCGCGGCCAACAGCCCGGTCCTGATCCCGCGTTTGCCTCCCGTCGCCTGGCGGGGGGAGTCTTCGGTCATGACGACCCCCGGCTCGGAGTAGGAATACAGGCCCTCGGGGAAGATGACCGGAATCCCCTGGGCGCCGGCGACCTCCAGGGCCACCTGATCCGCCTGCGGCAGGACCTTGTGCCAGGCGTCGGCCCGGTAGGCGGCGTGGACGCAGTGGAAGATCGCGGAGGCACCCGCGGCGGCCTCGGCCAGTTGGGAGGCATCAGTCGCGTCGACGCGGACCCTGCGGATCAACCGATGGGCCGGCCCGCCACCTGAACGGGTGGCCATCACCACGGTGTGGCCGGCATCGGCCAGTTGGAGGGCAACGGTGGATCCGACGGGGCCGGATCCGGTGACCAGGAAATGCTGGGACATGACACGCTCTTTCGTTGGACGGAAATGAGAGCAGTGCTCTCTAACGCAAAGCTACAGCCGGGAAACAGAGTGGTCAAGAGCAGTGCTCTCTTAAGTTGACAGTGCTCCCGGAGGTGTCGTTTGATGAGGGCATGACCAGGACGTTGACGCCGCGTGAACAAGCCAGGGAACGGACCATGGCCGAGATCATGCGCATCGCCCGGGACCAATTGGTCGCCGAGGGGCCCGCCGCGCTGTCGCTACGGGCCGTGGCCCGGCAGCTGGGCATCGTCTCCTCGGCCATCTACCGCTATGTTTCCAGCCGGGACGAACTGCTGACCCTGCTGATCGTCGAGGCGTATTCGGATCTCGGTGGGCAGGTCGAAAAGGCAGTGGCCGCGGCCCCGGCGCACCCGCTGGAACGATTCACGGCGCTGGCCCGGGCCGTTCGCAGCTGGGCACTGGACGATGCCGCCCGCTACGCCTTGCTGTTCGGAACCCCGGTCCCGGGGTACGCGGCCCCGGCAGCGCTGACGAACGACGCGGGGACCCGGGTGGTGGTCGCCCTCTTCACGATTCTTGACCAGGCGTGGGCCAACGGGATGATCACGACGGCGGTCAGTGGTTCCGCCGGGGACCAGGAGCCCGCCATCCCGGAGCGGTTGGGCCGGGACCTCGAGGCGATCAGGCAGGACTACGGAATCTCCATGCCCGCGGAACTCGTAGCCCGGGGATTCAGCTGTTGGTCGGGCCTATTCGGGGCAGTCACCTTCGAAGTATTTGGTCACTATGGGCCCGCGACCTTCGGTGACCCCGGGGAGATCTTCGAACGAACCATCCGGCTCCTGGCGACACAGGTGGGGTTGGGCCCCCGATGCCAGCCGGGAGGGAAGGCCTAACGGCGGTAGAAGTCGTCGGAGAAGGTCTCCACCGCCTCGTCGTCCTCGGCGGGCGTGGCTGCGGCGTGGGGGACCTCGGGTCCCTCGTCCCCGGCGGCACCGTGTGGCACGGCCGGGGTTGCCCGTTCGTCGAGCCGCAGATGGTTCTCCAGCATGCGCACCACCACCGAGGCGGCAATGAACGCGACGCCCAGCGGGATGACCGCGGTGCTGAAGATCGTGCTCAGCGCCCTCAAGGCGTTGGCGGTGACCATATCTTCCGGGTCCACCGTGTCGAAGAGGTACTGCATGAGGTTCATCGAAAACAGCTGCAGCGCCACACCGATGATGAAGATCACGACCCCGTAGATCATGAGCTTGATCGAAATGCGTTTCATCGCTGCTTCCCCCGGTCCTTTGGGTGGTTCCGACGGTTCCTCGCCGGCGCCTTGGTCCCCTCGAGCCTACCTACCAGGACCGGCCCCCACGGCCCCCGGGGGGCCGGGGGAATAGAGTCGGAGCATCGACAGCGACTTCGGAGAACCGCGGCCCACCCACGGTTGCCGGGACAAGGACGGATCATGAGTGCCAAGGCGACGGCCGCTCCCTGGCAGCGGGCAGGGGAACGCACCCACGTCCTGCGCCTGGAGGGGTTCGCCGTCAATGCCGGGCTGGTGATCGGTGATCGGCGGGCAGCTGTCATCGATTCGGGGGCCGGGCCGGCCGAAGCGGCCGAACTACATGCCGCAGTCCGCACGCTGACCGACCTGCCGCTGGTGCTGATCAATACCCACGCCCACGGGGACCACTTCTTCGGCAATGCCTACTTCCGTGCCCAAGGGGTCGCCGATATCTGGGCCCACGACCGGGCCGCCACGACGATCGCCCTGCGCGGCGCCGAACAGCGCGACCTGGTGTTGGAGGTGGATCCGGACATGGCGGCACCTCGGGGTCCACACACCCGGATCCTCCCCCCGAACCGGACCGTGGGGGCCGACGGGGTGGACCTGGATCTCGGCGGGTGGTCCATCAGGCTCTTCCACCTGGGCCCCGCCCACACCGACGGGGATCTACTCATCGCTTCCGGCCGGGTGCTCTTTGCCGGGGACCTCGTCGAAGAGGGGGCCGCCCCCCAATTCGAGGACTCCTTCCCCGGCGCCTGGGACGAGGCGCTCGGACGGATCCTGGCCCTGGGCCCGAGGCACCCGGTGGTGGTGCCGGGGCACGGGAAGATCGTGGACCTGGGGTTCGTCCGGGCCCAACGTGAGGAGCTTCAAACAGCCATAGAGCGGTGCCGTGCCGTGCTCGAGCACCCCTCCACCGACCCCGCCGGGGTCGTCCCGTCCCTGCCCTACGACCCGGTCCAGTCCCGGCACCTGTTCCTGCGGGTGAGGGACACCGCCGGGACGGAACAGGAGTAGGGACATCACCTCGACTTCGCAGCCCGGCGGTGGACCCCCGCTGCGCACGCTGATCTTCCGCATCTACGCCCCGTCACTGCTTTATGCCGTGGGCCGGGGCAGCATCCTGCCCGTCATCGCCTTGAGCGCCCGTGGGCACGGCTCCACGGTCGCCGAAGCAGCATTGGTCATCACGCTCATGGGGGTCGGCTCCCTGATCACCAACATCCCGGCGTCCCTGCTGATCGCCCGCCTCGGCGAGCGCACCGCCATGATCGGTGCCGCGCTGTGGGCCAGCGTCGGCATGGCCGTCTGCCTGGGGGCGGGCCACCTGGCCCCCTATGCTGCCGGGGTGCTGATGATCGGCATGGCCGGTTCCGTCTTCAACCTCTCCCGGCAGAGCTACCTGACCGAAGCGGTGCCGGTCACCTACCGGGCCAGGGCCATGTCGGGGCTGGGCGGAACCCTGCGCGTGGGCCTGTTCGTCGGGCCCTTCGTCGGGGCAGCCACCATGCACTTCCTTGGTCTGCAGGGGGCCTACTGGGCCGGGCTGGTGGCCATGGTGGCCGCAGCCGGGGTCTGCATCGGCATCCCCGAACTCCAGGCCCCTGCCGGGTCGGGACGCCCGGAAAGGGGCGAAACCGGTGCCGCCCCGGTGCCGCGGACCGCGACGGTGACGTTGCGGGCGATCCTGGCCGCGCACTGGCGCACCTATGCCACGATCGGCAGTGCCATCGTGGTGATCTCCGCCGTGCGGGCCACCCGCCAGGCGGTCATCCCGCTCTGGGCCGAACACCTGGGCATGGACGCCTCCGCCACCTCGCTGGTCTACGGGCTCTCCGGGGCCGTGGACATGCTGGTGTTCTACCCGGCAGGAGTGGTGATGGACCGGCGTGGACGGACGTGGATCGCGGTACCGTGCATGGTGGTCATGGGTGTTTCCCTGGCCTTGATGCCCTTCACCACCGGGCCGGGGACCCTGCTGCTGGTGGCCATGTTGTTGGGCCTGGGCAACGGGATCGGCTCGGGTTTGGTGATGACCTTGGGCGCCGATCATTCCCCCTCGGTGGGCCGGCCGCAGTTCCTGGGCTTCTGGCGACTGATCTCGGATGTGGGGGTGATGTCCGGGCCCGTCCTCCTTTCGGCGGTGACGGCGATGGCCAGCCTGGGGACCGGGGTCTTCGCCATCGCGGCCCTCTCCTTCGCCGGGGGAGGTCTCTTCGCCTGGTTCATCCCGCGCAAGGCACCACCGGGAAGCCTGGATGCCCGCAGGACGCGGGCCTCGTGAGGAGTCCGGCCCGGGTCAGGACAGGGGGGCCCGGCTCCGGGTCTGATGGGAAAAGACCCCACACAACAAGCCGAACAGGCAGCCCGCGGCACCGATGATGAGCAATGCCCCGGCGACGAGGAACCAGCCACGGGCCGTGGTCCCCGCCGTCGGGCCCACATGCGTGACGAACAGATACACCGCCGCGGCGCCGATGAACCCCAGGATCCCCGGGAACCACAGGAGCGTGGGCCAGATCCCGGAGGAGGACCAGGAGGAATCCGGGCCCTTCCATCGGTTCCACTCCGGCTGCCGACGCAGGATGATCAGGCCGGCCAGCAACCCCCAGAAACCGACGACCAGATAGGCGGCGACCACGTCGGAGGGCCGATGCCAGCCCAGCGCAAACGTGGAGATCCCGGTCACCGCCGCATAGAGCCCGCCACAGGTCGCGATCAGGGGACGCCACCGGGGGGAGGTCACCAGGAAGACCGCGATCAGCGCGGAGGTGGCGACCGTGGTGTGCCCGGAAGGGAAGGAATTGCCGGTGGCCTCCGAGATGCCCAGGTTCGGGCGGACCAGCAGGAAGTGCTTGAGTATCTGGGTGCTGCCGATGGCGGCGCCGAAGGACAAGGCTGCCACGATGGGGGCATACAGGTCCCGCCGCAGGATTGCCGCAGCCAGCAGCGCCACCAGCGCCACGATGCCGGAGATCAACGGCAGCTGGTTCAAGAACGAGAGGGCCGCGGCCCGGGCCGTGTCGCTGTCAAGGAAGGCCGTCGCCCCGCGCAGGGCGTCTTCATCGGCCTGCTGTCCCGTGGCCGTGAGGACGAAGGCCCAATAGGCCACGCCGAACAGTCCGGCGACCAACAGCATCGCCAGGATCCACAACCCCGGATTGCGGGCTGCACGGTGGGGCGGTCCCCCCGGAACGGGTATTTCCCTGGTCTCGTTCATGTCGCTCCTAGCATCCCACGGGCCGGGCCGGTTCGAGCGGACCGCCGCCGATACGATGGTGTGATGGCTAATCCGGACAACGCACCATCCCCCTCCGAGGTTCCCACGCAGGCATCGAGGCAGATGAAGACCCCCTGGGCGCTGCCCCCCGTGGAGGAGATCCTGGCCTCGGCCCGTGTCGTGTCGTTGCCGTTGCGGGTGCGTTTCCGGGGAGTGACCCACCGTGAGGTCCTGCTCCTGGACGGTCCAGCAGGATGGGCGGAATTCTCCCCGTTCCTGGAATACGACGACGCGGAGGCTGCCCCCTGGTTGCGGTGCGCACTCGAGGCCGGCTGGCAGGGTTTCCCCGCGCCCGTGCGGACCAGCATCCCGGTCAACGCCACGGTCCCGGCGGTCCCGGCCGGAGGGGTTCAGGGGGTTCTCGCCTCATTCGACGCCGCCGACACCGTCAAGATCAAAGTCGCCGAACACGGTCAAACCCTGCGCGACGACGTGGCCCGCGTCGCCGAGGTCCGTCGCCTGCTGCCCGCCGCCGCCCTGCGGGTCGACGCCAATGCGGGGTGGACCCACGAACAAGCCCTGGAAGGCCTCGAGGCGCTCGCCGGGTTCGACCTGCAATACGCCGAACAGCCCGTCGCGGGAATCGACGGGCTGCGTCGGCTGCGTCTGGAGGTCCAGCGCCGGGGGCTGGGGGTGCGGATCGCCGCGGATGAGTCGGTGCGCAAGGAATCGGACCCGCTGGCGGTGGCCCGGGCGGAGGCCGCCGACCTGATCATCGTCAAGGCCCAACCCCTGGGCGGGGTCCGTGCCGCCCTGCGGGTCGTGGCCGACGCCGGGCTGCCCGCCGTCGTCTCCTCGGCCCTGGATTCCTCCGTCGGGATCCGTACCGGGGTGGCCCTGGCCGCGGCGTTGCCCGCGCTGCCATACGCCTGCGGACTCGGGACGGTATCGCTGTTTGCCGACGATGTCTGCCTCGACCGGTATGAAGCCCACGGCGGCTCGCTCCAGGTCCGCGACGTGGTGGCCGATCCGGATCTACTGCGCCGGCATGCTGCCTCCCCCGAGCGGCAGCATTGGTGGAGGGAACGCCTGCGGCGCTGTGCCGGGCTCCTGGCGGCCGGCCAGCCATAGGATGGGGGCATGACGTTCTCGGAAAGCCTCCTGACCTCCATGCAGGCGGCGCGGTTCGCCGTAGGGACCCTGATCGAGGACGGCGTCCGTGAAGTCGTCCTGTGTCCCGGCTCCCGCAGTGCCCCGCTGGCCTATGCGCTCGCCGAGGCCGAGACCCGGGGCCAGGTGCGCGTGCACATCCGCATCGACGAACGCGACGCCGGTTTCACCGCACTGGGGCTATCGTTGGCCACGAGCCGCCCGGTGGCCATCGTGACCACCTCCGGCACCGCGGTGGGGGAGCTGCTCCCCGCCGTGATGGAAGCCAACCACGCCGCCGTGCCGTTGGTGGTTGTTTCCGCCGACCGGCCGGAGGAGCTGCGCGGCACCGGGGCCAACCAGACCACCGACCAGGCCGGCCTGTTCGGGGTGCATGTCCGCTACTGCGTGGACATCCCGGCAGGCCAGGACCCGACGCCGGAGGTCAGGCGCGCCCTGCTGGCCGGGGAAGGGCTGCCGCTGGCAGGGTCCACCAGGGCCGGGGTGCATGCGGTGGACGTCAGCACCCCCACCCCGGCGTCCAGGGCACTGCGCCCCGCCGTCCAACTCGCGGCCCGTGGACCGATCCATATCAACCTCGCCTTCCGGGACCCGCTGGTCCCGGACACCGAAGGCAGCCGTGAGGACCCGACGGAGGCTCCCGGGAGCGGTGTGCCAGGCGAGCCGGATCCCGCCACGGTCGGGGACCTGTCTTCGGGCACGGTGCTGGACGAACTGCGCGAGGCGGAGCTGGAGAATCGACGCACGGTGGTCATCGCCGGACACGATGCAACGGCCATTGCCGAACGGTTTGCCAGGATGTTGGGCCTGCCGCTCCTGGCCGAGCCGAGTTCCAACGCCCGCTTCGGTCCCAATGCGATCGGCCCCTACCGGGTATTGATCCCGGAATTCGAGGCCAGGATCGACCGGGTCGTGGTCTTCGGCAGGCCGACGTTGAACCGTCAGGTGGGACGGCTGCTGGCCCATCGCGAGCTGCCACCGGCGCTCTACGTCCCCGAACCGGTGGCCTGGTTCGACGCCGGGCACCGCCGGGACCGGGTCATCACCGAACTGGGTGAACTGGCGGGATTCGCCGGCCGGGGCCCCGCGGGGTGGCTCGATGAGTGGAGAGCTGCCGCGCAACGGGCCACCGGAATCATCGACGAGGCGACGTCCGCGACGACACTGACCGGTGTGGAACTGGCCCGGACGGTCTGGAGCGCAGATACCGGCCCGCTGGTCCTGGGCTCCTCCAATGCGATCCGCGATGTCGATCTCGCCGGGACCCCCGGCCGTACCGGGCGGGCCGTCTATGCCAACCGCGGGCTGGCAGGAATCGACGGGACCCTGGCCACCGCCACGGGCATCGCCCTGGGCACCTCGCACGGCGTCGGGGAGCGCACCACGGTCCTGCTGGGGGACGTGACCTTCCTGCATGACGTCGGCGGCTTGTTCGTCGGCGCCGGGGAAACGGTCCCGGTCATGGACCTGGTGGTCCTCAACGATGGTGGTGGGGCGATCTTCTCCACGCTCGAACATGGTTCCCTGGCCGAACAACCGGAGTATGCAGGAACCGTGGAACGCTATTTCGCCACCCCGCATGGGGTGGATCTGCGCGCCCTGGCCGACGCCTACGGGGTGGACTACGTCCGGGTCGAGGACCGCCGCGCCCTGGGAACCGTCCTGGCCTCCGGTCCGATGGCCGACTCGGCGGTGCGCCGGCGCATCGTCGATGTGCGGATCGACCGTGTCGGAGTGCGCGGACTGCACCAGCGCATCATGGCCTCCGTCGCCCGTACCTGAGGCCGGCGGTGGGCGGGGCCCTTCAACCACAGCAAGAGCGTGGCTCCCACCGAAGCAGGGGCCACGCTCTTCGTCCTGGTGGTGTGTTCCTAGAGGACCTTGGAGAGGAATCCCCGGGTGCGTTCATGCTGGGGGTTTCCCAGGACATCGTCCGGTTTGCCTTGTTCGACGACGACCCCGCCGTCCATGAAGACCACCCGGTCGCCGACCTCGCGGGCGAATCCCATCTCGTGGGTCACCACCATCATGGTCATGCCCTCGTCGACCAGCCGACGCATGACCGCCAGGACATCGCCCACCAGTTCGGGGTCCAGTGCCGAGGTCGGCTCGTCGAAGAGCATCATGTCCGGATCCATCGACAGGGCCCGGGCGATCGCCACGCGTTGCTGTTGGCCACCGGAGAGCTGGGAGGGGAAGGCGTCGGCGCGATCGGCCAACCCGACCTTCTCCAGGTTCTGACGGGCGATCCGGCGGGCTTCGGTCTTGCCACGTTTCTTGGCCCGGCGCTGGGCCAGCACCAGGTTGTCCAGCACGTCCAGGTGGGGGAAGAGATTGAACTGCTGGAAGACCATTCCGATGCGGGTGCGGATCTTGTTCAGGTCCGTTTCCGGGTCGGTGATGTCGATCCCCTCGACCAGGATCGTTCCCGAGGTGGGTTCCTCGAGCCGGTTCACGCAGCGCAGCAGGGTCGACTTGCCTGAACCGGAAGGCCCGATCACGCAAACCACCTCGCCCTGGCCGACATGGAAATCGATGCCGGTGAGGACCTCGTTGTCACCGAAGCTCTTATGCAGGTTGCGGACCTCGATGGCCGGATGGGCCGGTGCGGATTCCTGTGCGTTCATGGGCCTTACCGTCCTCTGTTTTGGTGGCGTTCGAGCTTGGCCACGAGCTGGGTCAGCGGCAACGTGATGACCAGGTACATCAGTCCCGCCACGATCAGCGGCGTCGAGTTGCCGAACTGCGACAGCGAATCTCGGGCGAATACGGTTAGTTCGCGGTCGCCCAGCGCCATGCCGGCGATGAACAGCAGCGAGGTGTCCTTGATGATGATGACCAGTTCGTTGGTCAGCGGTGGGGTGATGATGCGGAAGGCCTGGGGAAGAACCACGGAGATCATGGTCCACCCCGGTGCCATGCCCAGCGATCGGGCGGCCTCGCGCTGTCCGGCAGGAACGGCTTGGATGCCGGCGCGGATCGTTTCGGCGATATAGGCGGCGGAGACGAGGATCAGCCCGATCAGGCCGCTACTGGCGCTACCGCCGGGTGGATCCCAGGAGGCGAAGGCGGTGGGCACGGCGAAAGCGAAACCGAAGATGACCAGCAGGGCCGGCAAACCGCGGAAAGTCTCAATGTATGCGGTGGCGATCCAGCGGTACGGGCCCACCGGGGCCAGCTTCATCAGGGCCAGCAGCAGACCCAGGAGCAGGCCACCGGCAAAGGCGATGGCCGTGTAGACCACGGTGTTCTTCGCCGCCGTGATGATGATCGCGGGGAAGAGCTGCTTGGCGATCTCCACGTCGAGGAAGTTGTATTTGATTTCCTTCCAGTTCGCAGACAGGAGGAGGGCTGCGATGGCGGCGACGAGGATGACGTACAGGCTGCCGCGGAAGAGGCGCCTGCGAGTGGAGGGTTTCAACGGTGTGGCCTTCCGGGCGTTGTCAGGGCTGCGCCCCGGGGATTCTTCCCCGGGGCACAGCCATCTGGATTACTACTACTTCGTGGAGAAGTACTTGTCGTAGAGCTCGTCGTACTTGCCGTTGTCCTTGAGCTCGGCGAGCTGGGCATCGAGCTCCTTGAGGAGGGCCTCGCCGCCGTCCTTCTTCACGGCGAAGCCGTACTGCTCGTCGGTCTTGTACTTGGCGACGATGTCGAACTTGCCACCCTGGGTGTGTTCAAGGTTCACCGGAAGGTCCTGCAGCACCGCGTCCACGCCCCTGGACTGCACGGCCGGGAAGAGCTCGGCATCCGAGGGGTAGGCCTTGATCTTCGCGTCCTCGGGGGCGTTCTCGCGGGTGTATTTTTCACCCGTGGTGCCCTGCTGGACACCCACCTTCTTGCCGGCCAGGTCATCAATTGACTTGATATCCGAGCCCTTGGGCACCAGCAGCGACTGCTCGGAGTCGTAGTAGCCATCGGTGAAAGCGAGCTTCTTCTCGCGTTCCGGGGTGATGGTCATGGCACTGGCCCCCATGTCGCACTGCCCCGAGGCGAGGACAACGCCGGACTGGAGGCCGTCGAAGCCCACGTCCTTGACGTCCAGCTTCAGGCCCATCCCCTCGGCGATCGCGCCCACCATGTCCATGTCGAAGCCGGTGTATTCACCGTTTTCCTCATATTCGAAGGGCTTGTACGGGATATCCGAGCAGACCGTCAGGGTGCCCGCGGTCACCAGCCCCAGATCGTCGCCGCCGGCCGAGGAGGTGGACTGTTCGTCCCCGCCGTCCGAGCCGCCGCAAGCCGTCAATGACATCAAGGCAACGGCCGAAACGGCCAGAGCCTTAGTGAAGCTGGAGTGAATCCGCATGTAAGTGTCCTTCTCGAGTGATCCGACGGACATCCTCGCCGGGATGGCCAGTGTAGCCCGGGAACGGGCCCAATGAGATGTTCATCACAAGCTACAGTGGTGTCGCTCCGGTAAACAAGTTGTTTAGGTGACAAAAAGATTACAAATTAAGCGCTTCACGCATGGGGCGCATCTTTGCCCAGGATTCAGCCAGTTCGGCGGCCGGGTCGGAGGCTGCGACGATGCCACAGCCGGCATACAGCCGCACGGTCGTCGGCGATTCGACGACCCCGCCGCGCAGGGCGATACCGAACTCCCCGTTGCCGGTGGCGTCGACCCACCCGACCGGTCCGGCGTAGGGGCCGCGGTCCATGTTCTCCAACCGGAGGATGAGGTCATCGGCCGTCACCGTCGGGGTTCCGCAGACCGCAGCGGTGGGGTGGAGGACCTCGGCCAGATCCAGCGCCGAGGGGGAGGTTCCGTCCTCGTGCACCCGCAGCTGCGCTTCGACGTCGGAGGCCAGATGCCACACATTGGGCAGCTCCAGGACGAAGGGCTCCTCGGGGGCGGTCATCCCGGTCACCAGGGGCCCCAGCTGGACCGTCAGCGAATCAATGGCCAGGCGGTGTTCGTGGCGCTGCTTCTCGTTGCCCGAGAGCATCCGTTCGGCGTACCCCTCGTCACCGGATGGTGCCGTGGCCCGGTCCAGGGTCCCGGCGAGCACCCGGGCCCGCGCGGTGTTCCCGGAGACCTTGACCAGCATCTCGGGGGTTGAGCCGATCAGACCGTCGACCGAGTAGGTCCAGCAATCGGCGTAGCGAAGCGCCAACTCCCTGAGCACTTGGGAAACGGCCAGCGGAGAGCCCAGTTCGGCCACGGCATCACGGGCCAGAACGAGTTTGGTCAGTTCCCCCGCAGCGATCGCCCGGACCCCGGCGCGCACCGACTCCTCATACTGGTCCTCCGAGACCCGGCCGGGCACCAGCTGGTCGCCACCGGGGGAGAGGTCGCGTTCGGTGGAGGCCTCCTCGAGCAACCCGGCCAGCTCCGCCTCGGCCGCAGCGGCGCTGAGCTCGAACTCCGGGTCGTCGGTGACCAGGGTCAACCAGCCGCTGTCGCCGGAGCGCCCCACGAGTACGCGCGGGACGATGAGTCGTGAAGCATGGGGGCTGGTGCCCGAGAAGGCGATGGAGGAGAAGGCAACCGGTCCGGTTCCGGGCAAGTCGACATCGTCCTGGACCGAGGCCGCCGCCGAGACGTCGGCCCACCAATGACGGAGCAGACGGAAGCGATCCGGGCCGTCGGCGGTGAAGCGGGCTGCCTCCCCGAACCCGACCAGGCCCTCGCCGCGGCGGCCCCAGACGAGGGAGTCATCGCGAACGAGCAGGTCCAACAGCGAGCTCTCCTGGCCGGGGGCGCGGGCGATGGTGATGCTGCGCAACCGGGGACGGGATGGGTCCTGGGTCTGCGCGCTGCCGGTTTCCGGCGCGACGGAGCCGGGAAGATCAATGTCCATGATGGTCCCAGCCTACCCGGGCGTGCGGGGCGCTTTTCGCCCTGACGTTGAATTTTGGGATACTTGGGGAATGAGCCGTGCATCGCTGGAAAAGCGTCCCGAAGAAGTCCAAGCCATGTTCGATGATGTTGCCCCGCGTTATGACTTGGCCAACGACATCCTCTCGTTGGGGCAGGCACGGCTGTGGCGCAAGGTCGTCGTCGAAGCCGTCGACGCGGTGCCCGGTCAGCGGGTGCTGGATCTGGCGGCCGGAACCGGGACCTCGTCGGAACCCTATGCCGACGCCGGAATCGACGTCGTGGCCTGCGACTTCTCCCTGGGCATGCTCGAGGTCGGCAAACGCCGGCGTCCGGATATTGATTTCGTGGCCGGCGACGCAACGAACCTGCCTTTCGCCGATGACAGCTTCGACGCCGTCACCATCAGCTTTGGCCTGCGGAACGTCAGCGAACCGAAGAAGGCCCTGGCCGAGATGCTCCGGGTCACCAAGCCGGGCGGCCGGCTGGTGTTGTGCGAATTCTCCCACCCCACCTTCGCACCCTTCAGGACCGTCTACACCGAATACCTGATGCGCGCGCTGCCGACCGTTGCACGGAAGGTCACCTCCAACCCCGCCGCCTACGTGTACCTGGCCGAATCGATCCGTGCCTGGCCGAACCAGGAAGGCATGGCCGGGTGGGTGGCCGAAGCCGGGTGGCAAAACTGCAGGTACCGCAACCTCAGCGGCGGCATCGTCGCCGTTCACCGGGCCACCAAACCGGTTGACCCCCGGGCCGCCGCCCGTCCGGCCAGCTAGCCTCCAGTCGATTAAGGAACACCCGTGTCTGTATTGATCGTCGGGGCCGGCCCGGCCGGCTCGACCGCAGCCAGCTACCTGGCCCGTGCCGGCATCGAGGTCACCGTCCTGGAAAAGACCTCCTTCCCCCGGGAGAAGGTCTGCGGCGACGCCTTGACCCCCCGTGCCGTCCGTGAACTCGCCCGGCTCGGTGTCGATCATTCCGAAAACGGCATCTGGCGGCGGAACCAGGGGCTTCGTCTGGTCGCCGGAGGACGTTCATTGGAGATCCCGTGGCCCGAGCTCAGCGATTTCCCCGATTACGGGTTGATCCGTACCCGGGAGGGATTCGACGAAACGCTGGCCCGCCATGCCCAGGCCGGAGGCGCCCGCGTGCTGGAACGCCACGGCGTTTCCGACGTGGTCCGGGATGCGACGGGCCGCGTCACCGGCGTCATGGCCAACATCCTGGACGAGCGCGGCCGCAAAACGGGCCAGAGGCGCGAATTCCGGGCCGATGTGGTGCTGGCCGCCGATGGGAACTCAACGCGTACAGCGGTCAGTAGCGGGCTGCATAAGCGCGATGACCGGCCCATGGGAGTCGCCTACCGGACCTACTTCACCTCCCCCCGGCACGACGACGACTGGATGGAAGGATGGCTCGAACTGCCGGATAAGTCCGGACGCCCTCTACCCGGCTACGGGTGGGTGTTCGGGGTCGGCGACGGAACCTCCAACGTCGGACTGGGCATCCTGAACTCCACGCGGGAGTTCGGCAAGATGGACTACCGTCAGGTGCTGCGCGAGTGGACCGCCGGGATGCCGGGGGAATGGGGGTTCACCGAAGCGAACCAGGTCGGGCCGATCCGCGGCGCCGCCCTGCCGATGGGGTTCAACCGCACCCCCCACTACACCCCGGGGCTGATGCTGCTCGGCGATGCCGGCGGCATGGTCTCGCCGTTCAACGGCGAGGGAATCAGCTATGCAATGGAATCGGCCCGGATGGCGGCCGAGCTGATCATCGATGCCCGGTCGGGGCTGCGCGGGACGACGCCGGCGGCCCGGGAGGCACTCCTGGCTTCCTACCCGGACGTGGTGAGGAACGCCTGGGGCAGCCACTTCACGCTCGGCCGGATGTTCGCCCGGCTCATCGGCAACCCGAAGATCATGAAACTGGCGCTGCGTACCGGCATGAGCACCCCGGTGCTGATGCGGTTCGTCGTGCGGATGCTCGCCAACCTCACCGACGACGGCGGACGCTCTTTTGAGGATAGAGTGATCCATGTGCTGGAACGGTTGGCCCCGCCTACGGGAAACCGGCAAGCACAAAGGGCACGGCCCGAGAAACGACCCACCCAGATGACAAGCAGGTCCTAGAACCGTGAATGATTCCCCGACCAACTGGACGACCGCCGGACACGGTGTGCCCGAATCCGTTGACTTGTTCGCGGAAACCTCGGCGATCGCCGCGGGCATCAACCTGCCACCGGGGTTCCGAGCCGTCGCCGAGGACGCAGAATTCGGCCCCGCCATTTCGCAGGGCATGGCCAAGGTCGAGAAGGTCCTGCGCGCCGCCGTGGCCAATTCCGATCCGCTCATCGACGCCACCAGCCGCCACCTGGTCGAAGCCGGCGGCAAACGGGTGCGCCCGTTGCTGGTCATTCTGACCTCGCTGCTGGGCGAGGGCGTGGGCCCCGAGACCATCAAGGCCGCGGCCATCGTCGAGCTCACGCACCTGGCCACGCTCTACCATGACGATGTCATGGACTCGGCCTCCTACCGGCGCGGAGCCCCCACCGCCCATGAGGTCTGGGGCAACTCCACGGCCATCCTCACCGGTGATCTGATCTTCGCCCGCGCCTCGGTCATCGGCTCCGAGCTCGGGGCCCAGGCCGTGGAACTGCAGGCCAAGACGTTCGAACGCCTCTGCCTGGGCCAATTGCACGAAACCGTGGGCCCGCGCGACGGGGAGGACCCGGTGGCGCATTACCTCGACGTGATCGGGGACAAGACGGCGTCGTTGATCTCCACCTCGGGAGTCTTCGGCGCCCTCTTCGGCGGGGCCGCCGACTACGTTGACGTCATGCGTGACTACGGCGAGAAGGTCGGGGTGGCCTTCCAGCTGGCCGATGACGTCATCGACGTCACCGGAGCCCAGGTGGATTCGGGCAAGACCCCCGGAACCGACCTGCGTGAAGGAGTCCCCACGCTTCCGGTGCTGTTGTTGCGCGAGGCCGCCGCCGCGGGGGACGCCTCCGCGGCCGAGGTGCTGACACTGGTGGACGGGGATCTGTCCAGCGACGAGGATCTGGCCCGCGCCGTCACCGCCCTGGCGGCCCATGAGGTCACCCGGAAATCCTGGGCAGTGGCCCGCCAATGGTCCGCAGACGCCATCGGGGCCCTGGCCCCCTTGCCGGAGGGGCCGGTGAAGTCCTCACTGGCGGCCTTCGCCGATGCCGTGGTCTCCCGGGAGAACTAGCCCGAAGGGCGGGCTCGTCCCGGGTCCGGGGCCCAGCCGAGCGCCGCAAGGGCTGCCGACAACTCCCGGGCCTTGCGGGCCCTGATGTCAGCGGGAACCCGGTGGCGTAGCTGGCGGTACAGGTTATCGTCCGAATACCGGGGAAAGACATGCTGGTGGTAATGCCAGACATGCTGGTTTCCGGCCGGCTCATTATGCTGCCGTGTGGAGGTCCCCTCGGGATTCCACGCCAGTTTCATGGCCAGGGCGAGTTGGCGGGTCATGATCATGATCGACGCTGCGGCGGCGTCATCCAGATCGTAGAGGGACTCCAGATGGGCTGCGGGAATGACCATCGCATGCCCGCCGTAATCACCGAATCCGTCGCAGGCCATGATGACCGCGACCGTCTGGTCGCTGTAGACCAGATCGGTCGGCACGCACAGGTTGTCTTCCGACAGCGGGCCGCCGGCCAGCAGTTCGCAGAAGGGGCAGTGGTACCCGGGCGGCTCATGGCTTCCATGGGGGTGCACCGGCACGTGGGCTAGACCTCCAGTTCGGGTTCCAGTTCCTCGAAGACCCACTCGAACAAATCGAGTACGTATTCGCTGAAGGTCCCCTCCTCGCTGTCCCATGATCCGTTGGCGTTGCGGCGACGATGGACGATCGGGTCGGGGACGTCCAACTGGTCGGCCCGGAAGCCCCAGACATACTGTTCGTCCTCGTCCTCCATGAACAGCAGATACCCGTCCTCGATCTCCAACTCGTCCGGATCGAAGAAGAAGTAGTAGGCCTCCATGAGGTCATCACAGGCCCCGACCGCCAGGTAGAACTCCTCGAGCACCTGGGGGATCTCGACGCCGGCATCCGCGAGCTCGTCACGGAGCACTTCGGAAGTCAACCCGTCCTGTGAAATCCACTGGTCATCAAGGTATTTGGGAATCAGGGAACGGAACTTCTCCACGAACATTTCAGCCATGCCTAAATACTATCTGTCCCGGGACTCAGTAGACGTCGCGGGCCGAGAGGGCCAGCCACAACTGGACCCGGTCCGGGGTGTTCGAAGGGTCGTACCCGCTGAGATCGGCGATCTGCTGCAGCCGGTACCTGACGGTGTTGCGGTGCAGGCCCAACGCCTCGGCGACGGTACCGACGCTGCCATTGAGCTCCAGGAACCGTCGCAGCGTGAGCATCAGGTCGGAGCCGTGGGCGGCATCAAAGTCCGTCAGGGGCTCCAGCGCCTCGGCTGCCAGTGCCTGCAGCGGCACGTCATGGGCCGCCAGGAGCAGCGACGTCAACGAAATCCTGGAGGGGTGGTTGATCCGGGCCCCATGACGCAGCGCCTCGACGGCTTCGAAATAGCTCCACCGCAGGCCGGTCACCTGGGCGTAGGAGCCGCCGTAGGACACCTTGGCCGGGATGCCGGCGCCCGAGAGGTAGGTGGCGAATTCCGAGGCAGCAACCTCGCCGTCCCCGGCGTCCAGGACCACCGCGAGCCGATCCTCCACCATGGCCGAGACCGCCTTTTCCCGTCCCGGCGGCAGCGGCAGGGTGGGTAGCGCCTTGCTGTTGGGTCTGAGCGCTTCGACCAGCAGGAGGGTGTGCGCGGCGTGGGGGGCGATCCCGATCGACTGCAGCCGCAGGGCGGCGTCCTGGCCCTCGACCATTCCACGGGTGAGGTCGGAGAGGACCTGTCCGCTGGTGGTGCGGCGGGATTCGCGCAACCGGGCCCTGCCGGCCAGCTCGACGCTGATCAGCGACTGGGCGTATTCGATGAGGCCCCCGCCGGCCCCGGAGCCTTCCAGATACAAGGTGCATCGATCCTGCAGGCCGGTGGAGACTGCCACGCTCTGCCATCCCTCGGCAGCGGGGGCCGGCCCATGGATCCGGGCCCCGTATTGGGTGAGCGCAACAGGCCGTTGGACTTGTCGGCGCAGCTCGCGCAGCAAGGGGTGCAGACCGCCGCTGAGCAGTGCCGAGGCCAGTCGTTGGTGGCCCTGCAGGAGCCCTTCCACACGGGCGACGTTCTCGGCGGCCAGTGCTTCGGCCATGATCCGGGTGATGGCCACGAAGGGTGTCTCGTACGGCACCTCGAATAATGGCAGGCCCACCTCCGTGGCCCGTCGGATGACGGCGGCGGGGACCCTGGCGTGGGTCAGCCCCGTGCCGTAGCCCAGGGCCAGCACCCCGGCACGGACGGCATGATCGACGAACCCGGTCTGGGAGGCGACGGTCTTCTGGCGGACCCCGGTGGTCAACAGGACCTCGCCGCCGGCCAGGAACGGCGTGGGATCGGCCAATTCGGTGACGGCCGCCCAAGACAGCGCGCTGTCTGCGGCGTCGTCCGTCCCGGCGAGGGGCTTGAGTTTCAAGGTGGGGGAGGACAAAAGTCCGGAGAGCGTCATCGCCATAAGCGCCAGTCTAGTCCGTGGTTGTGCATCGGCCTTACAACAGTTGGGATCTTTGGTTGTTGTGACGAACGCGACTCGGGGTAATTGTGACGAGCGCAACAGCGGTTTACGGTGTATGGCATGACCACTCCATCTCAGGCCGGGGCAGCGACAGCCAAGAGCCACAAACGAGAAACCTTCTCCTCGCGCAAGTTGTTCATCATTTCGGCCATCGGTTCCGCCGTCGGCCTGGGCAACATCTGGCGCTTTCCCTACGTTGCCTACGAAAACGGTGGCGGCGCCTTCCTGATCCCGTATCTGGTGGCCCTGCTGACGGCAGGCATCCCGCTGCTCTTCCTGGACTACGCAGTGGGCCATAAATACCGCGGGTCGGCCCCGCTGGCCTACCGGCGCATGCACCGCGCCGCCGAACCGCTGGGCTGGTGGCAGGTCCTGATCTGCTTCGTCATCGCCATCTACTATGCGGTCATCATCGCCTGGGCTGCGATGTACACGATCTTCTCCTTCGACAAGGCCTGGGGCGACGACGCGGACGCGTTCTTCTCCAGTGATTTCCTGCAGGTCGCCGAAGTCCCCGGCCTGAGCTTCGACTACGTGCCGGGGGTCTTGATCCCGCTGTTCATCGTCTGGGCCGTCATCATCGCCATCATGGTGCTCGGTGTGCGGCGCGGTATCTCGAAGGCGAACAGCATCTTCCTGCCGTTGCTGGTGGTCATGTTCGTCATCCTGGTCGTCCAGGCACTCTTCCTGCCCGGGGCCATGGACGGACTGAATGCCTTCTTCACCCCGAACTGGGGTGCCTTGGCGGATCCCGGAGTCTGGGCCGCGGCCTACGGTCAGATCTTCTTCTCCCTCTCCATCGCCTTCGGCATCATGATCACCTATTCCTCCTACCTCAAGCGCAAAACCGACCTGACCGGATCCGGCTCGGTCGTGGCCTTCGCCAACTCGGGCTTCGAACTGCTCGCCGGCATCGGCGTCTTCGCGGTGCTCGGCTTCATGGCACAGGCACAGAACGTCGCCATCGACGATGTCGTCAGCGGCGGTATCGGCCTGGCGTTCGTGGCCTTCCCGACGATCGTCTCGCAAGCGCCGTTCGGTGCGGTGCTGGGGGTGTTGTTCTTCGGGGCGCTGGTCTTTGCCGGCATCACCTCGTTGATCTCGATCCTGGAAGTGATCGTCGCGGCCGTCCAGGACAAGCTGGCCTGGGGGCGTGTGGCTTCGACGCTGGTGGTGACCGTGCCGATCGCCTTGATCTCGCTCGTGCTCTTCCCCACCACCACGGGGCTGCAGCTGCTCGATACCACCGACGCGTTCGTGAACAGCTTCGGCATCATGGCCGTCGCCCTGGCCGCGGTCATCGTGGTCACCGTGGGTGTCACCAAGCTGCCCGCCCTGCACGAACACCTCAACCGCACCTCCAGCCTCAAGATGGGCGGGCTGTGGCGGGTGCTGCTCGGAGGGCTGACGCCCATCGTCCTCGGCTACATCCTGATCTCCGAGCTGCAGGAGAAGGCCACCGAACAGTACAGCGGCTACCCTGCCTGGTTCAACGGGGTCTTCGGTTGGGGGATGGCCGGTTCGCTGATCGTCATCGCCCTCTTGCTGACGCTCGTTCCCTGGAGCAGGAAATCCAAGGCGAACAACGACCCGGAATACGACGTAGTCAAGGCCGACGAGGACGAATACGCGGCCGCGAAGAAGGAGGAGACCCTGCGATGACACCCATTGCGATCACCATGCTCATCATTGCCATCGTGACGGTCTGGGGCGGTTTGGCGCTTGCGCTGATCAACCTCTCCCGCCACCCCGAGGAACCGGAGGACGACCTGACCGAGGCCGCCGCACCCGAACACTAGCGCCTTCCTTCAACGGCGGCGTTTCCCGTCCCGGGCCGGGGCCGGGGCCCCCCCCCCCCCGGGGGGGTGGGGGGGGGAAA
>JAKDMV010000103.1 GCA_030452125.1 Micrococcaceae bacterium
ACGACGTCGCAGTTAGCCAAAACCCCCCCGCGGGCGGGGCGCCCGGGGGTTGAGGGCGGGGGGGGGGCCGGGGTCAGACATGGATGCCGCATTCGGTTTTGGTTTGTCCCGACCAGCGGCCCGCCCGCGGGTCCTCGCCGGGGGCGACCTTGCCGGTGCAGGGCCGGCATCCGATCGAGGGGTACCCCTGGTCCAACAGCACATTGCGTGGGAGCCGGTTTCGGGTGGAGTAGTCGTTCAGTTCCTTGGCGCTCCATCCGGCCAGGGGGTTCACCTTCACCAACGAGTGGGCTTCATCGAAGTCGACCAACGGGGTGTTCGTGCGGGTGGGGGCCTCATCGCGCCGCACCCCGGTGAACCAGAGCCGGTAGCCGGCCAGGGCACGGTTCAACGGGTCCACCTTGCGCAGGGCGCAGCATCGGCCCGGATCGGTGGCGAAGAGGTCCCGTCCTTCGGTGGCGTCCTGGTCGGCGACGCCCTGTTCGGGCCTGACGTCCACGACGTTCACCTCGAGTGAGCGGGCGACCTCGTCCCGGGTGTCCAGCGTCTGGGCGAAGTGGTAGCCGGTGTCCAGGAACAGGACGTCGATCCCGGGAAGCGTTCCGGAGACCAGATGCGGCAGCACGGCGTCGGCCATGGAACAGGCGACGGCGGCTTCGGCGGTGGAGAAGTGCCGGGCCACCCAGGCCAGGACGTCCTCGCTGGCGGCGTCGAAGCCGAGTTCGGCCGCTCCGCTGCTGGCCAGCTCGCGCAACGCTGCGGTGCCCGTGGACGGCCCGCTCATCGCAGGCTCCCGTCGTCGGCCCGATGGGCCCAGGCCGCGAAGGTCTCCCCCGTGGCGGATTCGTCGGCATAGGTGCGCACGAGCCGTTCGACATACCCGGGCAGGTCGTCGGCGGCGACCTTGAGCCCGCGAACGGTGCGGCCCAGACCGGCTTCCTCCCGGGTCTCATCCGCCAGGCCGCCGCCCAGGTGGACCTGGAAACCAGCCTTCTGGCCGCCCTCCCCGTCGGGCAGGAGCTGGCCCTTGAGCCCGATGTCGGCGGTCTGGACGCGGGCGCAGGAGTTGGGGCAGCCGTTGACGTGGAGGCTGAGTTTGCGCGGCATCTTCCCTTCAAGATCCGCCAGTCGTTCCTCCAGGCTGTCCACGGCGGCCGCCGCCGTGTCCTTGGTGTCCACGATGGCCAGCTTGCAGAATTCGATGCCGGTGCAGGCGATCGCGGACCGGCGCACCACGGAGGGCCGGGTTTCGAGTCCGAGCTCCCGCAGCCCGGTGATCACCGCTTCGACGTCGTCCTCCTGGATGTCCAGGACGACGATCTTCTGGTGGGGGGTGGTGCGCAGACGGGCGGATCCGTGGCGTTCCAGCAGTCCGGCCAGCCCGGTCAGCCGGGTTCCGGAGAGCCGGCCCATGCTGGTGGTGGCCCCGAGGTAGAAGAGTCCGTCCTTCTGCCGGTGCACCCCGCTGTGGTCCCCGGGCACGTTGGTGGGTTCGGGGGCCGGACCGTCGGGCAGCGCATGGCCGAGGTACTCGCGTTCGAGCACCTCGCGGAACTTCGCAGGGCCCCAATCGGCCATGAGGTATTTCAGCCTCGCCTTGTTCCGGAGCCGGCGGTATCCGTAGTCACGGAAGATCCCCACGACGCCTTCCCAGACGGCGGCGGCCTGGTCGGGGGCGACGAAGGCCCCGAGTCGTTCGGCCAGCCGTCCGTTGGTGGACAGTCCGCCGCCGACCCACAGGTCGTAGCCGGCCCCGAGTCCGGGGTGGCGGACCCCGACCAGGGAGATGTCGTTGATCTCGTGGACGACGTCCAGGGAAGGGTGTCCGGTGATCGCGGTCTTGAACTTCCGTGGCAGGTTCGAATACAGCGGGTTGCCGATGTAGCGTTCGGCGATCTCCTCGATGGCCGGGGTGGGGTCCAGGATCTCGTCGGCGGCGATCCCGGCCACCGGGGAGCCGAGGATGACACGGGGGACGTCGCCGCAGGCTTCGGTGGTGTGCAGGCCGACGGATTCCAGTCGCCTCCAGATTTCGGGGACGTCACGAACATCGACCCAGTGCAGTTGGATGTTCTGCCGGTCGGTGACATCGGCGGTGTCGCGGGCGAATTCGGTGGAGATGGAACCGATGACGCGCAGTTGTTCGGTGCTCAGGGCGCCGCCGTCGATGCGTACCCGCATCATGAAGTAGCGGTCCTCGAGTTCGTGCGGTTCAAGGGTGGCGGTCTTCCCGCCGTCGATCCCGGGTTTGCGTTGGGTGTAGAGACCCCACCAGCGGAATCGGCCGTGCAGGTCCTCGGGGTCGATCGAGTCGAAACCCTCCCGGGCGTAGATGGTCTCGATCCGTTCGCGGACGTTGAGCCCGTCGTCGTGCTGCTTCCATTCCTCGTTGGGGTTCAGCGGGGTGGTCCCGTCGACTTTCCATTGGCCCTGGGGCCTGGTCGGTGGGCGGGACCTGGAGGGCCCGGGGGTTGGCTGGGTATCGGTTGCCTGAGTCATGGCTGCGAGCCTAGGGCGGGGTTTTCACCGCTGTCGCGCCCGCCGGTCATCAGCCGACACGTTGCTTTTCGTGACCTCAGCCGGCCTCGAAATCAGCCTCCGACAGGGCACTGTGAAGTCTTGCGGCGACACATTCGGCGATCGTGACGTCCGGGAGCAATGGTGCGGTCACATAATTTGCCCCGGCGCCGCCGAGGCGTTCCTGGAAGAATCCCGGCGCCAACAGATAGGACACGACGCCGACCCGGACTCCGGGGGTTTGCCGTCCCGCCTGCTCCACCGCATCCTCCACCCGGGGGTCGGCCGCCGAGCAGAACGCGGCCTGGACCGGGGCCCCCAGGGCCGCTGCCAGGGTCCCGGCGCTGTCCCGGGCCTGCTGTTGGCCCGAAGGCACGCGGGTCCCTGCCGAGGCGAGCACCACGGCGTCGTCGGGGCCCCATCCGGCCTCGGCCAGGCGGCGGGCCATCACCCCGGCCAGCCGGGGATCGGCCCCGATGGGCTCCGCTGCGATGGTGTTCGTCCTGGAGGCGACGGCCTCGGCCACGTCGACGCCGGTGTGGATTCCCAGCGAGAGCAGCAGCGGCAGCACCACCGCCGCCTCCCCGTCGGGGAGCTGTCCCAGGACCCTGGGCAGGTCCGGGTCCTGGACGTCGACGTAGGCCTCATGGACCTGCACCGACCAGCCATCCTCGGCGTGCTGGTCGTCCACCAGTCCTGCGACCTGGGCCCGGAGCTGGTCGATGAGCTGGCGCCCGCGGGGATCATCGGTGCCGTGGGCGCAGGCGATCACGTGCAGTGGGCGGCGCATCACGTGGTGCGGATCATCTTGTGGTTGGCGGCCTGGGCCACGGGACGGACAACGATCTGGTCGAGGTTGATGTGATGCGGCAGGGCCACCGAATACAGCACGACGTCGGCGACATCCTCTCCGGTCAGCGGTTTCTCCACCCCGGCATAGACCTGGTCGGCCGCCTGCTGGTCCCCTCCCAGCCGGTTGAGCGCGAATTCCTCGGTGTGCACCAGACCGGGCACGACCTCGATCACCCGGATGTTGTTTTCGGCCTCCTCGAGCCGCAGCGCCTGGGTCAGCCCCTGTTGGGCGAACTTCGCGGCGTTGTATCCGCCCCCACCCTCGTAGCCGCCCAGAGCCGCCGTGGAGGTCAGGTTCAGGATCGTCCCCTCGCCGTCGGCCCGGAGCATGGGCAGGAACGCCCGGATCATGTTCATGGTGCCCACCACGTTGACCCGGTACATCCAGTCCCAGTCGGCGCTCTTAGCCGTACCGATCCGGTCGACCCCCCGGGCGCCGCCGGCGATGTTGATCAGGGTGTCGATCCCTCCGGATCCGGCGACCACGGCCAGCAGGGCCGCGACGTCGTCCGCGTCGGTGACATCGGCGACGACCGGGGTGATCCCCGTGTCCCGGGCCAGGGCCTCGAGCCGTTCCGCCCGGCGGGCCACCGCATAGACCGTCCAGCCCTCGGCCGCGAGCCGACGGGCCGTGGCCTCGCCGATCCCGCTGCTGGCACCGGTGACAACTGCTCTTTTCATGGACTGCTGGGTCATTGAGGTCATGCCTCCAGCCTAGCGAGGCCCGGGCCGGAACCCTGCCCCGGCAGCTGTGGACCTCCCGCGTCAACGGTGCAACTCTGGAGGGACAAACCTCCAGTTGGAGGACTGCCGACGCCGGAGGGCGTTGCCACCCCGACGAAAGCGGGCGACCGTGAGGCACCACCGGCATCTGATTCCCCGGCATGACGGGGCCCGACGTTCCCCGGCCCCGGGAGCAACCGGCCTGCCGGATGTCCAGGTGTTCGGCGGAGTGGTCCGCGGCGTGCGGGAAGGCAACGTGCTTTCCTGGCGCGGCATCCCGTATGCGGCGCCGCCGGTGGGGCCACTGAGGTTCCGGGCCCCGGCCCCGCCGTCCGGCTGGACCGGGGTCAGGGACGGCTCCCGGTTCGGGCCGACGGCTCCGCAACCCACCAGGGCCCATCACAGCCGGGCCGGGGCCCCGGACTGGTCCAGCGAGGACTGCTTGAGCCTGAACGTCCAGGCCCCGGTGCCGGCCCTGGCGGATGCGGATTCCCTGCCCGTCATGGTCTTCATCCACGGCGGAGGATACTTCCAGGGCTCTTCGCGCGACTTCTCGGGGCAGGGGGAAGGCTTCGTCGGGACGGGGCGGGCCGTCTACGTCAATTTCAACTACCGTCTGGGCCCCTTGGGATATCTGGATTTCAGCAGGTACTCCACCGCCGAGCGTCCCATCGAGTCCAACCTGGGTCTGCGCGACCAGGTGGCCGCCCTGGAATGGGTCCAGCAGAACATCAGGGCGTTCGGGGGCGACCCGGACCGGGTGACGGTGTTCGGGGAATCGGCGGGAGGGAATGCGGTGACCACCCTCATGGCCACACCGCAGGCCCGGGGGTTGTTCGCCCGCGCCATCGCCCAAAGCGCTCCGGCCGACGCCGTCTACCCTCCGGGGCTCACCGCACGGTGGGCGGAAGAATTCCTGTCGATCCTCGGGGACCAACACCCTGCCAGCTCCCGGCCGGGGCCTGCTACGGACCCGGTGCGGGATCTGCTGCTCAACGGTTCGGTCCCCGATCTGCTCGCCGCCGCCAGGATCCTGCAGGTGCACACCCCGGAGGCCTATCCGGGAGGTTTTTGTTTCGCCCCGGTCATCGACGGACGCTACGTCCCCGAACACCCGATCGACGCGATCGGCAGTGGCCGGGCGGCCCGGGTGCCGCTGATCATCGGGACCAACGATCGAGAGGGATCGGTCTTTCGTGGCCGCTGGGATATCCTGCCCGGTTCCCCCTCGCGCATCGCGGGGGTCTTTTCCCGCTCCCCCCGGGAGACCTGGTCCCAGATGCACGCCGCCTATCCCGGACTTCCCGAATCCAGGACGGCGGCGGACTTCGGTGGGGATTACGGGTTCTGGTATCCCTCCACCCGGGTGGCCGACCTGCACTCGCGCTTCGCACCGGTCCACGTCTACCGCTTCGACTTCGCCCCGCGGCTGCTGAAGATCGTCGGTCTGGACGCCACCCACGGGGTGGAGATGTTCGCCCTCTTCGACCGCACCGACGTGCCCTTGGCGCGGATGATCACCTCACTGGGAGGCCGGGAGGCCTATGCCCGCGCCGGGCAGCGGATGCGCGGGCGGTGGCTCAGGTTCGCCGAATCGGGCACCACCTCTGCGACGTGGCCGCCCTACGACGAGGCGACGAGGTCGACCCTGATCATCGAAAGCACCGACCACGTGGAGAATGATCCGCGCCGCCGGCGCCGAATGGCCTGGAGCGCGTTCATGCCCCGACCCGACCAGCCGTAGAGCCCGGCCCGGGCCCCGGAGGATGAGCCGCCACCCGGGGCGTGAGTACCCCCTGGGGGCTGCGGCTGCTCAGAGGTTTTCGTCCAGGAACTCCAACAGGACCACGGCATTATTATGTTCCTCGTCCTTGGTGGCATAGACGAGGACGACGTCGTCCTTGTCCTTGACCAGCTCCAGCAGGCGTTCGGCCTCCTCGGTGGCCGGACCGTCCTCGAGTTCGGCGATGTACTGCTCACGGAATTCCTCGAACCGGTGCTCGCGGTGGTTGAACCAGGCCCGCAGTTCCGCCGAGGGGGCGACTTCCTTGGCCCATTCGTCGAGCTCGGCGTCCTCCTTGGCGATGCCTCGGGGCCACAGCCGATCAATCAGGATCCTGTAGCCGCCGTCCGGGGCCGAGTAGGCCCGCTGCATTCTGATCTTGCCCATGACTCGATGGTAGGCCGAATCCTTCCGTGCTGCTCGTCGCCTCCGGAGCGTGTGGATGACCAGGAGGCAGGGGATGGAATCGGGGCTGACCTGCCGACATGGAATACTGGTCCCATGGCTGAACAGAACTTGGGCACAGACACGCCCGCGACCGTAAGCGTCCCCGACAAACCGGCACTGGAGGGCCTGGAAGCCAGGCTCGGACAGCGCTGGCGTGACGAGGGAACCTACGCCTTCAACCCCGAGACCACCCGCGATCAGGTCTACTCCATCGACACTCCCCCGCCCACGGCGTCGGGCTCCCTGCACGTGGGACACATGTTCTCCTACACGCAGACCGACGTGTTGGCCCGGTACCAGCGCATGCGAGGCAAGAACGTCTTCTACCCCATGGGGTGGGACGACAACGGCTTGCCGACCGAACGCCGCGTGCAGAACTTCTACGGGGTGCGCTGCGATCCCAAGACCGCCTACGACCCGGCCTACCGTCCCCCGGAAAAGCCGGCGAAGAACCAGCGTGATTGGGACGTCGTCTCCCGACGGACGTTCATCGAGCTGTGCGAGGAGCTGGCCGTCCAGGACGAGAAGGTCTTCGAGCACCTCTTCAGCACCCTCGGCCTGTCGGTGGACTGGAACCTGACCTACCGCACCATCGACGACACCTCCCGTGCCGTGTCCCAGCGGGCCTTCCTGCGCAACCTGACCGATGGCGACGCCTACATGGCCGAGGCACCGACGCTATGGGACGTCACCTTCCGCACCGCCGTGGCCCAGGCCGAACTCGAGGACCGCGAAGTCGACGGAGCCTACTACCGGTTCCCGTTCTTCGCCGAGGACGGCACCGAGATCCACATCGAGACGACCCGTCCCGAATTGCTGGCCGCCTGTGCCGCGCTAGTGGCCAACCCCGATGACGAGCGCTACCAGCCACTGTTCGGCAAGAAGGTCACCTCCCCGCTCTTCGGCGTCGAAGTCGAGGTGCATCCGCACCATTTGGCCAAGGCCGACAAGGGCTCGGGCATTGCCATGGTCTGCACCTTCGGCGACCTGACCGACGTCACCTGGTGGCGCGAACTGCAGTTGCCCACCCGCGCCATCATCGGCCGGGATGGCCGCATCCAGGGCCAGGCCCCCGAGTGGATCACCTCCGAGGCCGGGCGCGAGGCCTTCTCCCTGCTGGCCGGCAAGACCGTGTTCTCCGCGAAGGAAGCCGTGGCGTCGATGCTGGTCGATGCAGATCTGCTCGACGGCGAACCCCGCAAGATCACCCATCCGGTGAACTTCTTCGAAAAGGGCGATAAGCCCCTCGAGGTCGTCAGCTCGCGCCAGTGGTACATCCGCAATGGCGGACGGGATGCGGAGCGTCGCGAACGCATGATCGCCCGCGGCCAGGAGATCGAGTTCCACCCGGAATTCATGCGCTCGCGCTACACGAACTGGGTCAATGGGCTCAACGGCGACTGGCTGGTCTCCCGGCAGCGCTTCTTCGGTGTGCCGATCCCCGTCTGGTACCCGTTGGATGCCCAGGGCAACCCGGACTACGAGCATCCGCTCGTCCCCGACGATGCCCAGTTGCCGGTGGACCCGGTGGCCGAAACGGCTCCGGGCTATACGGCGGACCAGCGGGACGTCCCCGGCGGCTTCACCGGGGATGCGGATGTCCTCGACACCTGGGCGACCTCTTCGCTGACCCCGCAGATCGTGGGCCGGTGGAGCCGCGACGATGAATTCTTCGCCAAGGTCTTCCCCTTCGACCTGCGTCCCCAGGCCCACGACATCATCCGTACCTGGCTCTTCTCCACCGCGGTGCGCGGCGATGCCCTGCACGATTGCGCCCCGTGGAAGCATGCGGCGATCTCCGGGTGGATCCTGGACCCGGACCGCAAGAAGATGTCCAAGTCCAAGGGCAACGTCGTGGTCCCCACCGATGTCCTGAACGACTTCGGGGCCGACGCCGTGCGCTATTGGGCCGCATCGGCGAAGCTGGGCGCCGATACCGCCTACGAGGTCGCGCAGATGAAGATCGGCCGCAGGCTGTCGATCAAGATCCTCAACGCCTCCAAGTTCGTGTTGAATCTCGGGGCCACCCAGGCCAACGTCCTGGACGGTGATGCCCACCTGATCATCAATGGTCTGGACCGGTCGCTGCTGGCCCGCCTCTCGGAGGTCATCGAGGAGGCCGAACGCGCCTTCGGGATCTACGACTACGCCCGGGCCCTGGACATCGTGGAGACGTTCTTCTGGTCGTTCACCGACGACTACGTCGAACTGATCAAGGACCGGGCCTACGGGGCCCGCGGCGAGGCCGAACAGGCTTCGGTGCTGGCGGCCCTGGCCACCACCTTGGATGCCGTGTTGCGCCTGTTCGCACCGTTCCTGCCCTTCGCTACCGAAGAGGTCTGGAGCTGGTGGCGGACCGGCTCGGTCCACCAGTCGGCCTGGCCGACGAACACCCACCTGACCGGCGCGGTGGAAGGCGCGGACACCGCCGTGCTGCCCACGGTCGGTGACGCCTTGGGCGGGATCCGCAAGTCCAAATCCGAGGCCAAGGTCAAACAGCGCACCCAGGTGCTTTCAGGGGTCGTCCGCGGCCCCGCGGTGATCCTGGACCAGGTCAGAGCCGGACTGGGCGATCTGCTCGCCGCGGGCAACGCAGTGGAGTTGGACCTGCAGGAAGGCGGCGAGGAACTCGTGGTCTCCGATGTGGTGTTGGCCCCCGCCGAGGAGCCGGCCACCCAGGGCTAGGCTTCGACGGTAGTGACAGTGGTGGGCCCCCCGGGGTGCGCCCGGGGCCCCCCACACGGGGCACAAAACGGCCCCCCCGCGGGTAGGGGGCCTTTAGCAGGGGGGAAAGG
>JAKDMV010000104.1 GCA_030452125.1 Micrococcaceae bacterium
CCTAGACTGTCCCCATGAACTTCATCCTCACATTGCTCATCTTCGTGCACATTCTGGGCGCGGCCGCGATCTTCGGCGGTTGGCTCGCCTCCTTCAAGACCCCCACGGTCGGCCTCTGGCAGTGGATCGGGGCCATCACCCAGGTGGTGACCGGCATCCTGATGTTCGGCCTGCTGGAAATGGGGGACGGCGAACCGAACCGGATCAAGCTGGGCGTCAAGCTCATCATCGCCCTGGGCGTTCTCGTCGCGGCATGGATCGGTCGCAAGAAGGTCAAGAACCACGAAGTGGTGCCCACCGGCATCGCCCACGGCGTCGGCGGCCTGGCCTTGATCAACATCGCCATCGCGGTGCTCTGGGTCTAGGCAGTACCTCCAGGACCCCCGGTATACACCGGGGGTCCTTTGCTGTCCGGAGTCATGTTCTTGCCCCGATCGCCGGGAGACATAGGATGGAGATGGCGCCCGGAACCGGTCGCCCAGCTCAGATGTGGAGGAGTCACCATGGCTACAACCCGTACCGCCCGCACCGTTTGGAACGGCGATCTTTTCTCCGGAAGCGGTCAGACGTCTTTCGAGACGTCCGGTATCGGCACCTACGACATCACGTGGAAGGCCCGCTCCGACCAGTCCGAGGGCAAGACCAGCCCCGAGGAACTGATCGCGGCAGCGCACGCCTCCTGCTACTCGATGGCACTCGGCGGCGCGTTGAAGGACGCGGGCTTCACCGCTGATTCGATCGAGACCAGTGCCGAAGTTGATTTCGACACGACCAACGGTCCGCTGATCAGCGAGATCCGCCTGACCCTGAAGGCCACGGTCCCCGGCATCGACGAGGCCACCTTCAAGGAAGCAGCACAGGGCGCCAAGGAAGGCTGCCCCGTCTCCAAGGCCCTGGCCTCGGGGCCGAGCATCAAGCTCGACGCCACGCTGGTCTCCTAGCTCCCAGCCCGACCAACGACGACGGGCGCCGGAACCAACCATGGTTCCGGCGCCCTTCGTCGTTGGTGCATCCCGGGGTGGTCAGTCCCCCGCGGCATCCTGCGGCCGGGCCGGCAGGGGGCCCGGTTCCCTGGAAGGGTACCCCTCACGTTCGGGCGCCCGGTGCGTCGGGATCTCATGGAGCATTTCCTTGAGCACCATGATCCCGTGCTCGAGTTGCGGATCGGTTCCGGCCAGATGGGCATGCGGAGGGAACGGCACCTCGATATCCGGATCAACACCCCGGTTCTCCACGCCCCAGCCCACGCCACCGGTGAACCAGGTGGCGTAGCGCGGCTGCGTGACGCCCGTTCCGTCGGCCAGGTCGAATTCCCCGTCGATGCCGATGACCCCGCCCCAGGTGCGCACGCCGACCACGGGGCCGATGGCCCGCAGTTTGCTGACCTGCGTGATGATGTCCCCGTCGGAGCCGGCCCATTCGTCGGTGAGGATGACCACCGGCCCGCGGGGGGCACTATCCGGGTAGGTCCACGGTTCCTGTTCGCGGGCCACCGACCAGGCGGTCACCTTCCGTGCGATGACTTCGGCCACCAGTTGGGAGGTATGCCCGCCGCGGTTCCGACGTACGTCGATGAGCAACGCGTCCCGCGAGGCTTCCTGGTCGAGGTCCCGGAACAGTTGCGCCCACCCCAGCGGCATCATGTCGGGGATATGGAGATACCCGAACAGTCCCTGGGACGCCTCACGGACTTCCCGACGATTCCGTGAGACCCACTGGTGGTACCGCAGGCGCTCTTCGTTGCGGACCGGGACGACCCCGACCCGCCGGACCTCGCCGGGGGCCCGTGAGGACGCCCCGTCGCGGACGGTGAGTTCGATGGGCTTACCGCCGGTTCCCTGCAACAGGATCGCCGGTCCGGACTCGGGGATGTCGACCCCGTTGATCGCCAACAACTCGTCCCCCGCGCGCACCCCCACCCCGGGGGCGGCCAGGGGGGCATGGGCCTGCGGATCGGAGGACTCCCCCGCCAGCACGGTTTCCACGCGCCAGCGGCCATCGACCCGTGCCAGATCCGCGCCGAGGAGGCCTTGGCTCTCGGCACCTTGGATGGGTTCGGGGGTCACATAGGCATGGGACGTGCCCAGTTCCCCGTGCAGCTCCCAGAGCAGGTCCACGAGATCGTCGTGGCTGCCCAGGCGGTCAACCAGCGGACGATAGGTTTCGGCCACCGCATCCCAGTCCCGTCCGGCCATGTCCTCGACCCAGAAGAAGTCCCGCTGCAGCCGCCAGGCTTCGTCGAAGGCATGGGCCCAGACCTTCGAGGGATCCAGGGCCACCCGGATCCGGCCCAGATCGATGTCCTGGGTGTCCGCGGAGTCCGACTCGGCTGGTTTATCCGTCGCCACGGCCCGCACGGTGCCGTTGTGGACGGCGACCAGACGCTTGCGGTCTCCACTGACGAGGAACGCCTCCGCGGCTTCCAGAAGCGTGGTGAGTCGTTGGGTCTCATGATCGAAACGTTCCAGCCTCTGGGATTCGGCCTCGGCGTCGGGGGCCCGGCCATCGCCGGTGACGCCGGTGGAGACATCGGTCAACCACAACAGGCCCCCTTCGACGGCCACCAGGGACGTGTAGCGGCCCTGGGCGACGGGGACCGCGAAGAGGCGTGAGGGAAGTCCCGCACGAACCACGGTGGTCTCCGGTACGGCTGAAGCCGGGTCCTGGTCGCTGGATCCGGTGTCCTTCCCGGCCTCGTCCCAGGTGGCTTCGGTTCCGTAGACCCGTGGTCCATACAGCGACGGCGTCCGGTCGTCCAGCGCCAACAGGAACGGTTTCGTCGATGCCGGGAAGGACAGGTCGAATCCGTGCGTGTCATACAGCGGGTCGAAGCTGCGGTCGGAGAGGAAGGCCAGGTATTTTCCGTCCGGGGTGAACGACGGCGCATGGTCGCGGAATCGACCGTCCGTCGCCTCGATCGGTTCCGCGGACGGATCCTCGGTGGAGACCAGCAGCATGCGGCTGCGGGCCCCGAACGTGGCCACCGGCTCGGTGAAGGCCAACCACCGCCCGTCAGGGGAGAACGCGAGCCCTACGGCCGCTCCCTGACCGCCGGCACTGATCTGGTGCCACGTCGAGGTTTCCGGCTCCAGCAGGTAGGTCTGCCCGGCTTCGGTGGACACGGCGATCCAGCGGGCATCCGGCCCGGCCACGAGGCTGCGCACGCGGTGTCCGGCCGGCAGCTCGAAGCGTTTCGGGCCCGGCCCGGTGGCCGGGTCCTCCTTCGCAGGCGATTCGACGGATGAGTCATCCTCGGTGGCCGGGGCAGTCACGACATCGTGTTCCTTCCCTGCGGCCGCCACCGGGGCCGGCAGTCCGGCACTTCCCGCTGCGCTGACCGGTTGGGGAAGGTCCCCGCCGTCGTCATCCGCCTCTCCGGTCTCCCCGTTCGTCGGGGCCTGCCCCGCTCCCGAGCCGACACCGGCACCCCCGTCCTCAGGGGCTCCCCCGCTGCCCGCGTCGGCAGGGTAGCGCCGTTCGAAGGCGTCCAGCTCCTGGAGGTGGATCGCTTCCTCACCCTCCTCGTCGGCCACGTAGAGCACCCGGTCGGCCCCGACCAGGCTGCCTAGCCGCGCCCTGACCCCGGGGGTCGATTCGATCGTGCGGGCCGGGCCCCGACGGTGGGTCAGCAGATGCAGCGTTCCGTGGCTTTCGATGACACTGGCATTGCCGCGGTGATCGGGCGTGGCCCGCACCAGATGTGCCGCGACGTCCAGGGCCGTCGGCTGCCTGCCGTGCCCGGCCGATCCGAGGGTGATCTCCAGTTTCCGGGGGGCTGCGTCCAACCCGTCAAGCACCCAGAGCTCGCCGGCGGATTCGAAGACCAGACGTTCCCCGTCGGAGGACAGATGCCTGGCGTAGTAGCTCTCATGGTCCGTGTGGCGCCTCAGGTCACCACCGTCGGGGCTGACCGAGTAGATGTTGCCGTAGCCCTCATGGTCCGACAGGAAGGCAATCCGCTGGTCGATCCAGACCGGGTCGCACAGGTTTCCATCAACGTCCGGAATCAGGCGGTCAAATTCCCCGCCACCATCCCGATCGATCCAGAGCTTGCCTGCCGTCCCACCGCGATAGCGCTTCCACCAGGCGGGTTCCCGGCTCAGGGCGCTGCCCACCACCAACGGGCGTTCATCACCGACCGACGGCCCCCAGGCCAGTGAATCAACCGGCCCGTAATCCAGCCCCTCGCCCACCGACCCATCCAGTGGAACGGTTCGAGCCCAGGTCAGTCGTGAATCCGCCTGGTCCTTGGAAGTGACGGCCACGACCTGGCCGTCGGGGGTGTACCCACGGTTCTTCGTCGACGGGTGGCCCCAGTAGGTGAGTTGACGGTAGTCACCACCATCGACGGAGGCCGCCACGATCTCCTGACTGGCCCCGTTGCGGATGGTCCAGGTGAGCGTCTGCCCATCTGCGGAGAACCGGGGGTTTCGTGCCGGCAGACCCTGCGCTGAAAGGCGCCAGGCACGGCCGCCGGCCAGAGGGACGAGCCAGACATCATCCTCGGCGACAAAAGCCACGAGTTCGGCGGAGACGTGCGGGTATCGAAGGTAGCAACTCAAACTCATGATGCGATCCTACCGATCGATACCGGTGGCGTCACCGCAGGGGAATCATCCGTGGTTCCCCGTACCCCTCGAAGCGTCCTCGACGGAGACGATCAGCCACCCACCGTGGACACGCTCCAGCGTCAAGATGATGTCCTGCACTTCGGGCCCGGGGGTGCTCTGGATCGTTGCCCCGTCGGCCCCTACCACCTGGTAGGAGCTCATGGTGCTGGTGGCCGCCACGGCCACCTGTTCCTCATCGGTCCCCGGGTTGATCCTGACATCGGATAAACGCGTCTTCAATCCGCGATAATGCAGCCCGCGGGACCGCAGTTGACTGGTCACCGCCAGATCCGGGCCCAGCGAGTCCCCTCCCCCTGCGTGGACTTGCCGCAAGGCATCAGCATCGGCTCCCGCCAAGGCAAGGTCCCTCCTCTCCGTCAGGGCCCGGGCCGCCTGGAGTGGATCCTCGGGAACCGGGGTGGAGAAGACCGACGCCTCGAGCACCTTCTCCGGTGGAACCGACGGCGGCTGCGAGGCGTCGCCCCCTTCGCTCGCCTCCGCATCCGTTCCGTCCTGTTCATGGGCCGGCCTCGAGACATCCGGGCCGGCCTCCGTCGCCGGGTGGGCCACCGGGGCGGGCTGGGGGCCCCAGCCGCCCCGGGTGGCAACCATGAGACCCGCGACGACCAGACAGAGCAGCACCCCAATCGCCGGGATCACGGCCCACCGCCGGCCCCGCCGAGCCCGGCCCCGGGCTCGATCGGGCTGGCGGTGGCGGTCGCCCCGTCCACGACGGGCGGGACGTCCGATTCCCCGCGGCCCCGCTGCCCCGCTGCCGGGGTGTCGCTTCCGGCCGCGCCCGAGGGTGGCCAGCCCACGGAACCACTCCCTCGGGCCGCGGCCCACCCTGCGCGTGGCCGGATCCGCAACGACATGGGTGACCATCTGTCCCAGGGCCTCGGGCCTCACGGCTTCTCGAAGGTTCACCGGCTCTGGTGTCGCGATCCGGAAGATCCGTCGCCCGAATTCCTCGGCTCCGGGCCGCTCTTCCTCGTCTTCGGCCAGCCCCGATTCAAGTAGTTCCACCAGCTCCGTCGGCACCCCTCCCAGCAGGCTGGACAATGGTGGTCGCTGATGGGTGGGCCCGGCGACCCGCCCCGTCACCATGTACCAGGCCAATGCCGCCAAGGAATATACGTCCCGGGCCGGTCGCAGCCGTCTGCCTCCGGATTCCTCGGGTTCGGAACTGGGAGCCCGGAAGCCGGGGGTTCCGGATTCGTCCTGCCGTCCACCCACCAGCACGGCCAACCCCAGATCACCAAGTTTCGGTTTCCCCGCCGCGGTGAACAGGACATTGCCCGGGGCGATGTCGCCATGAACGGCCCCATTCCCATGCAGGAACGCCACGGCTCCGGCCACGGGGGCAAGGACCGTCACCGTCTCGCCCAGCGTCAATGGTCCGCGGGCAGCGATCAGGTCCGCCACCGAGCCGCCCGGAAGGTACTCCATCAGGATGCCCTCGCCGTGATCGGTCGGGACCGCACCGATCAACTCCACGATGTGTTCATGACTCATCGAGGCCAGGGCCTGGACTTCCTTCGAGCAGCTGCCTTCTTCCCCACCGTCCTGGGCAGCGGCAACCTTCAGAGCGGCACGGACCCCCGTATGACGTTGCCTGACGACATATACGGTTCCGCTACTTCCTCGCCCGAGTTCGTGTTCAAGTGCCCAATCCTTCAACTCTGGTCGACGTCTCCACTCGTTCGGTGCACCCATCCTCCATTTCTATCGAATGTCGCGCTGACCTGCAGAAGTTATCCACAGCAACGGATTCGACCCCAATTCGAACCTGCCACCGACGGCGAGTAGCGTATGGCGCATGACCATCTCCTTCCAGCGGCTGGGCTTCGCCCCGGACTACGTTGATTACCAGGAGGCCTGGGACCTGCAACGCCGGATCCACGATGAAGTGGCTGCCCGGATGCATGGGCCAGAAGTCCTCCTACTCGAGCATGCCGCCGTCTATACGGCCGGCAAACGCACCGAACCCCAGGATCTGCCGGTTGATGGAACCCCCGTCATCTCCGTGGACCGCGGGGGCAAGATCACCTGGCATGGCCCCGGGCAGCTCGTGGGCTACCCCATCGTCGAACTGGCCAACCACTCCGGCATCCGCGACTACGTCCACCGGCTCGAGGAGATGCTGATCAACGTCGTCGCCGACTTCGGCATCACCGCACAGCGGGTCGATGGCCGGGCCGGAGTCTGGGTCCTGGGCACCGACGGCGCCCAGGACCGGAAGATCGCCGCCATCGGCATCCGTGTGGACCATGGAGTGACCATGCATGGTTTCGCGCTGAACTGCGATAACGACGACGACGCATTCTCGCGGATCATCCCCTGTGGCATCACCGATGCCTCCACGACAAGCATCACCGAAGAATGCGGCCGAACAGTCCGCACCCTGGACGTGCTCGACCGGGTCCAGGACGAACTGACCCGCCTACTCGAACCAGCCATCAAAACGAACACCCCCATCGCCGATGAAGGAGCCCTACTGTGAGCCTCGCCCCCGAAGGACGCCGCATGCTGCGCATTGAACAGCGCAACTCGGCAACCCCCGTGGAACGTAAGCCCGAGTGGATCAAAGCCAAGGTTGAAATCGGCCCTGAATATGTCGAGATGAAGAAGCTCGTCAAGGACAAGGGCCTGAACACGGTCTGCGAAGAGGCCGGCTGCCCGAACATCTTCGAATGCTGGGAGGACCGCGAAGCGACCTTCCTCATCGGCGGCTCCGAGTGCACCCGTCGCTGCGACTTCTGCCAGATCGACACCGGAAAGCCGGCCGCCCTGGACCGTTCCGAACCCTTCAAGGTCGCCCAGTCCGTGAAGCAGATGGGTCTGCGCTACGCGACCGTGACCGGGGTGGCCCGCGACGACCTCGAGGACGAGGGAACCTGGCTCTACGCCGAAACCGTCCGCCGGATCCACCAGTTCAACCCGGGCACCGGCGTCGAACTGTTGATCCCCGACTTCTCCGGCAAGAAGGAATACCTGGACGAGATCTGCGCGTCGGCCCCGGAGGTATATGCCCATAACGTCGAAACCGTCCCGCGGCTGTTCAAATCGATCCGTCCTGCTTTCCGCTACGAGCGCTCGCTGGACGTCATCCGCCGGGGGCACGACAACGGGATGATCACCAAGTCGAACTTCATTCTCGGCATGGGCGAAAACCCCGAAGAAGTCGTCGATGCCATGAAGGACCTGCACGAAGCCGGCTGCGATCTGCTGACCATCAACCAGTACCTCCGCCCGTCCGAACGGCACGCCCCCGTGGACCGTTGGGTAAAGCCCCAGGAATTCGTCGAACTACAGAAGCTCGCGGAGGAAATCGGCTATCTGGGCGTCATGGCCGGACCGCTGGTGCGCTCGTCCTACCGCGCCGGACGCCTCTGGGCGGGCGCCATGCGCAAGAAGGGTCTGCCCATTCCCGAGGACATGGCCCATATCGAGAGCTCCGGAACGACCAAGCAAGAGGCAGCCACTCTCCTCGCTGCCCAACAGTAGCTCGCCGATCACGTAGAATTGGACCACTATGGCCAGAACTTCTAACTCCCCCGCAGACGACGGCGCCAAGCCCAAGCGTTCGTTGTTCTCCCGCAAGCCCAAGGCCGAGAAGGCCGCCAAGGAACCAGGTCGGCTGAAGCAGCTCGGCCAGGTCTTCCAGATGACCCGGCGTAATGACCCCAACGCCGTGTGGTGGATGGTCCTGGCATTCTTCGGCATCATCGCCGTTGGCCTGGTCATCGGACTGGTGATCAACAACTGGATCACCACACTGCTCGTCTCCATTCCGCTGGGCTTGCTGGCAGCATTGCTCATCCTCTCCCGTCGTGCCGAGAAGGCCGCCTTCAAGCAGCTTGAAGGCCGTCCGGGTGCCGCCGGCGCATCCATGTCCGTCTTGAAGCGTGGCTGGATCCTCACGGAACAACCCGTGGCGGTCAGTCCCAAGACCCAGGACCTCGTCTTCCGCGGCATCGGTCGCTGTGGGGTCGTGCTGGTCACCGAAGGGCCGACCCACCGGGTTCGCCCGCTAGTGGATGCCGAGCGCAAGCGAATGAACCGTGTCCTGCCGAACGTGCCGATCCACGTCATCAACGCGGGTTCGAACGATGGACAGACCGGTTTGGGCGATGTGTCCAAGAAGATGAAGAAGTTCCCCAAGACGCTCAATAAGCAGGAAGTCCATGCCGTGGACATGCGTCTGTCCACGTTGGGCAGCGCGAAACTTCCCATTCCCAAGGGCATCGACCCCAATAAGGCCCGCCCTGATCGCCGTTCAATGCGCGGGCGCTAAAGAACGACTACGCAAAAGTGCCGGTTTCCTCCACGAGGGAACCGGCATTCTTCATTTGAGGTGGGACCGCACGCCAGCGGTACCCACCCATCTCGTTGCCGATGGCGGCGACGCCAAAGGAGCGATCCCCGACGGCCGGCACCCGGTGTTCGGCTAGTAACAAGGCTGTGCAC
>JAKDMV010000017.1 GCA_030452125.1 Micrococcaceae bacterium
CCACCGGGGTGTGCAGAACACGACCCGGAAGCGGGCCGGTGAGGGGCAAGAGAGCGGAACGGTGGGCCGTCGGCGCGGGGAAAACACCGCGCCGCGCCCACTGAACCGAAGCCGAAGCGGCGGCCTACCCCACAGCCGGCCCTCCATAACCCGAGGCACGCGTCGGCCCGGGGCGAGGAGCCGGACTCGTGCTAGCCGGCGATCGTGGTCAGCAGGAAAGCTGACGGCTCCGAAGCCAGGACGTTGTGGACGACGTCGGGGATCACATACAGCCCACCGTGGTTGATGATCTGCTCGCCCTCGGCCCAACGAACCGTGACCGTCCCCTGCAGGACCAGCAGGGTGGCCGATTCGGGCTTGCTGTGGTCAGCCATTTCGGAACCGGCATCCAGCGCCAGCAATGTCTGGCGTAGCTTCCCGTCTTTCAACACCGCCGTGGCGCTGCGACCATGCGGGGCGGTCTTTGCCTTCTCCAGGTGCAGCGCGACGAGTTCGTCGAGATCGGCCTTGCTCACATGCATGATTCCCACTTTCGTTGTTCCGGAGCCGGACCCGGCGGCATTGGTGCCTCCACCATGGTCCCCTACCTTCCATTGTCACCCCGCGTGACGGGGGGGCCACGTCAGTCGTGGCCGTTTTCCTCGAAACCGTAGAAGTGGCGTTCGAAGACGCTGCGGGCCCTGCGCGTGACCCGCCGGTAGTCGTTTTCCAGTTCCGAGGCATTCCCCGCGGGATAACCGCACCACCGAGCGACGGCTTCCATGTCCCGCCATGACCGGGGGAGGACATCCGAGGCACGACCGGTACAGGCCACCGAGGCCCCCCGAATCTGGGTGGCCAGCAACCACGCCCGATCCAGCAGTTCGACGTCGCCCGGGGGCAACAACTCCAGCTCGGCCAACGCGGCCAGTGCCTCACGGGTGGAGGTGGTCCGTAGTTCGGGATGATCCTTGGCATGTTCGAGCTGGAGGAGTTGAACGAGCCACTCGACGTCGCTCAGGCCGCCACGTCCCAACTTCACGTGTCGGGTCGAATCCGCGCCACGCGGCAGCCGTTCGGCTTCCACCCGGGCCTTGACCCTGCGAATCTCACGCACCTCGTCCGGGGTGGCGCCCCGGCCGTACCGGACGCCGTCGACCAGGGTCATGAATTCCGCGGCCAGGCTGTCGGAACCAGCCATCGGCCGGGCCCGCAGGAGCGCCTGACGCTCCCATACCAGGGCCCAGCGGTCGTAGTAGCCGCGGAAGGACTCCAGCGACCGGGCCAGTGGACCGTTCTTCCCCTCCGGGCGCAGACCCGCGTCGACCACCAGCTTGGGTTCGGCGAGCACCGCAGGTTTCAGCGGTTGGGTGAGCAGTTTTCCCACATGGGCGAAGACCCGCAGTGCCTGCTGCTGCGCCTCCTGCGGATCTGCCCCCTCCAACGGCCGGTGGACATAGATGACATCGGCGTCGGACCCGTAACCGATCTCCCGGCCGCCCTGACGGCCCATGGCCACCACCAGCAGGTCGGTCATCCGCCGGGTGGTCTCGAACTCGTGGCTTTCGGCCACCCGCAAAGCGGCCAGGACCGCTGCCCGGTCCACATCGGACAGGGCCCAACCGATCTCGTCGATGCTCAGCAGGTTCGCCGAATCGGCCAAGGCGATCCGCAACAGCTCACGCCGACGGTTCAGACGCACCAGGCGCATGGCCGATTCCGGGTTGCCATGCCGTTTGAGCTTGGATTTGTTCTCCTGCCACAACTGGTCGAAGCTCAGTGGCCGCAATTCCCGGTCGTCCCCCAGCCAGGATGCCGATTCGGGGGACACCTCCAGCAGGTCGGTGATGAAACGCGAACCCGACAAGACATGGCAGAGCCGTTCGGCGGCCGCCTTCGAATCGCGCAGCATGCCCAGGTACCAGTGCGACTCCCCCAACGCCTCACTCAAGCGACGGAAGCCCAGCAGGCCCGCGTCGGGGTCCACCCCCTCGGCCAACCATTCGAGCAGGACCGGCAGCAGCTGGCGCTGCAAGGCGGCACGACGACGCACCCCGGTGGTGAGCGCCTCGATATGGCGCATGGCCCCCTTCGGGTCGAGATACCCCAATGCAGCCAACCGGGCCTGGGCGGCCGTGGGCGAAAGCCTGACCTCGTCGGTGGACAGGTTCGACGCCGAGGCCAACAGCGGCCGGTAGAAGATCGACTCGTGCAGACGCCGGACCGAGCGCTTCGTGTTCTGCCATTGGCGGGTCAGTTCGTCGGCGGGTTTGCGACCGCTGACCGCTTTCCCCCCGGAGGCCCGGAACAGGACACGCAGTGCCTCCTCCTTGACCGGCATGAGGTGGGTCCGACGCATGTTGACCAACTGGAGCCGGTGCTCCAGCACCCTCAGATAGCGGTAGGCCTGGTCGAAGTCGGCCGCATCGGCGCGCCCGATGTACCCGCCCACGCTCAAGGCGGTGATGGCCGACGTCGTATCCCTCACCCGGAGGGTCTCGTCGACCCGGCCGTGCACCAGTTGCAGGAGCTGGACGGTGAATTCGACATCGCGCAATCCCCCCGGGCCCAACTTGAGCTGACGGGAACGTTCATCGGGGGAGATGTTCTCCAACACGCGTTTGCGCATCCCCTGGACCGATTCCACGAATCCGTCGCGTTCCGAGCAGTTCCAGATCATCGGTGCGACGGCTTCCTCGTAGCGACGCCCCAGTTCGATGTCTCCGGCGATGCACCGCGCCTTCAACAGGGCCTGGAACTCCCAGCTCTTGGCCCACCGGTCGTAGTAGGCCACATGCGAGGACAACGTCCTGGACAGGGCACCGTCCTTGCCTTCGGGCCGTAGATTCGCATCGACCTCCCAGAGCGACGGCTCGGGGCCCGGGGAGTTGATGGCCCGGGAGATCCCGATGGCCAGGGTCGCGGCGATCTCGGCCGCACGGTCGTCGTCCAGGTCCTCCGCCTCGTGGACGTAGATGACGTCCACATCGGAAATGTAGTTCAGCTCCCAGGCCCCGCATTTGCCCATCCCGATGACGGCCAGATGCACGGCGGCCACCGCGTCGGCGGCGAACCGTTCGGCGGCTTCGAGCCGGGCGATGGCCAGGGCCCCGTCGACGGCGGCCCCTGCCAGGTCGGCGAGTTCGGCGGCCACGGCCGGCATGACGGCCGAAGGGTCTTCGGCCCCGACATCACGCAACGCCAGTTGGGCCAGTCCCGCCCGATAGGCCACGCGCAGGAGGGCATAGCCGTCCTTGCCCTCGTGGGTGGCCACCGGCAGCTCGTCGTCGGGATCGGCTCCCACCGCGCGCAGCATGCGCTGGCGCAACGTGCGGTACGGCACCTGACGCCACCCCTCGGGCGCCCCGGCAACGACGGCGGTATCGGAGTTCTCCGTGGGGGTGCCGGATTCCTCGTCCCCGTCGGAGACGTCCGGCCCGCTGGAGGGATCCAGCCCGGGGGCCTCCGGGCGGGTGTCATCGTCGGATGCCCCGGCGAAGGCCCCGGGGTCGGGGGCCTCGTCGCCGGGCCCCTCCTCTTGGGCGAAGATTCGGAGTTGTTCCGGATGCCTGACCAGGAAATCCCCGAGGGCCTCCGACGCCCCCAACAGGCGCAATACCGGGATCGCGGCGTCGACGTCGTGGAGCCGGTCCAGGATCCCCGGGGCCCGCTCGGCCAGACGCAGGACCAGCAACAGGGCCTGGTCCGGATCCGCGGCCGCCCGCAGACCGGCCAAGAGCGCGGCTTCATCGGCTCCCGCGAGGATCTCGTCCCCGAGGAACCGCTTGGCCCGCTCGACGTCGTCGAACCCGGCGGAAATCAGCTGTCGCGTCAGGCTCACGGAATCCGCCTAGAGGATGCCGAGGTAGCGGGAGGTCTCGAAGGGGCTGACGTATTGGCGGTACTCGTTCCATTCATCCTGCTTATTGCGCAGGAACGAGTCGAAGACCTGCTCACCCAGGATGCCCGCGACCAGTTCGGAGTCCTCCATGCTGCGGATGGCATCGTGCAACGATCCCGGCAGCGGGGCATGGCCCATCGCCCGGCGTTCGGCGGCGCTGAGGCCCCAGACGTCGTCGTCGGTCGCAGGAGCGAGTTCGTAGCCCTCTTCGATGCCCTTCAGCCCGGCGCCGAGGATGACGGCATAGGCCAGATACGGGTTGGCGGCGGAGTCGATGCCCCGGTATTCCACCCGCGCCGACTGGCCCTTATTCGGCTTGTACAACGGCACCCGGACCAGGGCCGAGCGGTTGTTATGGCCCCAGGACAGGTGGCTCGGTGCCTCTCCGCCGCCCCAGAGGCGCTTATAGGAGTTCACGAACTGGTTGGTGATGGCGGTGAACTCGGGGGCATGGTGAAGGATCCCGGCGATGAACTGCCGGGCCGTCTGCGAGAGCTGGTATTCCTGCCCTGCTTCGAAGAACGCGTTCGAATCACCTTCGAACAGCGAAAAGTGGGTGTGCATCCCGGAACCGGGGTGGCGGGAGAAGGGTTTGGGCATGAACGTCGCGTAGATCCCCTGCTGCAGCGCCACCTCCTTGATGACGGTCCGGAACGTCATGATGTTATCGGCGGTCTGCAACGCATCGGCATAGCGCAGATCGATCTCGTTCTGGCCGGGACCGGTCTCGTGGTGGCTGAACTCCACGGAGATGCCCACCGCCTCGAGCATGGTCACCGCACGACGACGGAAATCCTGCCCGACGCCACCGGTCACGTGATCGAAGTAGCCGCCGTAGTCCACGGGGATCGGTTCACCGTTGTCGCCCAGGTCATCGGACTTCAGCAGGTAGAACTCCACCTCGGGGTGGGTGTAGCAGGTGAACCCCTGGTCCGCCGCGGCCGCCAACTGGCGTTTGAGCACATGCCGGGGATCCGCCGGGGATGGTTCACCTTCCGGGGTCAGGATGTCGCAAAACATGCGTGAGGTCGGTTCGATCTCCCCGCGCCAGGGCAGGATCTGGAACGTCGAGGGATCCGGCTGGGCGAGCATGTCTGATTCGTAGATCCGCGACAGGCCCTCGATGGAAGAACCGTCGAACCCCAGTCCCTCCTCGAACGCGCCCTCCACCTCGGCCGGGGCCAACGCCACCGACTTCAGCGATCCGACCACGTCGGTGAACCACATGCGTACGAAGCGCACGTCGCGCTCCTCAATGGTCCTGAGCACCAATTCCTGCTGGCGGTCCATATGCGTCGCTCCTCGTCTGATCCGGCGAATGCTGCGGTGGTTCCGGGCCGTTCCACCGCGCTCAACACTACTCGGAATCCGTGTACGTCCCAGTGTCCCGGCCCACCGGTGACGTATCGTGATGGACATGTCGCACGAACAACCCTCCCCCTACGACTCCGGTCAGTCCACTACCCCGCCCCCGGCCGGCGGCAGGGTCCGCATCGGCCACCTGGCCCGCGCCAAGGCCGAAGGCCGCCGCTTCGCCATGCTGACCGCCTACGACCAGTACGCCGCATCGATCTTCGACGAGTCGGGCATCGAGGTGCTGCTCGTGGGTGACTCCGCGGCGAACAACGTCATGGGCTATTCGACCACCCTGCCCATCACCTTGGACGAGATGACCGTCTTCGCCCGCTCCGTGACCGCCGGGGCCCGGCGCAGCCTGGTCGTCTGCGATCTACCCTTCGGCAGCTTCGAGGCCTCCCCGCAGCTCGCCGTCGAATCGTCGGTCCGGCTGATGAAGGAAACGGGCATCCATGCAGTGAAGATGGAGGGCACCGCCCGCCGGGCCGAACACGTCCGTGCGGTGGTCGACGCCGGCATCCCGGTCATGGCCCATATCGGGTTCACCCCGCAGGCCGAACACGCCCTCGGCGGCTATAAGGTCCAGGGGCGCGGTGATGCCGCCCAGCAGCTCATCGACGATGCCACCGCACTCCAGGAAGCCGGGGCGTTCTGCGTCCTGATGGAGATGGTCCCCGCCGACGTCGCAGCGACCGTCGACGCGGCCGTGTCGGTGCCCACGATCGGCATCGGGGCCGGGGCCGGGACCACCGGCCAGGTCCTGGTCTGGCAGGACATGCTGGGCCTGAACCCGGGCAAGCTGCCGCGCTTCGTGAAGAAATATGCCGATCTGCGCCAGGTCATGGGCGATGCGGCCGCCGCCTACCACCGGGACGTCGTCGAGGGGACCTTCCCCGCCGAGGAACACGGCTTCTAGCTAGTCCTCGTCGTCGTCCCAGGCCTCGTTGTTCCGGGCCACCTGGGACAGCGCGCCCTGGGCCTCCTCGCGGGTGTCGTACGGGCCCAGGAGTTGCGACCAGTCCGACTGCGGGCCTGATTCGACCTGCTTGGTGTTGACGTTGAACCAGAAGTTGCCGCCCGGGGTTCCACTGCCATCGCTCATGCCGTACCTCTTTCTTTCGGTTCCCCGACGCAGGGTCGGGCTCAGCTGGGGAGCCCACCATACTCCGGGCGGCGAAGATGGCGATAGGATCAAGAACATGCCACGTACGTCCACAGCCCCCCTTGGAAACCTCGTCCCCGGAACCCCGACGCCGCAGCGTCATGTTCCGGCCTCGATCACCCGTCCCGAATATGTCGGCAAGCCGGCCCCGGCGAAATTCGAGGGTTCCGAGGTGAAGTCCCCCGAGACCGTTGAACGGATCCGCCACGCCTCGAAGATCGCGGCGGAGGCCCTGCAACTGGTCGGGCAGGCCGTCGTCCCCGGCGTCACCACCGACGAGCTGGACCGGGTCGGCCACGACTACCTGATCAGCCACGGGGCCTACCCCTCCACGTTGGGCTACCGCGGCTTCAGCAAGTCCCTGTGCTCCTCGATCAACGAAGTCATCTGCCACGGCATCCCCGACACCACCGTGGTGCAGGACGGGGACATCGTGAACATCGACATCACCGCCTACATCAACGGCGTCCATGGCGACACGAACGCCACCTTCCTGGCCGGGGACGTCGACGAGGATTCCCGTCTGCTGGTCGAACGGACCGAGGAGTCCCTGCGTCGGGCGATCAAGGCCGTCATGCCAGGACGCGAGATCAATGTCATCGGCCGGACGATTTCCGCCTACGCGAAGCGCTTCGGCTACGGCGTCGTCCGCGATTTCACCGGCCACGGCGTCGGCGAGGCCTTCCACACCGGTCTGATCATCCCGCACTACGACGCAGCGCCTGCCTACTCACGACTCATCGAATCCGGGATGGTCTTCACCATCGAACCGATGCTCACGCTCGGGAAGGTCGACTGGGACATGTGGGACGACGGCTGGACGGCCGTGACGCGCGACCGCAAACGCACCGCCCAGTTCGAGCACACCCTCCTGGTCACCGACCAGGGCGCCGAAATCCTGACCGTGGCCTGACCCGGCCCTCCCATCCCCCGCTGAGGAGCACCATGTCGAAGGACGAGAAAAGCAAGAAGAACACGGTTTCCACTGCCATCGGCGTGGATATCGGCGGCACAGGGATCAAAGGCGGCATCGTCGACCTGAAGAAGGGCAAGCTGCTCGGCTCGCGGTACCGCATCGATACCCCGACCCCCTCCACCCCGCAGGCCGTGGCCGAGGTCGTCCGGCAGATCCTCGAGGAACTCGGCACCCGGGACAAGGCCCCGGCCACAGACGCCCCGGTGGGCATCACCTTCCCGGCGATCATCCACGAAGGCGTGGCGCTCTCGGCAGCCAACGTCGACAAATCCTGGATCGACACGGATGTCGACACGCTCTTCACCGACGTGCTCCAACGCCCCGTCCAGGTCATGAACGACGCCGACGCCGCGGGACTGGCCGAAGCCAGGTACGGGGCCGGGGCCGGGGTCAAGGGCTCCGTCATGCTCATCACGCTCGGCACCGGCATCGGATCGGGGCTGGTCCACAACGGCGTCCTGGTCCCGAACCTGGAACTCGGGCACCTGGAAATCGACGGGTACGACGCCGAAACCCAGGCCTCCGCCTCGGCCCGCGAACGCGATGGCTTGTCCTGGGAGGACTACGCGGTGCGGCTTCAGCGCTACTTCTCCCACGTGGAGTTCCTCTTTTCCCCGCGGCTCTTCGTGGTGGGCGGCGGGATCTCCAAGCGTTCGGAGGACTTCCTGCCCCAGCTCAAGCTCCGCACCCCGATCGAACCGGCACATCTGAAGAACAATGCCGGCATTGTCGGTGGTGCACTGCAGTCGGCCATCCACCACGGCCTCCACGACTAGCCTGCCGGCCGGCAGGGCCGGATGCGGCGGCGGGAAGCCGTCGGGTCCGGGACCCTGCGGTTCCTTATTCGGCGGTCAGGGGACGCTGATGGGCGGCGTCGGGGCGCGGCTGGCCTTCACTGCGCAGCTTGGCGATCGCGCTTTCGAAATCCTCGAGCGACTCGAAGCCCTGGTAGACGCTGGCGAACCGCAGGTAGGCGACCTGGTCCAGCTTCTGTAGCGGGCCCAGGATCGCCAATCCGACCTCGTTGGCGTTGATCTCCGCGGCGCCCGAGGCCCTGACGCTTTCTTCGACTTCCTGGGCAAGCAGCGCCAGGTCGTCATCGGTGACCGGCCGGCCCTGGCACGCCTTGCCCACCCCGGAGATGACTTTGGCGCGATCGAAGGGTTCGGCGACGCCGGATCGCTTGACGACATTCAGGCTCGTCGTTTCCAAGGTCGTGAACCGTCGTTCGCAAGAGCTGCAGAGACGACGCCGGCGGATGGACGAACCGTCTTCGGTCAGCCGGCTGTCAACGACCCGGGAGTCGGAGTTCCTGCAAAATGGGCAACGCATCCACTCCACCTTTCCTGGGGTCATGGGCCGGACTTCGGACCCGGCTACGTGATCAAGGACATGGTCACGGCAGCACCATCATGTCATGTTCGGAGCCCCTCGACGTGTCGAAGGCCACCAGGACGCCCTGTGTAGGCCCCGCCCCGGGACCCGGGGCCGGTGCTGCCGTCGTCCCTAGTGACCCCCGATGCGATGGCTGACCGCGTCGCCGTGCGCCGGGAGGTCCTCGGCCCGGGCCAACGCCACGACATGATTACCGACCTCACGCAGCGCCGCAGAGGGGTAGTCGATGACCTGGATGGCCTTCAGGAACGTCAGCACGTTCAGCCCCGAGGCAAAGGCAGCGGTTCCGCTGGTGGGCAGGACATGGTTGGAGCCGGCGCTGTAGTCCCCCAGGCTCACCGGGCTGTGTTCCCCGACGAAGACGGCTCCGGCCGCTGTCACCCGTGCGGCCACCGCGGCGGCATCGGCGGTGAGGATCTCCAGGTGTTCGGCGGCATAGGTGTTGCAGACGCGCAGCCCCGCGGCGAGGTCGTCGACCAGGATGACGGCCGATTGGCGACCCGCCAGTGCGGTCCGCACCCGTTCGACGTGCTTCGTTGCGGCGATCTGCCCGTCCAGCTCCTGCCGGACGGCCACTACGAGCTCGGTGGAATCGGTGACCAGCACCGCCGCCGCGTTGGGATCATGTTCGGCCTGGCTGATCAGGTCGGCGGCCACGTACCGGGCGGTGGCGCCGGCGTCGGCCAGGATCGCGATTTCGGTGGGACCGGCCTCCGCGTCGATTCCCACGACCCCCTTGACCAGACGTTTTGCGGTGGCCACGAAGACGTTTCCCGGCCCGGTGATGACATCGACGGGCTCGATGCCCTCTGTCGGCGTGGACGCGGTATCGGCGTCGACCCCGTAGGCGAAGGCGGCAATGGCCTGCGCGCCTCCGATGGCATGGATCTCGGTGATGCCCAGCAGTTCCGCGGCCGCGAGGATCGTGGGGTGGGGCAGCCCGCCGAATTCCTGTTGCGGAGGCGAGGCCAGGGCGATGGACCCCACCCCGGCGGCCTGTGCCGGGACGACATTCATGACCACCGAACTCGGGTAGACGGCCAGCCCGCCGGGGACGTACAGCCCCACCCGGCGTACCGGTTCCCAGCGCTGGGTCACGGTGGCTCCCTGGCCGAAGTCCACCGTGGCGGGGGCCGGGCGCTGGGCGGCGGCGAACAGGCGGGCCCGGCGGATGGACTCCTCCAGCGCGTCCCTGACGGCAGGATCGAGTTCGTCCAAGGCACGGCGACGGGCCTCGGCGGGGACCACGGTGCTGCTTTGCTCCACGTGGTCGAAGCGTCGGGCCAGTTCCGCCAACGTCGCGTAGCCTCCGGTCCGGACCTCGGCGATGATCTGCGCGACGGCGTCGGAGGCCGAGTCGAAGTCGTTCTCCGGCCGGGGCAGGGCGGCCTTCAGGCCCGCATGGTCCAGCGCGGTCCCCCGCAGGTCGATGGTCCGCAGGACGGGGAGGGATCCGGGGGTCTGGGTTGAATTCGTCACCGCACCAGTTTACGGCCTCGGGCCCCGGCCCGCCGAGTGCTACGGCGGACCGGCGACGCTAGATGTCCAGGCAGGTGGGGCCCAACAACACCTTGAGGTCCCCGAACAGTGCGGGGTTGGGGTTGACCCGGAAGTCGATGCCCAGGCGCATCAGTTCCACGCTGCGGGTGCCGGCTAGCTTCACCCGCACCTCGGTGTTGCCCTGGTGGGTGCGCAGGACCTCACCGAGCTGTGTGACCACCGCCTCGTTGGCCTTGTGGCTGGGCATCGAAATGACCACCGGCCCGGCCAGCCCGTCCTCGCTGATCTCGGGGATGGTCAGTTCCTGGGCGTTCAAGGACACCGCCCCGTCGTCGCGCCGTTGCAGTCGACCGCGGACCACGACGATCAGGTCCTCGGCCAGCACGCTGGCGATCGGCCCGTAGGCCTGACCGAAGAACATGACCTCCATGGAGCCGCCGAGGTCCTCGATTTCCGACCGGGCGTACGGGTTCCCGCTGTTCTTGGCAATGCGCCGTTGCAGCGAGGTGATCATCCCGGAAATCGTGACGATCTGCCCGTCGCGCGGCCCGTCCTCGGAGAGCACCTGGGTGATGGAGAGGTCGGCATGCTGTTCCAACAGGTTGCCCAGGCCCTGCAGGGGGTGGTCCGACACGTAGAGCCCGAGCATGTCGCGTTCGAAGGAAAGCTTGTCCTTCTTCTCCCATTCGGGCAGATCCGGGACGTCGATGGCCAGCCCGGAGCCGGCGGACGGATCGTCCAGGGCGCTGAAGAGGTCGAACTGGTTGGCGGCCTCGTTGCGTTTGAGCACGATGACCGAGTCGACGGCCTCCTCATGGATCATGGCCAGGGCCCGCCGTGGGTGGCCCATCGAATCATAGGCGCCCGCCTTCACCAGCGATTCGATGGTGCGCTTATTGCACACCACCGCGGGAACCTTCTGCAGGAAGTCGGTGAACGTCTCGAAGGCGCCCTTCTCCTGGCGTGCCTCCACCAGCGCGTTGACCACGTTGGAGCCGACGTTGCGGATGGCTCCCATGCCGAAACGGATGTCGGTATCCACCGGGGTGAAGTTCAGCTGTGATTCATTCACGTCGGGGGGCAACACGGTGATGCCCATATGGCGGCATTCGTTGAGGTAGAGCGCCGATTTGTCCTTGTCGTCGCCGACGCTGGTCAACAGGGCCGCCATGTATTCGGCCGGATAATGGGCCTTGAGGTAGGCGGTCCAGTAGGAGACCAGGCCGTAGGCCGCCGAATGGGCCTTGTTGAACGCGTAGTCGGAGAAGGGCAGCAGGATCTCCCACAGGGCCTTGATGGCGGCCTCGGAGAACCCGCTGTCCAGCATGCCCTGGTGGAAGCCGGCGTACTGCTTATCCAGTTCGGCCTTCTTCTTCTTGCCCATGGCCCGGCGCAGGATGTCCGCCTGGCCCAGCGAGAACCCGGCGACCTTCTGCGCGATGGCCATGACCTGCTCCTGGTACACGATCAGGCCGTAGGTCTTGTCGAGGATCTCCTGCAACGGTTCCTCGAGTTCGGGGTGGATCGGGGTGATCTCCTGCAGGCCGTTCTTGCGCAGCGCATAGTTGTTGTGCGAGTTCGCGCCCATCGGGCCCGGACGATAGAGCGCGATGACGGCGGAAATGTCTTCGAAGTTGTCGGGGCGCATCAGACGCAGCAGCGACCTCATGGGTCCGCCGTCGAGCTGGAAGACCCCCAGGGTGTCCCCGCGGGCCAGCAGTTCGTAGGCGGCCCGGTCGTCCACCTCGAGTTGTTCGAGGTCCAGGTCAATCCCGCGGTTGATCTTGATGTTCTCGATCGCGTCGGAAATGATCGTCAGGTTCCGCAACCCCAAAAAGTCCATCTTGATCAGCCCGAGAGTTTCACAGGTGGGGTAGTCGAACTGCGTGATGACCTGCCCGTCCTGGAAACGGCGCATGATCGGCACGACGTCGATGATCGGGTCCGAGGACATGATCACCCCCGCCGCGTGGACGCCCCACTGGCGCTTCAGCCCTTCGATGCCCTTCGCCGTTTCGAAGACCTTGGCGGCCTCCGGATCGGCGGCCAGCATCTGGCGGAAATCCGCTGCTTCGGAGTAGCGCTGGGCGGATTTGTCCTCGATGTCGGCCAGCGGGATGTCCTTGGCCATGACGGCCGGCGGCAGGGCCTTGGTCAGCGTCTCGCCCATGCTGAAGGGGTGGCCCATGACCCGGGCCGAGTCCTTCAGGGCCTGCTTGGTCTTGATCGAGCCGTAGGTCACGATCATCGACACGCGCTCGTCGCCGTACTTCTCGGTCACGTAGTTGATGACCTCGCCGCGGCGACGATCATCGAAGTCGACGTCGAAGTCGGGCATGGACACACGCTCCGGGTTGAGGAAGCGTTCGAAGATCAACCCGTGCTGCAGCGGGTCCAGGTCGGTGATGCGCATGGCGTACGCCACCATGGAGCCGGCGCCGGAACCACGTCCGGGGCCGACCCGGATGCCGTTGTCCTTGGACCAGTTGATGAAATCCGCCACGACGAGGAAGTAGCCGGGGAAGCCCATCTTGGTGATGATGTCCAGCTCGTAGTCGGCCTGCCGGCGCGAGGCCTCGGGGACGCCTTGGGGGTAGCGGTACCGCATGCCGGATTCGACTTCCTTGACCAGCCAGCTGGTTTCGTCCTCCCCCGGCGGGCAGGGGAACTTGGGCATGTAGTTCGCGTCGGTGTTGAAGGAGACCTCACACCGTTCGGCGATCTCCAGGGTGTTGTCGCAGGCCTCGGGGAACTCGGCGAAGAGCGCGCGCATCTCCTGCGGCGACTTCAGGTAGAAACTGGTTCCCGAGAACGCGAAGCGTGATCCCCCCTGGTCATAGGTCGGTTCCAGCAGCGTGGAGCCCGACTGCAGGGCCAACAGGGCCTCATGGGCCTTGGCATCGCGTTCGTGCGTGTAATGCAGGTCGTTGGTCGCCACCAGCGGCAGCTTCAGTTCCTTGGCCAGCCGCAGCAGATCCTTGGTGACCCGGCGCTCGATGTCCAGCCCGTGGTCCATCAGCTCGCAGTAGTAGTTCTCCTTGCCGAAGAGGTCCTGGTATTCACCGGCGGCCTGCTTGGCCTCCTCGTACTGGCCCAACCGCAGGCGGGTCTGGATCTCGCTCGAGGGGCAGCCGGTGGTGGCGATGAGCCCTGAGCTGTACTGCTCGAGCAGTTCGCGGTCCAGCCGCGGCCACTTGCCGAACACCGAGTCCAACGATCCGATCGACGAGGCCCTGAAGAGGTTGCGCATGCCTTCGTTGTTGCGGCTGAGCAACGTCATATGGGTGTAGGCGCCACCGCCGGAGACGTCGTCCCGCTTCTGATGGGCCTCGCCCCAGCGCACCCGGGTCTTGTCCTTGCGGGAGGTTCCGGGGGTGACGTAGGCCTCGACCCCGATGATGGGTTTGACCCCCGCACTGGTCGCCTTGTTCCAGAAGTCGAAGGCCCCGAACAGATAGCCGTGGTCGGTCGTGGCCAGGGCCGGCATGCCCAGGCGCTTGGTCTCCTCGAAGAGGTCGGTCAGGCGCGCGGCGCCGTCGAGCATCGAGTATTCGGTATGCGTATGAAGGTGGACGAATCCGTCCCGGTTTGAGCTGGCCACCGATCCATTCTAGGCCCGGAGGCGACCCTTCCGAACTTCCCCGCGCGGCGGCAGGCGTGTCCCGGTCGGGGGCCGGGCGGCCCCGGGTCCGTGGAGGTCGACGCGGCGGGGGCTCAGTAGCCCAGGTCCCCGTCGCGGAGGATCTCCAGGGCGTGGGAGAGGTCCTGCGGGTAGCTGCTCTCGACCTCGACCCACTCCCCCGTGACCGGATGCGGGAACCCCAGCTGGTAGGCGTGCAGCCACTGCCGGGTCAGTCCGAGGTCGGCCGCCAACCGCGGGTCGGCCCCGTAGGTCTGGTCTCCCGCGCAGGGATGGCGCAGGGCCGAGAAGTGCACCCGGATCTGGTGCGTGCGTCCGGTCTCCAGCTGCACCTTCACCAGGCTGGCCCGACCGAAGGCCTCCAGGACCTCGTAGTGGGTGACCGAATCGCGTCCGCCTTCGAGGACCGCGAACCTCCAGTCATGTCCCGGATGCCGGCCGATGGGTGCATCGATGGTCCCGGACAACGGGTCGGGCAGCCCCTGGACGAGGGCGTGGTACGTCTTGGAGGGGGTGCGTTCCTTGAAGGCACGTTTGAGTGCCGTGTAGGCCCGCTCGGTCTTGGCCACGACCATCGCCCCGGAAGTCCCCACGTCCAGCCGGTGCACGATGCCCTGGCGTTCGGGGGCCCCGGAGGTGGAGATGCGGTAGCCGGCGGCGAGTAACGCGCCGACGACCGTGGGCCCCACCCACCCGGGGGAAGGATGGGCGGCCACCCCGACGGGTTTGTCGATGACCACGTAGTCGTCGTCCTCGGCCAGGATCTTCATGGCTTCCACGTATTCGGCCCTCACTTCCAACGGGTCTGTTTCCGGGGGCGGATCGACGCTGACGACGTCGCCGTCGGCCACCTTGCGGGATTTGGCGACCTGGCTGCCGTTGAGCAGCACATGGCCCCCGGCGCACCAGCGCGCAGCCACGCTGCGGGTGGTCTCCAGTCGGGCGGCCAGCAGGGCGTCGACGCGCTGGCCTGCTTCCTCGGGCCCGACGGCGAAGATGGTCGGGCTCACGATTCGTCGGCTTTCCCGCTCTTCCGGGTGGTCTTCTCGGGCACCGGCAGGCCGTCCAGTCCGATGCCCCGGAAGAGCAGCAGGCAGATGCCGATCATGGAACACACCACGAAGGAGTCGGCCACGTTGAAGATCGCAAAGTGCGGGACGGCGATGAAGTCCACGACGTGGCCCATGCCGAACGAGGGCTCACGGAACAGCCGGTCGATGAGGTTGCCGCTGGCACCGGCCAGCAAGCCTCCCAGGGCCACGGCCCACCATCCCGAGCTCACCTTGCGCAGCAGCGTCAGGACGTAGACCACGACGACGGCCATGATGATGGTGAAGATCCAGGTCACCGAGGTACCGATGGAGAAGGCGGCCCCGGAGTTCAGGATGTAATGCCATTGCAGGGCCGATCCGATCACGTCGATCGTTTCGCCCAGTTCCATCCTGGCCTGCACCAGGGCCTTCGTCAGCTGGTCCAGGCCGGCCCCGAGGACGGCGATGCCCAGCGAGAGCGCGATCAACCGGCCGCTGGCACCCTTCGGCGGGGGCGCCGGGGCCTCATGCTCGGTGCGTGCTGCGGGGTCCTGATCCATCGGGGTCCTTAACGTGATGTCGGCGGCCGGGTGATCCGGCCGCCGACAGACATGGTCGTGGGTGGGACGCCGAAGCGTCCTCCCCGCAACGATTGGCTAGGCGTTGTCCTGGGAATCCGGGGTCGCGATGGGGCCCTGCGACTCGAGATCCTGCAGCTGACCTTCGATGTAGGACTTCAGGCGGGCCCGGTAGTCGCGCTCGAAGCCACGCAGCTGGTCGAGCTTGCGCTCCAGCACGGATTTCTGGTCCTCCAGCGAGTTGAGCGTCTTGGTGCTCTTGTCCTCGGCGTCGGATACCAGTTTCGTGGCCTGCAGCTGGGCTTCGGCGATGATCTTATCGCGCTGCTCGACCCCGGCGCCGACGTATTCGTCGTGCAGGCGCTGGGCCATGGCCAGCACACCGGCGGCGGACTCGGCGGAACCGGATCCTGCGGCAGCGGTATCGGCGGTGGGGGCCGCGGCGGCAGCAGGAGCTTCCGGCGTGGTCGGCGTCTGCTCGGTGGCAGGGGCGTCCTCGACCTCGGGGGAGGCTTCTTCGGCTGCTTCGTCGACGTTGCCGGTCACCGGAGCGGATTCCGCGGCCGGAGCGGCGGCGGTCTCGCTGGCGGGGGCCGCGGCGACGGGGGCCGGAACGCTGCCGGTTTCGACGTCCGTGGAGCCACCGAGCTCGCTGACGCGCTGGCGCAGCTGCTCGTTCTCCTGGGTCAGTCGACGCAGTTCCACGACGATCTCGTCCAGGAAGTCGTCAACTTCGTCCTGATCGTAGCCCTCCCGGAACTTCGTTGGCTGGAAACGCTTGTTGACTACATCTTCTGGCGTGAGCGCCATCTGGTCACCTCGATACTTAGTTCTCTCCCCGGCCGCCTGATTGCGGCCCGAGGGCGATTACACCGGTTATGTAAGCAAGCTGCAGCGGCTGCCGCGGCATACTTCCTGTTTCAAGACTATAACGTTTCCCGCACCGAAGACTAACCTTTGACCTCGGTCGGGAGACAAGAGCCTATCGCCCGATCTGCAGAACGACGACCTTGGCAATGATGATGGCGAAATAAAGGATCAGGAAAGCCAGATCCAGGCGCATCCCGCCCACATCCAAGGGCTTGATCTTGGACCGGAGCCACCGCATGGGCGGATCGGTGATGCGGTAGACGAAACTGGCCAGGATCAGCGCCATGCCGCGGGGACGCCAGCCCCGGGCGAACATCTGGACGATGTCGTAGACGATCCTCAGCATGAGCATGACCTGGACGACCGTCAAGGCGGCATAGACCAGTCCGAAAAGAATTCCCACGGTACGAAGCGGCCGCTAGCTCTGGTTGAAGAAGGTTGCCGTGTCCTCGGAGGATTTCTTGTCCTCACCCAGGATCTCGACGCTGGCCGGTGAGAGAAGAAACACCTTGTTGGTGACGCGTTCGATGCTGCCATGCAGCCCGAAGACCAGGCCGGCGGAGAAGTCGACCAGACGCTTGGCGTCGCCTTCACCCATGTCCGTGACGTTCATGATGACCGGGATGCCGTCCCGGAAGCTCTCGCCGATGACCTTGGCGTCGTTATATGAACGGGGGTGAACCGTCGTGATTTGCCGCAATGAAGAATCCTCGTCCCTGGATGAAGGCGCGCGCTTGATGGGGGTGACCGGAGCCCGGTATTCCGTTTCCGGTTCAGCGGCGACTGCCATGGGGGCCCGCTCGGGCTCGACACGGGACGGTTCCGGACGCTGCTGCAGCTGCTGCTGTTCGGGCATCTCGGACTGCTCGTCCTCGTAGTGCTCGTCACCGTCGGCGAGTCCCAGGTAGATCATCGTCTTGCGCAAGGCGCCAGCCATGGTCTTCTCCTTATGATCGTACGCGGCGAGGGGTCTTCTCCCGCTTGAGTCTCCGCTGCAAACGACGCTACAGCACCGGCGGGCGCTGGCCGAGCACATCGGAGCCGACACGGAGGTGTGTCGCCCCGGCGGCCACGGCCTGTTCCAGGTCGTGGCTCATCCCCGCCGAGATCCAGTCCGCGGTGGGGTGGTCGGCCCGCAAGGAGGCGGAGATTCCGGCCAGCCGTTCGAAGGCCGGAGTCGGGTCCTGACCCAACGGGGCCACGGCCATCACCCCGGCCAGGGCCAGACCTTCGGTTTCGGCGACGAGCTCGGCCAGCTGCTGGACCTCTTCGGGTTCCGCGCCGCCGCGTCCGATCCCGCCGTCGTCCCCCGTGCGCTGGTCCGCGGCACGCAGGTCGACTTGGATCACAGTGGCCAGGTCCGCTCGGGGAGCCAGCCCCTCCTCGGCCCGGCGCTCGGTTTCGCGGTGCATGGCCTTGCCCAACGCCCGGGCCAGGGAGGCCCGGTCCAACGAATGCAGGGCCGCTGCGTAACGGACCACCGATTTGGCCTTGTTGCTTTGGAGTTGGCCGATGAAATGCCAGTTCAGGTCCAGCGTCTGGACCTGAACTGCCTTGGCGGAGGCTTCTTGGTCGCGGTTCTCACCGACCTCGCGCACCCCGAGCTCGTGGAGCAGCCGGACGTCGGAGGCGGGAAAGAACTTGGTCACGACCACCAGTTCGGGCTCCTGGTCCCGTCCGGCGGCACGGGTCGCGGTGGTGATGCGTTCGCGGACGGCCGTGAGTCGTTGCTCCAGGCCCTCGCGACGCCGGGCCTCATCCGGGGCCGGGGCGGGGGTGGTGTTCATGTGTTCCTCTCCGACAGCTGGGCCGGCCAGACGATTCCGGCCAGACGGCCGGTGCGTGCATCACGCCGGTAGGAGTAGTAGTCCTGGTCCTCGACCGTACACACCCCGGTGGAGGTGACGTCCACGTCCAGACCTGCCAACAGGGTGGCCGCCGCACCCGGCAGGTCCAGTGAAGGAGTACCCCAGGAGGTCCTGGCTTCGATTCCGGGCATCACGGCCGCGGCGTCCGACGCCATGTCGGCAGGAACCTCGTAGCAGGCCCCGCATACCGCAGGACCGATCCACGCATGGATCCGGGCGCCCCCGGCCTCGCGGATAGCCTCGACCGTGTTGGTCAGGATGCCCCCGAGCAGGCCGTTGCGCCCGGCGTGGGCCACCGCGGTGACCAGTCCGCCATCGTCCCGGGCGGCCACGAAGACGACCGGTACGCAATCGGCGACCATGACCGCCAGGGGGATCGAGCCGTCCGGGGACAGCAGGGCGTCGGCCTCGGCGGACCTCTCCCCCACCCCGGCGTCCCGGGCCGGGTCGACCTGCTGGTTCGGGGCCGCCGGACGGGGTTCCACGGTATGGACCGTGACCGAATGCGTCTGGTTCATGAACCGCAGGCTCCCGGGTTCCAGGCCCAGCCGGTCCTCCAGCCTCCGACGTCGTTGAAGGACCTCCGGGGCGTGGTCGCCCACGTGCAAGGCCAAGTTGCCCTCGGCGGTCGAGGTGAAGGCCACCTGCGCCGGCGAAGGGCCGGGGAACTCAAAGCGAAGCAAGACCACCACTCCAAATCAGACAACGGCGCGCCACCCGGAATGGTACCGGGCCACGCGCCGTCGACCCCATCAGGGCCACTGTCGGGGATTACTTCAGGAAGTCGGGGACATCCAGATCGTCATGCGAGGAGGACGAGAGGTCCTGCTCCACGACGTGGGGCAGCTCGTCGTACCCCTGGGAGGCAGCGGGGGCCGCTTCGGGGGCGGAGGCCGCGGACTGGCCGGAGGAGCCGGGCGTCGATTGCGCCGAGGCGGCTCCCTCGGACGGGGCCAGCGGGATGGTGCCCGGGACCGTCGTGGGCGGCGCCTGCTGCGGCACTGCCGGTCCGCTCTGCTGCTGTCGCGGCTGCGCCGGTGCGCTGGTGACATCAACCTGGTCGAACCCCGCCGCAATGACGGTCACGCGGGCCTCGTCACCCAGGGCGTCGTCGATGACGGCACCGAAGATGATGTTGGCTTCCGGGTGGGCGACCTCCTGGACCAGGCGGGCCGCTTCGTTGATCTCGAACAGGCCCAGATCCGAACCGCCCTGGATGGAGAGCAGCACGCCGTGGGCCCCGTCGATGGACGCCTCGAGCAGCGGTGAGGCGATGGCCAGCTCGGCGGCCTGGACCGCACGGTCCTCGCCCCGGGCCGAGCCGATGCCCATGAGGGCGGAACCCGCCCCCTGCATGACCGACTTCACGTCGGCGAAGTCGAGGTTGATCAACCCGGGGGTCGTGATCAGGTCGGTGATGCCCTGGACGCCGGACAGCAGCACCTGGTCGGCGGAACGGAAGGCATCGAGTACCGAGACGTTCCGATCGCTGATGGAGAGCAGCCGGTCGTTCGGGATCACGATCAAGGTATCGACCTCGTCGCGAAGGGCGTCGATGCCGGCCTCGGCGGACGTTGCACGGCGACGGCCCTCGAAGGTGAACGGACGGGTGACGACGCCGATGGTCAGCGCCCCCAACGAACGGGCGATGCGGGCGACGACGGGGGCCCCGCCGGTGCCGGTACCACCGCCTTCGCCGGCGGTCACGAAGACCATGTCGGCGCCGCGCATGACCTCTTCGATTTCCTCGGCATGGTCTTCCGCTGCCTGGCGGCCGACCTCCGGGTTGGCGCCCGCGCCGAGGCCACGGGTCAGTTCGCGCCCCACGTCGAGCTTCACGTCGGCGTCACTCATGAGGAGCGCCTGCGCGTCGGTGTTGATCGCAATGAATTCGACGCCGCGAAGGCCGACCTCGATCATGCGGTTCACGGCGTTGACGCCGCCACCGCCGATTCCGACGACCTTGATGACGGCGAGGTAGTTCTGTGGAGCTGCCACGTCCTGTTTCCCTTGTTCGATGTGCTGCTGAGTCTTAGGAAGCTTCAACCGGACCAACGTTAACCCTCAAGTTGAGGGTTATAGTTATGTCAAGTACCTGCTACTAAGACGCTATGTTTTGCATCCCCGGCATGCAACGACCGCCTAGGCGTGTCGCACCATTACCGTGGGGTGGTTCCTGCCGCATGCCCCGACCCCTACCGGGTGACCGGGTGGTCGGGGGTGCTGACGTCGAAGGTCTTGACGCCCGCCTGCTTCTTGTCCTTCAGGAAGGCCGTGAGGACCCGTGCCTTGTCACCGCTGCGTTCGTCGCTCCCCCACAGGACCTTCTGCCCGGTCGTGAGGGAGAGTTCAACCGAATCGACGGTCTGCGCGCTGGCATGGTCAAGCTTTTTCAACGTCGAGGAAGGCAAGGCCGCCAAAACGCCGGTCAAGGAGGAAAAGACCTCCGGATCCTGCTCCGAGGCCTTCCCGTCGATCAGCGGAAGCTTGACGCCCTTGCGTTTCTTGACGCTGGACAACGTCCTGCCGTCCTCTCCGACCAGGTCGTAGGACTTCGAATCGTTCTCCACGATGGCCACCGGGGCGAACTCGACGATCCGCACCTCGAGGGTCCCGGGGGCATGGGCCTGGACAACGACGTCATGGATGGCTTCCTGATCCGCGAGCAGGTCCTTGACCCGCCCCGGACCGATCCGTGGCAATGGAGTTCCTTCCAATGGTTCCAGCGCCGTGGTGATCGTCTTCGTCGGGACCAGCTTATTGCCCTCCACCGTGATCGTCTGCACGGCCAGCAGGGGCGAATAGAGCAGCACCAGCATCAGGACCACGATCACCGCGACGACGGCCCCGCCGATCCACAGGATGCGTCGACGCAGACGCCGGCCGGGCGATTCGGGCAGGGTGACGACGTTGGGGCCGCCGGAGGATCCCCCGCTCATGCGCCCGATTCCAACCTCGAAACGATCACCGGTCCGAGTTCGGTGACATCCCCGGCGCCGATGGTCATCACGATATCGCCGCTGCGGGCCACCTCGGAGATCCGGGCCGCCACGTCCCCGCGATCGACCAACCCGCCGGCGGTGTTCAACGCATCGGCCACGAGGGATGAATGGACCCCGGGCAACGGTTGTTCACGGGCTGCGTAGATCTCCAGCACCAGGGCCGTATCAGCCAGGGAGAGGGCATCGGCGAACTCCGCCCAGAATTCGCGGGTCCGGCTGAACAGATGCGGTTGGAAGACGACATGGACCTTGCCATGCTCCCCCGCCACGGCACGGCCGGCCCGCAGCGCCGCCAGGACCTCCGTCGGGTGGTGGGCGTAGTCGTCGTAGACGGTGACCCCGTGGGCCCGGCCCCGGAGCTCGAAACGCCGGGCCGCCCCGGTGAAGGCCGCCAGGCCGTCGAGAGCCGTCCCCGGATCCAGCCCGCAGTCCAGTCCGACGGCGAAGGCCGCCGCCGCATTGAGCAGGTTGTGGTCCCCGGGGGCGGAGAGCGAGAGCCGCCCGGATCCGCCACTGCCCCAGTCCAGATCGCAGGCGAAGCGTCCCTCCTCGGGCCGGGAGTTGCTCAGCCGACGGTCCGCGGAGTCGGAGAAACCGTAGGTCTGCACCCGCACCAGAGGACGTTCCGCGCGGAGGCGCCGTGCCAGGGCCAGGGCCCCGGGGTCGTCGGCGCAGGCGATCAGCAATCCGCCGTCGGGCAACAAAGAGGCGAACTGGTGGAAGCTCTCATGCACCGCGGCTTCGGTGCCGTAGTGGTCCAGGTGGTCGGCCTCGATATTGGTCACCACGATGGTATCGGGACGGTAGTTCAGGAACGAGGCGTCGGATTCGTCGGCTTCGGCCACGAAGATCCGCCCCGAGCCATGTTCGGCGTTGACCCCCAACCCCGCGATGTTGGCGCCGATGGCGAAGGACGGTGAGGCTCCTGCCTGGCGCAGCATCACGGCGATGAGCGAGGTGGCCGTCGTCTTGCCGTGGGTGCCGCAGACGGCGACGACATGGTGGGAATCCATCGTGGCCGCCAGCCCCTCGGAGCGGTGCAGGATGCGCATCCCGCGGTCGATGGCGGCATCATATTCGGGATTCCCCGCCTTGATGACCGAGGAGGCGACGACGGTATCGGCCTCCGGCAGCTCCGCGGCGGAGTATCCGACGTGGATCACCGCCCCCAGGGCGCGGAGTTCGTCCAGGACCGGAAGGTCCTTGGCGTCGCTGCCGGTGACGGCGACCCCCTGGGCCAGCATCAGCCGGGCGACGGCGGAGACCCCGACCCCGCCGATCCCCATGAGATGGACCCGGCCGAGCTCGGCCAGCGTATGACGTTGTTGCATGCCTCTAGTGTCCTCTCTTCGGGGCGCGGACGCCCCGCTGCCCGGCGGCCGCGTCGAGCACCCGGCGGGCCATCTGTTCGGCGGCGTCGCGGCGCCCCAGCGCCCGGGCCGCCGCGGACATGGTGTCCAGGCGTCCGGGGTCGGCCAGCAACCCGGGGACGACCCGGGCGACGTAGTCGGCGGTGAACTCGTCATCGGGTTTCACGATGGCGCCCCCCGTGGCCTTCAGGTCGCTGGCATTTTGTGCCTGTTCGCCGTTGCCGATCGGCAGCGGGACCAGGATCGAGGGCAGTCCGACGGCGGCCAGCTCGCAGACCGTGCCGGCTCCGGCCCGGGCAATGATCAGGTCCGCGGCGGCGTAGGCCTGTTCCATCCCGTCCACGTATTCGACCTGGTGGTAGCCGGGCAGCGACAGCGGCTCCCCGTCCTCGTCCACCATGGCCTTGCCGCTGCCGGTGACGTGCAGGACCTGGAATCCCGGGTGTTCGGCGCCGGCGTCCCCGGCCAGGCGGCGGAGACCACCGATGAGGGCCTGGTTCACCGACAGGGCGCCGGAGGATCCGCCGGTGACCACCAGGGTCGGCAGCTGTGGGTCCAGGCCCAGGGCGCTGCGGGCTTCGACCCGGGCCGCGGCGCGGTCCAATCCGGCGATCCGGCGGCTCATGGGCATGCCGACCAGTTCGGCTCCGGGCAGGCCGGTGCCCTCGAACGCGGTGCCCACGGCGGCGGCGAAGCGCGCGCCGACCCGGTTGGCCAGGCCTGCCTTGGCGTTGGCCTCATGCACGACCACCGGGATGTGCAGCCGACGGGCCGCCAGATAAACCGGAGTGCAGACGTAGCCGCCGACCCCGACGACCACGTCGGCCTCGGCCCGGCGCAGGATGTTCTGGGCCCCCCGCACTGCCGCCACGAAACGGAACGGCAGCTTCAGCAGGTCCAGCGAGGGACGGCGTGGCATCGGCACCCGGGCGATGGTCTCCAACTCGTAGCCGGCCGCCGGCACCAGCCGGGTTTCCATCCCCGAGGGGGTTCCGACCAGGCGGATCGCGGGCCGGGGTTCGGCCTCCCGCAGGGCATCGGCAATGGCGAGCAGGGGTGAGACATGGCCGGCGGTTCCTCCGCCGGCCATCACCACCGAGGGGACATGGTTCATGGGTTGGCCTTCCTGGCTTTGCGTGGGGTCCCGCCCGGGGTCGTGGCTTCGGTGGGCAGTTCAGAGCTGGCGTCGGGGCGGGAACGGGCGAAGCACAACACGACGCCGACGGCCATGAGCGAGAGCAGCAGGGCCGAACCACCCGAGGAGATGAAGGGCAGCGGGACGCCGATCACCGGGAGCAACCCGGTGACCATGCCGATGTTCAGGAATGCCTGGCCGATCAGCCAGGCCATGATGCCGCCGGTGGCGATGCGCACGAACCCGTCCTGGTGGCGGGCCGCGACCCGGTACATCGCAATGGCGAGGATCGCGAAGAGCACGACGACGACCAGGGTGCCCAACAGTCCGAGCTCCTCACCGAGGATGGTGAAGATGAAGTCGTTGGAGGCCTCGGGGATGTAGTTCCACTTCTGCCGTGATTGGCCCAGGCCCACACCCCACCAGCCGCCTGAGGCCAGCGCATAGATGCCCTGGGTGGATTGGTAGCAGGCGCCGGGCTGGGTATCGCAGTTCAGCCCCAGCCAGGCATAGATGCGGGTCATGCGGTTGCCGGAGACCATCACCATGACCACGGCCGCGATGGCCCCGAGCACCCCGGCCGCGGCGAACAGCTTCAGCCGGACCCCGCCCAGGAACAACGTGGCCACCAGGACCAGACCGATGACCAGTGCGGTGCCCAGGTCCCGGCCGACCATCACCAGTCCCAGGAGCAGGACGCCCCCGGGGAAGAGGACCGGGATCAAGGCGTGGGACGTCTGGTCGATGAGCTTGGACTTCTTGCTCAGTACGGAGGCCGCCCAGACCGCCAGGGCCAGCTTCGCCGCTTCGGAGGGTTGGAAGGTGAGCGAACCGATCTTGATCCAGTTCTTGTTCCCGTAGATCTCCAGCCCCAGCGGTGTCAGGACCAGCAGGAGCAGGAAGGCGCTGATGAACAGGGCCGGCCACGCCAGCTTCTTGAACGTCGGCAGCGAGAACCGCGAGATGATGAGCATCATCGCGACCCCCACGACGGCCCAGACGCCCTGTTTGATGACCTGGTCGTAGGAGGAGGCATCGGGGTTGCTGCTGATCGCTTCCACGGAGGAGGAGGACAGGACCATCATCAGGCCGATCACGGTCAGGGCCAACGTGCTGCCCAGGATCAGGTAGTACCCGGTCCGTCCGTCCTTATGCGGGTCGCCTTCAACCCAGTTCCAGAAGCGGGCGACCGGCGTTTGGGTGGATTTCTCCCGGGTCCTGCCCCGCGTGGCCGCCGTGTTCTCGCGTCCGGGGGTCCGGGTGATGAGGGCCCGCGACCGGTCGGGGGCCTGGAGGCCCTTCTTCCGCGGGGAGGAGGCCTTCTTCGGGCTGCCGGGGTGGGCGTTGGTGGCCGGGGCCGACTCCTGCGCCCCGGTATCGGCGGTGCCGGATGGACCGGACGCCGGCGGATGTCCCGCTGAGCCTGCGTTGCCCCCGTGGAGGCCCGTCCTGCGGATCCGGGGCTTGCGGCCCGATCCACCGGTGGGGCGTGATGTGGGGGGTTCCACGCATACTCCTTAGTTTTCTTCGTCCTCCATGAGCCGGCCGACCGCTTCGATGAAGGCGTTGCCGCGGTGGGCGTAGGACGTGAACTGGTCCATGGATGCCGCCGCCGGCGCCATGAGCACCGTGTCCCCGGCCTCGGCGATCCGCGCCGCGGCTTGAACAGCCGCTTCCATGACCGACGTTTCGCGTTCCTGCCGATCCGAACCATCTGCTGTCTGTGTACCAGTTTCGCCTACCGGCGCCTCGATCACCTGCACCGTGGGCGCGTGTCGCCGCAATGCCTCCTGCAGCGCGGAGGTGTCGGTTCCGATGAGCACCACGGCTCGGAGTTTGTCGGCGAAGCGCGTCACCAGTTCGGAGTAGTCCACTCCCTTGGACAGCCCTCCGGCGATCCAGACGACCGAGCCGAAGGAGCCCAGCGATGCGGCGGCGGCATGCGGGTTGGTGGCCTTGGAATCGTTGATCCACAGGATGTCGTCCCGACGGGCGACGGCCTGGATGCGGTGGTCCCCGCCTTCATAGGCGTGCAGTCCCCGGCGGACGGCTTCCGGTTCGACCCCGTAGGCGCGGACCAGCGCCGCGGCAGCCAGCGCATTGGCGACCATATGCCGCGGTGCCACTCCCCCGAAGTCCTCCAACGAGGCCAGTTCGGCGGCCGAATCACCGCGCTCGGCGATGTAGGCGCGGTCCACCAACAGATCGTCGACGACCCCCAGCATGCTGCGCGCGGGGACCGAGGTGGTGAAGCCGATGGCCCGGCATCCCTCGACGACATCGGCGTCTTCGACCATTTTCTCGGTGATCGGTGCCTCCACGTTGTACACCGCGGCCACCCGGGTGCGTTCGTAGATCCTGGCTTTATCCGCCTGGTACTGCTCGAAGGAGCCATGCCAGTCCACATGGTCCTGGGCGATGTTCAACACCACCGAGGCCAGCGGCGAGAGGGTGTGGGTGTAGTGCAGTTGGAAACTGGAGAGCTCGACGGCGATCACGTCATACCCCTCGGGGTCGCGGACCGCATCGAGGATGGGCGTGCCGACGTTGCCGGCGGCGACGGCCCGCAGCCCGCCCGCCTGCAGCATGGCCTCGGTCATCCCCACGGTGGTGGTTTTCCCGTTCGTCCCGGTGATGACCAGCCATTCGGCGGTCTTGCGCCCTTCACGGTGGTTCACCCGCCAGGCGAGTTCGACGTCGCCCCAGATCGGCACCGAGGCTTCGGCGGCAGCCCTCAGCAGCGGGTGATGCGGTGGCCAGCCCGGTGAGGCGATGACCAGATCGGCGACCCGGCCGTCGATGGTGGGCAGTCCCTGGGTGTGTTCCGGGCCCAGCAGGACGTCCCGGGCACCGACGATCTTCAAGGTGTCGGCCCGCTGGGCGCTTTCCTCCCCGGCGCCGGTATCGACGACGACGACGGCGGCCCCGAGCTCGATCAGGGTATCGGCGGCGGAGAAGCCGGTGACGCCCAGCCCGGCCACCACGACCCGCAGGCCGCTCCAGTCGGCGTCCCAGCTGGTCAGATCGTCCAAACGCACGTTCACAGTCCCAAAACCCATTCGCCGTAGAAGAGACCCAAGGCAACGGCGACGCACAGTCCGCAGATGATCCAGAAGCGCACGACGACGGTGACTTCGGCCCACCCCTTGAGTTCGAAGTGATGCTGCAGCGGAGCCATCAGGAAGATTCGTCTGCCGCCGGAGAGTTTGAAGAAGCCGACCTGGATGATCACCGACAAGGAGATGATCACGAACAGTCCGGCGAGGATGATCAGCAGGACCTCGGTGCGTGAGAGCAGCGCGAAGGCCGCCACGGCACCACCGATGGCCAGTGAGCCGGTGTCCCCCATGAAGATCTGTGCCGGGGAGGTGTTCCACCACAGGAACCCGATCAGGGCCCCGGAGAGGATCGCCGCGAGCAGGGCCAGATCCATCGGGTCGCGGACTTCGTAACACACCGACCCGATCGAGCGGGAGGATCCACAGGCCTGGTTGAACTGCCAGATGCCCATCAGGGTGTACGCACTGAAGACCATGATCGACGCCCCGGTCGCCAGCCCGTCCAGGCCGTCGGTGAGGTTCACGCCGTTGGTGGCCGCGGTGACGATCACATTCGCCCAGATGATGAAGAGGATGGCCCCGATCAGCGGGCCGAAGAACGCCAGATCCAGGGCGGTGTCGCGCGTGAAGGACAAATGGGTGGAGGCCGGGGTCAGACCCTTGCCGTTGGGGAACTTCAGTGCGAGGATCGCGAAGGCGATCCCCACGATCGCCTGCAACAGCAGTTTCTGCCAGGCCCGGAGCCCGAGGCTGCGCTGCTTGGAGATCTTGATGTAGTCGTCGAGGAACCCGACGAAGCCCATGCCGGCCATCAGGAACAGCAACACCAACCCACTGGCCGAGGGGCCGGGGGCATGGTCGGCGAGCAGGCCCAGGATCCCGTGCGTACCGAAATAGGCGACGAAGACGGCCGCGACGATGACGGCACCGCCCATGGTCGGCGTCCCGCGCTTGGTGTGGTGCGAGGTCGGACCGTCGTCCCGGACGAACTGGCCATAGCTGCGCTTGGTCAGGACCTTGATGAAGACCGGGGTTCCGGCAAAGGACAGGACCAGGGCGATGGCTGCGCCCATGATGAGGGAGATCACCGGGGATCCTCCGTTTCGAGCGCGCTGGTGGCACCGTTCGAGCAGGTAGTGGAAGCCACCCTGTCGCCCAGGTGGCGTAGACCTGCGGAGTTGGAGGACTTGAACAAGACGATGTCTCCGGGTTCCAGCTGGTCAGCCAACAATGCCTCGGCGTCGTCCGGGGTCTCGACGTAGTACGCCTCGTCTCCCCAACTGCCTTCGAGCACTGCCGAGTTGAAGGCGGCCTTGGCTCCTTGGCCGACCACCACCAGCTTCTTGATGTTGAGCCGGACCGCGAGGCGGCCGACCAGGTCGTGTTCGTGGATTGATTCGGGGCCGAGTTCGAGCATCTCGCCCAGGACTGCCCAGGTGCGGCGGGCGACTCCCGCCTCCGAGGGCAGACCGAGTTCGGCCAGCGTCCGCAGTGCGGCACGCATCGATTCGGGATTCGCGTTGTAGGCGTCGTTGACGATGCTCACGCCGTCGGCACGGTCGGTGCGTTCCATGCGCCACCGGCTCGCCGGCCCCCGGTCCTGCAGGGTCGCGGCGATCGTGGAGCCGTCGATGCCCACGCTGTACGCGGCGGCCGCGGCGGCCAGCAGGTTTGAGACGTGGTGCCGTCCGATGAGTCCGCTACGGATCCGGTGGCTTCCACCGTCGGGCAGGTCGAGCGTGAATTCGGGGTAGCCGCCCTCGGCGACCACGATGTCGGTGGCCATGACCGGGGCCCGGTTCCCGCCGTCGTCCATGGCGAATCCGAGGATCTCGGCGTCGGTGCGTGTCGCCATGGCGGCGACCCGCGGGTCGTCGAGGTTCAGGATGGCGGTGCCGTTGCCAGGCAGTGCCTCGACCAATTCGCCCTTGGCCCGGGCGATGTTCTCCACTCCGCCGAATTCGCCGGCGTGGGCGGTGCCCACACACAGCACGACGCCGGTGTCCGGGTGGACCATGTCGGTCAGGTAGGTGATGTGGCCGATGCCGGTGGCACCCATTTCGATGACCAGGTACCGGGTCTCGGCCGTGGCATTGAAGACGGTCAGCGGGACGCCGACTTCGCCGTTGTAGGAACCGATGGGAGCCACCGTGGGCCCCGAGGTCTGCAGGATCGATGCGAGCAGGTCCTTGGTGGTGGTCTTCCCGGCGGAACCGGTGATGCCGATGACCCGGGTCCCGCCGGCCCGCAGCCGCTCCACGAGATGGGCCGCCAGCGCGCCCATGGCGATGACCGCATCGTCGACGATGACCGCCGGGTGCACGGCCCCTGCCGTATCCAGTGTCTCGTGCTCGGCCAGGGCCAGGATGGCGCCTGCGGCGAAGGCCCGGTCGATGAAGTGGTGGCCGTCCGATACCTCGCCGGGTTTGGCGACGAAAAGGGTCCCGGTGGCGCACTCCCGTGAGTCGGTGGCGACACCGCTGACGGTGGTTCCGGGATCGGCGGTGGCCGTGATGCGCCCACCGGTAATGGACGCAATGTCGGCTGTGTTCAGTTCAATCATGGCTCTTTGACTTTACCCGTTGGCCGCCGAGTCGGTGGAACCGTCCTCGGCGGGGCGCGGGCTATGCCCTGCGGCGAGCAATGCCTGACGCAGTTCCACCCGGTCGTCCAGGGCCACGTTCACGCCGTTGACTTCCTGCCAGACCTCATGCCCGCGCCCTGCCACCAGGATGGTGTCCCCGGCCCGCGCCATCGCCACTGCGGCCACGATCGCGTCCGCCCGCGGGAAGATCTCGGCGGCCTGGCTCCCCAGTCCCTCGGCTTCGATGGCCTCCAACGCCCCGGTCAGGACATCCCGGCGGATCCCTCCGGCTTCCTCGTTGTGGGGATCATCATCCGTGATGATCACGACATCGGCGTGTCGGGCTGCGACGGCCCCCATGGTGGGGCGTTTGGTGGCGTCCCGGTCCCCCGTGGCCCCGAAGACGACGATGACCCGTGAGTCCGGATGTTGTCCCCGCACGCCTTCGATGGCCCGTTCGAGCGCGTCTGAATTATGGGCGAAATCGACGACGGCTGCCGGGGAATCACAGATGACCTGCATCCGGCCCGGCACCGCGACGGTCAGGGGGTCGGAGGCGTCCAGGACCCGTTGGAGGTCTTCCAGGGCGATGCCTGCGACATGGACCATCAGCAGGGCCAGGGCGGCGTTGGAGACATTGAAGAGCCCGGGCAGGCCCGTGTGGGCGCGCAACCGTTCCCCGTCGGGACCGTGAATTTCGAATTCATGACCGAGACCGTGCTGGGCGATGCCCTGGACGCTCCACGCCCGACCGGGCAGCTGCTCGTCGGCTCCTGCCCCATCACGGGGAACGGTCCGCAGGGTGGACACCTCGGCGGTGCTGGAGCGCGCCATGCGACGACCCCAGGCATCGTCCACCGTGATGACCGCACGGGCACTCCGCTCGGCGGCGAAGAGCCGGGACTTGGCCTCGAAATAGGCCTCCATGCTGCCATGCAGGTCCAGGTGGTCCTGGGTGAGGTTGGTGAAGCCCGCGACCCCGAAGGCCATGCCTCCGACTCGTTCATAGTCGATGGAATGGGAGGAGACCTCCATCGCGACCGTGTCCACCCCGGCCGCCCGCATCCGGGCCAACAACGCATGCAGTTGCGGGGCTTCCGGTGTGGTCAGCACGCTGGGGATCCGTGTTCCGTCGGCGAGGATCTCAATGGTCCCGATCAGCCCGGTCCGCTGGCCCAGCGCCCGCAACAGCGAGGTGATGAAGTACGTCGTCGTGGTCTTGCCGTTGGTTCCGGTGACACCGATCAGGCCGAGCCCGGGCTCCTCCGATCCGTACAGGATGGCGGCCACGGGTCCCACGGAGGCCCGCACGGAGTCCACCACCAGCACCGGTAGGCCGGTGGCCGCCGCCCGTTCTTCACCGCTTTCGTCGGCGAGGATCGCCCCGGCTCCGGAATTGGCGGCTGCGGTGCAGTAGTCGGCACCATGGCTTCGTGCCCCGGGAACCGCTGCGTAGAGGTCCCCGGCCAGCACGGCTCGTGAATCGAGGCATACCCCCTGGACCACCGTGCCGCCGTCACCCCGGAGCCGAGGCGTGATGCCGTGCTCGGCCAGGCGACCGGCCAGCTCGTTCAGGGTCAGACGAGGAGCCTGGTCGGGACGGAACGCACGTTCGGCGTCCTGGGGGGTGGGGGGCACTGTGTTCACCATGCGTATTTCTGCTTCTTTCCGACGAAGACCTTATAGGGATCGGGCTTATCGGTGGTGGGTGGGACGTTGTAGCTGTTGAGGGTCTGGGACATGATCGAGGTGAACGTGTCGCCCACACTGAAGCTCTCCCAATTGCCCTTGGGCCGCTGCATCGTCACGACGACCAGGTACTTCGGGTCGTCGATCGGCGCCATCCCGGCGAAGGAGCTGGTGTAGCCGTCGAGTTTGCCCGTCGGACCGGCGGCCTGACCGGTTCCGGTCTTGCCCCCGACGCGGTATCCATCGATGTCCATGTCATACCCCGTGCCGTCGGTCACCACGGTCTCCATCATCCGCCGCATTTCCTTGGAGGTCTTCTTGGAGATGACCCGCTTGCTCTTGACCTCCTTGCGCTCGTGTTCGGTCCCGTCCGGATCCGTGTAGGACTCGATGAGCGAGGGCTCGATCTGGACCCCCTGGTTGGCGATCGCCTGGAAGATGCGGGCCGTGTGCAGGGAGGTCAGGCTGTAGCCCTGGCCGAACATGGTCGTGTACTGCTGGCGGCGGTCCCAGCGCTCCGGGGGAACGAAGATGCCCTTGTTGACCGGAACCCCGATGTCGAAGCCCTGGCCGATGCCGAACTTCTTCATCCATTCGTAGCGTTGTTCGTTGCTGAGCTTGCTGCCGACCATCGTGGTGCCGGTGTTGTAGGAGCGCGCGAAGATCCCCGCCGTGGTCATGTCCAGGGTCTCGTGCTTCATCGAGTCGTGGATGGTTTCCTTGCCGATGGTGTATTCGTTCGGGACGGTGAAGTGGTCCTTGGGCTTCACCACGCCTTCCTCCAAGGCGGCCGCGAAAGTGGCGGCCTTGCCGGTCGAGCCGGGTTCGTAGGCCTGCGACACCGTGGTTGAACGACGGAACTTGGCGTCCGTGGCTCCCGGGTCCGCCGGATCCACCGTCGTCGAATCCGCCAGGGCCCGGATCTTGCCGGTGTCCACCTCGACGACCACCGCGTTGACCCATTCGGCGTTGAACTGCTTCTGCTTGGCCATCACCGCTTCCTGGGCGGCCCACTGGATATCGCTGTTGATCGTGAGTTTGAGGTCCTGGCCATCGACCGCCGGCTTTTCCTTGAGCGTCGCCATCGGAATCCTGACCCCATCGGCGGCGATCTCGAAGGTCTTGGTCCCCGCTTCACCGGCCAATGCTTTGTTCTGGCTCAATTCCAAGCCCTCGGCCCCGGTCTGGGAGGTCCCGTCCTCGCTGGACCGCAGAAAACCCAATACCGAGCCGGCGACGGTGCCGTTGGGGTATTCACGTTCGAAGCGTTCCTGGCTGGTGATCCATGGCAGCCCGATCTTCAGGACCTTGTTGCGGGTTTCGGGGGTCACCCCTTTGGCCACGACGGAGTAGCCCTTCTTCTTGGCCCCCTCATCGCCGATGATGGAGGTCTTCAGCGTGTCCTGATCGATGTCCAGGGTGGCCGCGAGTTCCTTGACGGCGTCTTCGGTCTGCACGACGTCCCGGCCGCCGTCACCGTCCTTGCGCTTGAACGAGTCCTTAACCTGGCGCTGGTCGACCACCAGGTCGTAGCGTTCAAAGCTGGCAGCCAGGATCTTCCCGGATGAGTCCAGGATCTTGCCACGCACCGGCTGCTGGTCCGTTTCGCGGATCCGCTGGCCGGTGGCCGCCTCCGCAGCAGCCGACGGATCGAGCCCCTGCACCAGGAAGAGCCGTCCGCCGAGCAGGACCAGCATGACCATGGCAAGGGCCAGGCCCGTCCGCAGACGGCGCGGCTCGGTGTGCTTTGATTTCCTGGCGGGCGGCCTGGCCATAGTTCATTCCTTGGGTTGCTGATCGGTTCTTCTCGAGGTCCGTACCGAACAGGACTCGCTGCCCTACTGTCCGGAACCCTGCTGCGCCGGAGCCGGGATGGTTCCGCCGTTCAGGTCCTCGCTCGAAGCTTCGTCGGTCTTCTTTTGTGTCTTGCTCTCGGCCTCCGAGGCGCCGTCGGTGACTGCCTTGCCCTCGGGGGCGATGTTGCTTTGCTGCTCCGCGGCTTCGGACTTCGTGTCCGCCACCGTCTGTTTCTTGGCCTGGTCTTCAGGGACCGCCGGTGTCGGTACATGGGCGGAAGGAAGCTTTCCCTTTTCCGCGGCCGTGGACTTTCCGGCGATCTTCTGGGTGTCCAGATTGATCGAAGCCACCGTTCCCGGGGTGACCATACCCAATTCTGCCGCCTTGACTGCCACATTCTGGGGAGCTTGAAGGTTTTGGAGCTCCTGTGTCAGCGCTTCGTTCTGCTGGCTGAGGGCCTGTTCCTGGCCGCGGAGGCTCACGATGTCGTACTGGGAGTTGGCCACATTGACGTTGATGACCAGGACCCCGACCAGCGCCGCCAGCAACAAAGCGAAGCAGAACACGGCGAATCCGGCGCGTCGGCTGCGTTTCGTGGCCGGGACCAGGGACAGCGGTGTGCGCGGCTTGGGTTCGGAACGAGGAAGGGGCGTCGGAGCCAGTGCGCGGGCGTTGGCACCGACGGTGCTGCCTGCGGTGCTCTGCCGTGCGTGAACTGCACGCGTCTGGGTTGCGGTGCTCATGTTCAGCTCCTCTTCAGGATTCGTTCCACCGCGCGGAGCTTGGCTGATGCCGCGCGGGGGTTTTCGTCGATTTCGATGTCATTCGGCTTCTCGGTTCCCTTGGTCAGACTCCGGAAGCGGGCCTTGTGCTCCTCCAGCTCGACCGGGAACCCGAGGGGGGCCGAGGACTTGGAGGCCGCGGCGAAGTGCTTCTTGGCCAGCTTGTCCTCGAGCGAGTGGTAGCTCATCACCACCACCCGGCCCCCGATGTTCAGCACGTCCATCGAGGCCGGTAGCGCCCGGTCCAGCACATCGAGTTCTTCGTTGACCTCGATACGCAGGGCCTGGAAGGTCCTTTTGGCGGGGTGTCCCCCGGTGCGGGCGGCCCCGGCCGGCACGACGCTGCGGATGCTCTCCACCAACTGGCCGGTGGTTTCGAAGGGGCGCATCCCCCGGTCCCGGACGATGGCCGACGCGATCCGACCGGCGAACTTCTCCTCACCCCAGGTGCGGATCAGGCGGACGAGATCCGATTCGGAATAGTCGTTGACCACATCGGCGGCCGTCGGTCCGGTCGAGGTGTCCATGCGCATGTCCAGTGGGGCATCGAAGGAATAGGCGAAGCCGCGTTCGCGCTCATCGAGCTGCAGCGAGGAAACCCCCAGGTCGAACAACACGCCATCGACGCCGTCGAAGCCCAGGTCCTCGACCACATCATCGATTTCGTCGTAGACCGCGTGGACCAGATCGGTCCGGTGGGAGAACGGCGCCAACCGCTCCCCCGCCAAGGCCAGTGCCTGCTCGTCGCGATCCAGCCCGATCAGGTGAAGCTGGTCGAAACGACGCAACAGCGCCTCGGAGTGCCCGCCCATGCCGAGCGTGCAATCAACGACGACGGCCCGTTCGCGCTGGTCGATCCCTGCCTGGATCGACGGCGCCAACAGCCCTACACAACGTTCGAGCAGCACCGGTACGTGCCGCTCGGATGTGGGACGGGGTGTGATGTCGTCGGTCATGCCCTGTCCCCTTTCAGCGTGTCACAGCTTGCAATCGTGGTGTAGGGATTGGGCCAGATCCCCCTCCGCTCCGATCCTCATCGGCCTGGCTCCGGGGAAGTGGAGCCAGGATGATGCTGACGGGCGGCTGGAGATCTGGTCCAACCCCACCGAGCGCTTCCAGCGGTTGCTAGAAAATGCCCGGCAGTACTTCTTCATCTGTCTCGGAGAACGTGCTCTCCTGTTCTTCGAGGTATTCGTTCCAAGCCTGGGTATCCCAGATCTCGGCCCGGGACCCCGCACCGATGACGGTGACCTCACGGTCCAGTCCGGCGTAGGCGCGCAGTGCCCCCGGGATGGTGACCCTGCCCTGCTTATCCGGCATCTCGTCAGAGGCGCCGGAGAGGAAAACGCGGATGTAATCCCGCGCCTGCCGCGAGGACAACGGTGCCTGACGCATCTGCTCATGCACGTTCTCGAATTCCCGCTGGCTGAAGACGTAGACGCAGCGTTCCTGCCCCCGGGTCAGAACCAGCCCGTTCGCCAGTTCATCGCGGTATTTGGCAGGAAGGATGATGCGCCCCTTTTCGTCAAGACGCGGCGTGTACGTCCCGAGGAACATACGCACCGCCTTCCCGTCATCAAGGAGCTACGTTCACCCCGTCATCCCCCATCACCTCTACAGTCCCCCACTTTACTCCACAAAGCCCCACTGTCAACGACAGACGGTAGTTTTACCACCAATAGGGCAAATTCTTTTCCTTGCAATCAGAGGGAAGCAGGCCCGTGGTGAGGAGTGGAGGGAATTTGGTATACAAGAGCGCGCCGGACGGGAAAAAGCCCGAAAAGATGCGCAATCACGGGCTGTGCGCCCTCGCCGGGATCCTGGTGGGGCAAAGTGGAGGAACCCGGTGGCGGGAAGTGGAGGACGGCGCGGAGGGCCACCGGAGGGGATGGGCCCGCGGGGGTGTGGCGTTCACCACGAGGTCGTGGCGCCCTGAGGGCACAAAAAAAGAGCGCCGGCCGTGATGGCCTGCGCCCTGCGGTGGCTAGGGTCCTTCTTCGGGCCTGGTGGCCAGGCCCGACGACTAGTTAGTGATCGTTAGTGCTCGTCCCGATGACGGGCTTCCCATTTGGATTCAAGATCCGCCATGAATGAGCTCTTCTGCGGTCCTGACCTGGTTTTGCCCTTGCCGACCTTGCCGAAGGCATTCTTCGAAAAAGCGACATAGACCCCGATGCACATCAGCGCGAAGCCCAGGACACCGACCGGGATCCATTGGCTGGAGACACCCAGCAACAGAGCGATGATGCCCACGACTCCGATGATGGCGCCGATGGCGATGTTCCGCGTGGAATAGCCGCCGGGTGCGGCGTTTGACTTCATCGAGGAGGCAAACTTGTGATCCTCGTGCAGTTGCTTTTCCAGCTGCTCGAGCAAGTGCTGCTCGTGTTCGGAAAGTGGCATGATCCCTTCCCCAATCCCTCGTGTCCGTCGGTCTCCGTCCGGAGAACCCCTATATATAAGTCAACGGTTCCCGCAACTGCATTGTTCCCGCTGCCGCAAGTACGTCCAATTACTTTTTCGCTACCTGTGGTCCGTCAAGGATAGTCTGCATTTCCACCACCGGGAAGTCGAGTTATGTTTCCTCCTCGGGTGGGTTCTCCGGTGGGCGCATCAGGGTCGCCGGCTGCAGCGATCCGGCGGGGAACCTCTGCCGGATGCGATCCATGGTTTCCTCGGCCTGACGCCAGTTTCCGTCGCTCCGTTCGAAGCTCAATTGGATGCCGCCGTCGGCATCGGAAAGTTGTTCCACCCGGATGCCGATGAGACGAACCCCTTGCGGTCGTTCTCCGATCCCGGCCAGCAGTCCTTCCGCAGCCGCCAGCAGTACCTGCGCGGAATTCGTGGGCTGCACCAGTCGACGGCTCCGAGACATGGTGGTGAAGTCCGAGTACCTGAGTTTCAGGGCCACTGTCTGGCCCTGGCGCTCCGCCTCGCGGAGTCTTTGGGCCACGCGGTACGCCAGGCGCAGCAGTTCCCGCTTCAGCGGCGCCTCTTCATGGACGTCGACGGCGAAGGTTTCCTCGGCACCGATGCTCTTCTCCACCCTGACCGGTTCCACCGCACGGTCGTCCCTGCCCCAGGCGAGGGCATGGAGGTGGAGGCCATTGGAACCAAGCAGCCGTTCCAGCGTGGCCAGCGGGGTCTGGGCCAGTTCGCTCACCATCGAGATCCCGGCCCGGGCCAACACCTCCTTTGTCTTGGCCCCCACGCCCCACAGGGCTTCGACGGGAAGGGTGTGCAGGTAGGCGACCGTGTCCTCGGGAGCGATGCGGAGCAATCCGTCGGGCTTGGAACGGGTCGAGGCCACCTTCGCCACGTATTTGTTCCTGGCGATCCCCACGCTGGCCGGAAGGCCCAGTTCAGCGCGGAACCTGGCCCGGATCATGCGCCCGATCTCCAGTGGTTCACCCAGTCGACGCAAGCTGCCCGTGACGTCGAGGAAGGCCTCGTCCACGCTCACTTGTTCCACCAGGGGGGTGATCTCGGCGAAGACCGACATGATGCGTTCAGAAATGAGGCGATAGGAAGCCATGTTCGGCTCGATGACCGTGGCCTTCGGTGCCATCCGCATCGCCGTGCCCATCGGCATCGCGGACCGGACGCCCAGGCGACGGCACTCATAGGATGCGGAAAGCACCACCGAACGCCCCCCGGGGTTTCCCACGATGACCTGGCGCCCCTTCAATTCCGGCCGCGTCAGGAGCTCGACGGAGACATAGAAGGCATCCATGTCCACATGGAAGACCGTGCGCGGCGTGGGGGCTTCGACCATGTCACCAATTCTACGTAACTGCTCCGACAGATAGAATGGGACCGTTCCCAGCCCACCCCACACAACGGACGTCATGAATCCCACTGAA
>JAKDMV010000105.1 GCA_030452125.1 Micrococcaceae bacterium
ATTGGCCAAAGCACATGGGCGGGGCCGGTATTTCCCACCACCCCCCCCCCATGTGGTCCCCCCCGCGCGGGTTAATCCTGCGGTTTTCCCCGGGCGCTGCTGTCATATGCTGGGACAATGCCCGAGTTCAAGCAGTCCAATAAGCTCCACAACGTCCTCTACGACATCCGCGGCCCGCTGCTCGAGCACGCCCAACGGATGGAATCCGAGGGCCACCGGATCCTGAAGCTGAACATCGGCAACCCGGCACCCTTCGGGTTCGACGCCCCCGACTCGATCCTGGTGGACATCATCCGCAACCTGCCCCAGGCGCAGGGTTATTCGGATTCGCGCGGCATCTTCTCCGCCCGGACGGCGGTCTCGCAGTATTACCAGACCCGGGGCATCCAGACGATCGGCGTCGATGACGTCTATCTGGGCAACGGGGTCTCCGAATTGATCACGCTGAGCCTGAATGCCCTGTTGAACAACGGCGACGAGATCCTCATCCCGGCCCCGGACTACCCGCTGTGGACGGCCTCGGTGTCGCTGGCCGGGGGCACCCCCGTGCACTACCTCAGCGTCGAAGAGGAGGGCTGGCTCCCGGATCTGGAGGACATCGAAGCGAAGATCACCCCGCGCACCAAGGGCCTGGTGATCATCAACCCGAACAACCCCACCGGTGCGGTCTACCCCAAGCATGTGCTGGAGGGGATGCTCGAGCTGGCCCGCAAACATTCACTGATCGTCTTCTCCGACGAGATCTACGAAAAGATCCTCTACGACGACGCGGTGCACCACAACACGGCGGCCCTGGCCGACGACGTCCTGATCATGACCTTCTCCGGGCTCTCCAAGGCCTACCGGGTCTGCGGTTTCCGGGCCGGGTGGATGGCCATCTCCGGGCCCCGGCATCTGGCCGCGGACTACATCGAAGGCATCAACCTGCTGACGAACATGCGCCTCTGCGCCAACGTCCCGGCACAACACGCCATCCAGACGGCCCTGGGCGGATACCAGTCGATCAACGACTTCCTGCTGCCCGGAGGCCGGCTCAAGGAACAGCGCGACACCGCCTACCGGTTGCTCAACGAGATCGACGGCGTCTCGGTCCAGCAGGCCCAGGGGGCGATGTACCTGTTCCCGAAACTGGACCGGGAGGTCTTCCGTTTCGACAACGACGAGCAGTTCGCCCTGGATCTGCTCAAACAGCAGAAGATCCTCATCTCCCACGGGCGGGCCTTCAACTGGATCACCTCCGACCATTTTCGGCTGGTCACCCTGCCGTCGGTGCCTGACCTGGAGGAGGCCATCGGACGGATCGCCGAGTTCCTGGATGACATCCGCCGCTGAGCCGGTTCCGCCCCACCGCCGTGCTCCCGTCGCTATCCGCGCAGGGCCCCGGATGGCATAGTGGACCGCACGGTGGAGGTGCCGCCGGACGAGCGAACCGCTAAGGGGCCTCATATGGGCAAGAAGCACAAGAAATCCCAGGGTTTCCCGGGGGCCTCCTTCGGGGTCACCCACCCGCTATCGGCCCTGTTGCGGGCCGGCCGGGGCTTCTCCCTGCAGGATGCCGACCCCGGGGCGAAACCCGGCTTCCCCGGGAGCAAGAAGGACGGGCGGAAGGCGTTGGCCGCCGCCGATGAACGCCTCGACGACCTGCAGGAACGCCTCTACGCGCAGGCGATCGGCGGCGACGCCACCGAACGGGTGTTGTTGGTCCTGCAGGCCATGGACACCGCCGGCAAGGGCGGGATCGTGCGCCACGTCATCGGATCCGTGGACCCGCAGGGGGTGGAGCTGCAATCGTTCAAGGCGCCGACGGCGGCCGAGAAACGCCACGACTTCCTGTGGCGGATCGAACGCCGTCTGCCGCATGCGGGCATGATCGGGGTCTTCGACAGATCGCATTACGAGGACGTGCTCATCGGACGGGTGAGGTCCTTGGCCACCGACGAGGAAATCGAACGGCGTTACGGGGCGATCCGCGAGTTCGAGGAACGCATCGCCGCTGAAGGCACTCGCATCATCAAGGTCATGCTCCATATTTCACCGCAGGAGCAGTACCAGCGTTTGGCGAAGCGACTGGACCGCAAGGACAAATACTGGAAGTTCGCCCCCGACGACATCGATGACCGGCTCCTCTGGGAGGAGTACATGCAGGCCTACCAGCGGGTCATCGAGGAAACCGATGCGGATCATGCCCCGTGGTACGTCGTGCCGGCCAACCGCAAATGGTATGCCCGGGTGGCCGTGCAGCATCTGCTGCTCGAGACCCTGGCGGGGATGGACCCGCAATGGCCTGCCGCCCGCTTCGATGTGGACGCCGAACGTCTCCGGCTCAAGGAGTCCAAGGACGTCGGCTGAGCCGATCAGCTGCCCGCCGTCTCCTCGGCGTCGCCACGACCGGCCCGGTTGCGGGCGGCGTCCAGGCGTTCCCGGGCGCCTTCGAGCCAGGCCTCACAGCGGGCGGCCAGCGCCTCGCCACGCTCCCAGAGGGCCAACGACTGCTCGAGGCTGGCCCCGCCTGCTTCGAGCTGGGCCACCACGGCCACCAGTTCCTCACGGGCCTGTTCGTAGCTCAGCGCTGCGATATCGCCGGTGGAGTCCGTCTCTGTCATTGTGGTGCCTTCCTGTCGTGCATCGTGTCCTGGTCGTCGTCCTGCCCCGACAGGACGACGGCGGTGAGTTTCCCCCGGGCCAGCCGGATGGCCAGCTCGGTGTCGGGGGGAGCATCGGCGGGGGAGCGGACCACGGCACCGTGGGCTGTCTGGACGACCGCATACCCCCGGTCCAGGGTCTGTTGCGGTGACAGTGCCCTGACCTGGGCCCGCAGATGCGCCACGGCATCACGCCCGCGCCGCACCAACGTATCGATGGAACGATGCGATCTTTCACGCAGACGCTCCAGGTCCTCGCTCCTGACCTGCACCATGCCCTCCGGATGGGAAAGGACCGGCCGGGTACGCAGGGATTCGAGCTGGTGGGACGCACGGTCCAGGAACAACACCACCGAGCGGTCCAGCCGCTGCCGGGCCTGCTCGATCCCCTGCAACTCCTCGGCCAGATCCGGGACGATCCGCTTGGCGGCGTCCGTGGGCGTGGAGGCCCGCAAATCGGCCACGTCGTCGAGGATCGGCCGATCGGCTTCGTGTCCGATCGCGCTGACCACAGGCGTCGTCGCCGCGGCGACCGCACGGACGAGTTCCTCGGCGCTGAAGGGCAATAGATCCTCCAGCGCACCGCCACCGCGGGCGATGACAATCAGATCGACCTCCGGGTCGGCATCGAGCTCCCGGAGCGCGGCGATGACTTCGGGAACGGCATTGACCCCCTGCACCGCGGTGTTGCGAACCGTGAAGTCCACGGCCGGCCAGCGCAGCGTGGAATTGCGGATGACGTCCTTTTCCGCGTCCGAGTCACGCCCTGTGATCAAACCGATCCGTTGCGGTAGCAGCGGAAGCCGGAGTTTCCGGGACGGGTCGAAGAGTCCCTCTCCGGCCAGGGCATGGCGCAGCCGTTCGAGCCGGGCGAGCAGATCGCCCAACCCGACGGGCCGCACGTCCGAGGCGATCATCGACAGGCGGCCGGTCTTCAGATAAAGGTTCGGGGCCACCCGGGCCACCACCCGGGAGCCGACCTCGGGTTTGGTCTCCAGCCGGCGCATCACCGAGGACCAGACGTTGACCGAGAGTGAATATTCGACGTCGACATCGCGCATGGTCAGATAGGCGTGGCCGTTGCGGACATTGGCTTCGAGGAGCTGGCCTTCGATCCAGGCCGCCGGCGCCCGTTCGACATGCTGCTTGAGCTTTTCGGAGAAGACCCGCAGCGGCCAGGGGGCGTCGGGGCTGGTGTCACCGGCCATCGGGGGCAAGATGGCTCCGCCATCGGGCTGCCGTCCCGCGGCGGCGGACGGGTTCGGGTTCTCCACGGCTCTTGCTCCCCGGTCTCGTTGCGGCTCCGGCAGTCGTCCGGGCCCATGTACATGCATACCAGTAGGCTGGGATAAATGGCGTACGCCCGGCCGGGCGTGCCGAGGCAAACCATCCGGGAAGGGGAGGCCGTGCGCTCCATCGGACCCGTGGTGCTCATGATCCTGTCGGCGCTTCTGGCTGGCGGGGCCGTCACCGGATCCTCCATCGATCGAATCGCACACACCGCCGGACCGGCCCGTGAGATCGCCGGGGGCCTCCCCACAGACCAGGACGTCAGGGACGCACTGCCGCAGGTGATGATCGATGGAATCCACGAGGCCCTTCCCGGCAGCATCGAAGTACCCGAGATGTTGGTCGAGCCGCTGAACAAGGCCAGTGCACGGGCCGTGGAGGTGGTGCTGGACAGTGAAGGTTTCGAGCCGGCCTGGCTTGAAAGCATCGATGAATCCCGACAGGCCTATGTGGATCGGCTCTCCGCGGTGCGGAACGGCGCGGCGGAAACGGCGCCGGCCACCCTTGAACTCGGCCCCGTGGTCGATCTCGGCGTCGAGGGCCTCAAGGAGGCGGCCCCCGGGGTGGGGCTGGGGCTGGTGATCGATTCGCTGGGCCAGGACATCACTGCCTCCGTTCCCCTGGATCTCCCGTCCGCCGATCCGACGGTGGCGCAACGGGTGGCCACGACGGTATGGCTGGCTGGTTCCTGGGGATGGGCCGCCGTTGGCTCGGCGATCCTGGCATTAGCCGGACTGGTGCTGGCCCGGCCCCGGTCCCGGGGAGGGGTCGTCGCCCTGGGAGGAGCGGTCGTCTGCCTCTGGTCGGCGGCCCTGTTGATCCTGGCGGAGCGTCTCGCCCCGGACGGCGCGGTCCAGGCCTCGGAGGGGCTGGGCGCGGTGGCCGGATCCCGGATCATGACCGGGCTGGCGGAGCAGGTGCAGGGCGTCGGAACGGCCTCACTGGTGGGTGGGGTAGTGGTCCTGATTGGCGGGGTTGTGATCCGGCTCCTCGTGGGTCGTGGCAGGAACGGATAGCATGGATGGCATGTCCATCAGTTCTGCCGCCCCGGTTTCCGTGCCCATGCCACAGGTGCCCCGTCGTCGTCGTTCGCCCGAGGAGGTAGCCGCCGTTGCCCCCGTTGAGGGACCCAAGAGGGTCCTTCTGGCCGCCCCGCGGGGTTATTGCGCCGGCGTTGATCGGGCGGTGATCGCCGTGGAAAAGGCCCTGGAACATTATGGGGCCCCGGTGTATGTCCGTAAACAGATCGTGCACAACGTCCACGTCGTGTCCACATTGGAGGAACGCGGAGCCATCTTCGTCGAGGAGACCGACGAGGTCCCCGAAGGCGCGCTCGTCGTGTTCTCGGCCCACGGGGTGAGCCCCGCCGTCGTCCAGTCCGCCGAAGACCGCAATCTGCGGACCATCGACGCGACCTGCCCCCTGGTCACCAAGGTCCACCGCGAAGCCGTCCGGTTCGCCAAGGCCAAGAACCACATCCTGCTCATCGGCCATGCCGACCACGAAGAGGTCGAAGGGACCTACGGGGAGGCCCCGGAGAGCATCACGATCGTGAACAACCCGGCGGAGGCCCGTACCGTCGAAGTCGAGGATCCGGAGCACCTGATCTGGCTCTCGCAGACGACCTTGTCGGTCGACGAGACGCTGGAAATGGTGGATATCCTGCGCGAGCGGTTCCCGAAACTCCAGGATCCGCCCAGTGACGATATCTGCTATGCCACCTCCAACCGCCAGACGGCGATCAAGAAGATCGCCCCCGAGGCGGAACTGGTGATCGTCGTTGGCTCGTCCAACTCCTCCAACTCCGTGCGTCTGGTCGAGGTCGCCCTTGAATACGGGGCCAAATACGCCCACCGGGTCGACTTCGCCCATGAGATCGACGAGGCATGGTTCGAAGGCATCTCCAGCGTGGGGATCTCTTCGGGCGCCTCGGTTCCCGAAGTCCTCGTCTACGAGGTGCTCGAACTACTCGCCGATTACGGGTTCGGTCCCGTCGAGGAGATCGTCACCGCGCAGGAGGACATCATCTTCTCGCTGCCCAAGGAACTGCGGGCCAAGCTCAAGGAAGCCGGCGACACCTCGACCGGACTTGGCGGGCACGGAACCGCGAACTAGGCGTACCTGCGCCGCACGAGAAGCACGTCATGACCGCATCGAACGGCACCAAGGCGCACGTCTTCGATGCGGCCGGTACGGAAGTGGCGGACCCGGAGCGGGGTGCCGCCCTCATCCAATGGACCAACCCGCTCGAAGGTACCGATGGCGGACTTCGACGGACCTGCCGGGGATCCTGGGAACGTCCCGGGGAAATAGGCGCTCGATGCGACCGGCCCCGGCCGCCGTGCGATTAGGCGGAAATCCACCGTACGCAACATTGTGGACGATTCCCCCCACGGGGCCCGGCGTGCGGCATCGGATCCTGCCGTCTAAGCACCTGCCCCGCTGCGTGGTTCCGCGGGCTGCTCCTGCGTGGGCCGCTCGGCCTGCAGGAGCTCACTGGCACTGAGGACCCGGGGAGTGGACTCCAGGGGCGGCACGGACAGCCCGGCTCCATCGGTGGAGGACAACCCATGGCCCGGGTCCAGGTTCTGGATCCGACGTACCGAGGGCAGGACCCTGGACTCAAGGGTTCCGACGAACGAGTTGTAGCGTTCAACGCTGGACTTCAGCGAGGATCCCAACTTCGTCACATGGGATCCCAACGTGCCCAAGCGGTTGTAAAGGTCCTTGGATTCGTCGAAGAGGGCCCTGGCGTTTTCCGTGAGCAATTCCTGGCGCCAGGCGAAGGACAAGCCCTTGAGGATGGAGAGCAACGTGGCCGGTGCGGCCAGGGCGACGTTCTTGGAGAACGCATGATCGAGGAGCTCCGGATCACTGGTGACTGCTGCGGCGAGGAAGGATTCCGCCGGTAGGAAGCAGACCACCAATTCAGGGCTGGCGGCCAGGGATTCCCAATAGGCCTTCGACCCCAGATCGTCGACATGCGCCCGCAGGGCCTTGGCATGGGCTTCGAGCAGCGTCCGCCGTTCGGCCTCCCGTGACGGTTCCGCCAGGAGATCAATCTCCTGGGCCAATAGGTAGGAATTGAGCGGGACCTTTGAATCGACAACGACGGATTTGCCGCCGGGCAGGGTGATGACCATGTCGGGGCGCTTGCCGTCGGACGTGGTGACCTGCTCGTTGAAATCCACCCGGGACAGCATCCCCGCTGCTTCCACCACCCGGCGTAGCTGGACCTCGCCCCAGGTGCCCCGCGCCGACGTGTTGCGCAAGGCCCCGGCCAGTGACGACGTCGTCCTCAAAATGGCGGCGTCTTGCTCGGCTGCCATGTTCAACTGCTGGCTGAGCTGGCCGTATTGCTCGACCCGGTCACGTTCGAGGACCGTCACCTGCTGCTGGACCTGCTGGAGCTTCTCCGCCACGGGAGCCAACACCTGCAGCACCTTCCGTTCGTCGCCGTCGCGTTGGCGTTCAGCGTCCTGCCGGGACTGGAGCGAATCAATGTGGCTGTGTGCGGTCGCCAACGCCGATTCGGCGGTGGCGAGTTCCTGCGTGGCCGTGCGGTTCTCGTGATTGAGGACGGAAAAACGGTCCCTGAGCCCGAGCATCCAGAGGCCGAAAGCCCCGAGAACCAGGCCCAATAACAACGTGAGAGTCGACACAACCCATGCAAAAGCGTCCATGGGTCCACTGTGCCAGTCCGCGCCGACACATTGCGGCAGGTAGAGTTGTCTCCCGTGGCACTTACTATCGGAATCGTCGGACTGCCCAATGTCGGCAAGTCAACCATGTTCAATGCACTGACCCGCGCGCAGGTTCTCGCGGCGAACTACCCGTTCGCCACGATCGAGCCCAACGTCGGCGTCGTCCCCCTGCCGGATGAGCGGCTGAAGGTCCTCGCCGGGATCTTCGGATCCGAGCGCATCCTGCCGGCAACGGTGTCGTTCGTGGACATCGCCGGAATCGTCAAGGGCGCCTCCGAGGGGGAGGGGCTGGGCAATAAGTTCCTGGCCAACATCCGCGAAGCAGACGCCATCTGCCAGGTCACCCGGGCGTTTGCTGATCCTGACGTGGTCCACGTCAACGGAGAAATCGACCCCGCCGGAGACATCGACACCGTCGCCACGGAGCTGATCCTGGCCGACATGCAGACGATTGAAAACCAGCTGCCGCGGCTGGAGAAGGAAGTCAAGGCCAAGAAGGCCGACGCCTCGTTGCTGGCAGCCATCAAGACGGCGCAGGAAGTGCTGGAAACGGGCACCACGCTCTACGCCGGCGCCGCAGCAGCCAAGCTCGATCTCGCCGAGATCGCTTCGCTGCAGCTCATGACCACCAAGCCATTCATCTACGTCTTCAACATGGACGAAGAAGCCCTCGCCGACGAGGCCCTGCGCACCCGACTGAGTGAACTCGTGGCTCCGGCCGAGGCGATCTTCCTGGATGCCCAGTTCGAATCCGACCTGGTCGAACTCGAAGAGGACGAAGCCGCGGAGATGCTGGCCGACGCCGGCTATGAGGAGTCCGGCCTGGATCAGTTGGCCCGCGTCGGGTTCAACACCTTGGGGCTGCAGACTTATTTGACGGCAGGCCCGAAGGAATCACGTGCCTGGACGATCCCGCAGGGGGCCACCGCGCCTCAGGCAGCCGGAGTCATCCACACCGACTTCCAGCGAGGATTCATCAAGGCCGAAATCATTGGTTTCGAAGACCTGGTCGCTGCCGGGTCAACCGCTGCCGCCAAGGCCGCCGGCAAGGCACGTATCGAAGGCAAGGAATACATCATGAAGGACGGCGACGTCGT
>JAKDMV010000018.1 GCA_030452125.1 Micrococcaceae bacterium
GAGATCGGTGGGGGCGGGGGTGCTGTCGGTGTGCGAAGTGGTCATGATGGAACCAATTCTAGTGGATTCAACTCCGGCGGCGGCGTGGAAGGGCCGTCACGCCCTCCGGCAGGGGTGGCAAACCGGCGAAGGTGCACACCATATCGCTCCAGGCCTCCAGATGGGACCGGAGCTCGGCACCCTGCGGGGTCCAGGAGGCCCGCAACTCGATGTCGATGGTTTCGGGCCGCTCCTGCAGACTGCCGAAGCTCTGCGAGAGCATCCGGGTGGCGGTTCCCCCGGCCTCGGCATAATCGGCGTCGTTCTCGTGCAGGGCATCGAGCAACCAGGTCCAGGCCACGGAACCGAGCATCTGATCGTTGCCCATCTCGGCGTCGAGCTGGGCCCGGATGTAGGTGACGATGCGGAAGGTGCCGTTCCAGAGGTCGGAGCCATCGGGATCGTGCAGCAGGATGAATCGTCCCGTCGCCAATTCATTGTCCTCATCGGCACTGCGGGACTCGGTCAGTGCGGTCGCCGCGGGGCCGTGGGGGGACCCGTGGACCCGCGGTGGGGAGTCCAGGACCTCGGCGGAAAGAGCCACCGCGAACGGAGCCAGCCGTGCGGGGGCCGGGATTTCGGCCAAGTGCATTTCGGCACGGCAATCGGCCTGACGGAGTCCGGAGAGCGCCGTCATGAAGTCTGGGGGAACCTGTGCCAGGTCGCCAAGAGCGGTCACGGAACCGAGTCTAGGGTCATCGGTCCGGGGGGCCCGGAAGGCTCGCCGTTGTCCTGCGGGGCGGAGCCCGCCGCTGGGGGAGGACCCCGTGGCACAGCGGTGCACCGTGCCGGTTCGGGCCCGGTGGACTACGGTCGTTCGGGGCGTGCTGTTCGCCGCCACGCGCCATGGACGATCAAGGAACCGGGAGGTGGACCATGTTGGCTGTAGCCGCTGCCGTACCGATCGTGCTCGCGGGCGTGTTGTTCTTCCTGGGCATCAGATCCACCCGGATATCCGTCTGGTCCTTGGCGGTGGGCCTGGTGGTGGCCCTGCTCTTCTTCCCGACGCCTTGGTCGGTGGTCGCCGGGTCGTTGGGCGCCTTCGCCCCGACCATCATCGAGATCCTGCTGATCCTCTATGCCGGGGTCCTGCTGAGCCGGATCATGTCCACCACGGGTGCGATGGCCTCGATTTCCGGCTGGCTACGCTCGAGTGCCCCGTCACGGCGGACCGGGACGCTGCTCGTGGTCTTCGGGATCGTCCCCTTCGCCGAATCGGTGACCGGTTTCGGCATCGGGGTCACCGTGGGCGTGCCGATCCTGCGGTTGATCGGACACTCGGTGCCACGATCGACGATCTTCTCGCTGCTCGGGCTGCTCGCCGTTCCCTGGGGTGCGCTCGGCCCCGGGACCCTGCTGGCCTCCGAACTATCGGGGACCTCGCTGCTGGAGGTCGGGATCCGTTCGGCGATCATTTCCCTGCCGGTCATGCTCGGGGCGGCCTTGCTGGTGACGTTCCTGCTGCGCCATGAAGGGTCCGTGGGCCGGCTGTTCGGCGGCGCCGTGGCCAGTGCCCTGTTGCTCTGGGCGGGGATCCTCGGGGCCAACATCCTGCTGGGAACCCCCTTGGCGGGGGTGATGGGCTCCCTCTTTCCGATCGCCGGGCATCTGCTGGTGTATCGATGGCGCGGATCGCTCGTCGCTGCCGGATGGGTGGTGGCCCGGGCCGCCCTGCCCTATGCCGTCATGGCTGCCGGGTTGCTCACCACCCGGGCCGTGGTGTCGTCCCTGGGGGAGACGCAGCTGGGCCTGCGCGCGATCAGCAGCCCGGCGACCTGGCTCGTCTGCGCCTGTCTGGTTGCCCATTTCGGTCCGGGGCAGCGAAACGGTAGCGGGGGGCCGGAAACGCGGCTGCGGCGCCGGGCGGCCTCGGCCTTCGGGACGTGGCTCCCGGTGGGCGTGGTGACCTTCTGCTTCACCGTCCTGGGCTCGGTACTGGCGTCCACCGGAATGGGCGCGGAGCTGGGAACGGCCTTGGCCGCCATGGGCGGCAGTTATCTGGTGATCGCCCCGGCAGTGAACGCCCTGGCCGGTTTCATCACCGGGTCGAACACCGCCGCCAACGCCATGCTGACCGCCACCCAGACCCAGGTGGCCACCGAACTGGGCAGTTCGGTCCTGCAGATGGTGGCAGCGACCAACGTGGCCGCCTCAATGGCAACGATGGCTGCGCCTTCACGGCTGCTGTTGGCCTATGAATTGGCCGTGGCGACCCCGGTGGGGGCCCCGACCGGCGGGGGAGCCGGGGGCAGGCCCGAGGACCCGCTGGATGCCGAATCAGCGGTCAACCGGTGGGTCCTGCCGCGGATCTTCGGTTTGTTGATCGTCGTTTCGGCGGTTCTGGGGCTGGTCACCTGGGTTCTCTTCTGACCCGGTTCCATCGCTGGCCCGCGGCTGGACCCGCCACGGTTCAGGCGGCTGCGGCGGGTAGACCCAGGCGACCAGCACCACCGAGATGATCATGAGCAGCAACCAGGAGCCGAGTTTGCTGATCGAGACGAATTGCCAGCCGTCGAGTTGGTCGGGGTAGGCCCAGGCATTGGACCAGGTGGCGATGTTTTCGGCGAACCAGATGAACAGGGCCACCAGCACGAAGGCGAGCACCAGCGGCATCCGCAACCGCACCCGGAAGATCCGGAAATGCATCCAGCTGCGACCGAAGACCACGGCCACCGCCCCCATCAGCACCCAGCGCAGATCGACGATGTAGTGGTGGGTGAAGAAGTTCAGGTAGATGGCGGCGGCCAGCACGGCGGTGGCCCAGCGGCGGGGATAGCGATCGAAGCGCAGATCGAAGAGCCGGAAGACCCGGACCATGTAGGAGCCGACCGCCGCGTACATGAAGCCGCTGTACAGCGGGACGTGGCCCAGATGGAGCAGTCCCTCGCCCGAATAGATCCACGACCCGACACCGGTCTTGAACAATTCCATGCCGGTGCCCACCACATGGAACAACACGATGACCCGCAGCTCGCGCAGCGTCTCCAGACGGAAGACGACCATGAGCACCTGGATGAGGACCGCGGCGAGGGTGACCGCATCATTGCGGGCCAGGGCCACGTCCTGGGGGTACCAGAGCCGGGTGGCCAACAAGACCACCAGCATGGCCGCCCCGAAGACGCAGGCCCACGCCTGTTTGGACGTGAAGACCGCGAATTCGATCAGGACCCTGGCCGTCCTGCTGTCGGGGAAGCGGCCGATGAGGCGATGGGCCAGGGACTCGAGGCGCTGCTCGAGCGTGGTGGAGCGGGCGTTGGCGCTAGCCAGCAGCGACCTCCGTGCGGATGGCCGCGGCGAAGCGGTCGACGTCCTCCTCGGTGGTGTCGAAGCCGCACATCCACCGGACCTCGCCGGTGGCTTCGTCCCAGTCATAGAAGCGGAAGTCCTCGCGCACCCGGTCGGCCGCTGCGGGGGGCAGCTTCGCGAACACGGCGTTGGACTCCGTGGGCTGGGTGATTTCCAATCCGTCGATGTCCTCCACCGCGGCCCGGAGCCGCTGGGCCATCGCATTGGCGTGGGACGCCGAGCGCTGCCAGAGGTCACCGCCGTACAGGGCGATGAGCTGGGCGGAGATGAAGCGCATCTTCGATCCGAGCTGCATGTTCATCTTCCGCAGGTATTTCAGTCCGGTGGCGGCCTCCGGATCCAGTACGACGATCGCTTCGCCGTACATCATCCCGTTCTTGGTGCCCCCCATGCTCAACACATCGATCCCCGCATCGCGGGTGAACGCCCGCAGGGGCACGTCCAATGCCGCCGCGGCGTTGGAGAGGCGGGCCCCATCCATATGGACCTTCATGCCTAATTCGTGGGCATGGGAGGTGATCGCCTTCAGTTCCTTGATCGTGTACAGCGTGCCCAGTTCAGTGGACTGCGTCAGGGAGACCGCCAACGGCTGGGCGCGGTGTTCGTCGCCCCAGCCCCAGGCCTCCCGGTCGATCAGCTCGGGGGTCAGTTTGCCGTCCGGGGTCGGCACGGTCAGCAGCTTCATCCCGCCGGCGCGTTCGGGGGCACCATTCTCGTCGACATGGATATGCGCCGTATCGGCGCAGACCACGGCACCCCACCGGGGCAGCAACGATTGCAGTGCGGTCACATTGGCCCCGGTTCCGTTGAACATCGGGAAGGCTTCGGTGGCCGGCCCGAAATGGGACAGGATGACGTGCCCGAGCCGCTCGGTGTATTCATCTTCGCCGTAGGCGATCTGGTGGCCGCCGTTGGCGGCGATCAAGGCCTCGATGATCTCTGGATGGACCCCCGAGTAGTTATCCGATGCGAAGCCGCGGACCATGGTGTCGTGCAGGGATGTGCTCACGTTTATCCTCAGAAGTTGCTGGTGGGAAGTCGTCCCAGTCTATGCCTGCGGCACCAGGGACAAACGGGTGCCGTTCAAGGTCCCGGCATCGGCGTCGAACAGTCCGGCGACCGCACTGCCGAAATCGGCGACGTCGGTGAACCCGGTGAATTCCTTCTCGGGTTCGGCCTCGCGGGCCGCGGCGTCGACGAAGGCCTTGATGACCAGAACGACGGCGGCGGAACGCTGGGGGACGGGATCCTGCTTATGGCCGGACTGGGCGGCCCGCAGGCCCCCGGCGGTGGCCATGGTCCACGCTTCGGCCGCGGCCTTGACGCTGATGTAGTTCGCTCCCGACGCGCTGGGGCGCTGGACCGCAGTGGAAGAGACCACGGCGAGCCGTCCGACGGGGGAGTCGGCGATGTCCTGGTAGAAGGCCCGGGAGGTGTTGCGCAGGGTGGTGACGACGTTGCGGTGCAGGAAGTCGTAGTCTTCATCCGATTGTCCGGCCAGTCCCTTGCCTCCCCGCCAACCGCCGACCAGGTGGATGAGCCCGTCGATGGCTCCGACCTCGGCGTGGATCCGTTCTGCCAGCGCCGTGGTGGCGGCGTAGTCGCCCAGATCGGTGGCGTAGCGCTCCGAGACGAACCCCAGGCGTTCTTCCAACCGGGCCGCGTTGGTCCCGACGGCCAGGACCCGGGCCCCGGAATCATGCAGTGCCCGGGCGGCGGCCACCCCCGAGGAGGACGTGGCGCCGGCAATGAGGACGGTGGGTATATGCGGTGTGCTCATCTGGCTAGTCTAGGCCGAGGCCGGGACGTCGCCGGCGGTGATGCCGACCGTGGATTCAATGACCGGCTTCATCTTCTTGCCCAGCGCCTCGTAGAACATCGACAGCGGGAACTCATCGTCGAGGACCTGGTTGGTCATTTCCTTCAGGGGCTCCGTCAGCGGCAGGGCTTCCTTGCCCTTCGCCCAGACCGAGGCCGGGTGCGGGGTGAGCGTGGAGGAGACCAGGTCGTAGGCAGCCAGCCAGTGGGAGATCTTCGGCCGGTCGATGGAGCGCCAGTACAGATCGTCAATGGCATCGCCCAAGGAGCTGACGACCTGGGCGATGGCGTCCCAGTCGATGGTCAGCTTGGTATCGGTCCAGTGCAGCACGTGGTGCTGGTGCATCCAGGCAAAGAGCAGCTGTCCGCCGAGCCCGTCGTAGTTGCGCACGCGGTTGCCCGTGATGGCAAAGCGGAAGATCCGGTCGAAGATCACCGTGTACTGCACCAGGCGGGCATGCCGGGCGGTCTCGGGGTCCGAGGCGGGGGAGGCGGCGATCTTGACGCATTCGCGGAAGGCGGTGAGATCGCAGCGCAGTTCCTCCAGGGAGTACAGGAAGAAGGGCATGCGCTGTTTGATCATGAAGGGATCGAAGGGCAGGTCCCCGCGCATGTGGGTGCGGTCGTGGATCATGTCCCACATGATGAAGGTTTCCTCGGTCAGCTTCTGGTCGGCCAGGAGTTCGGCGGCCTCGGCCGGCAGATCGAGATTCGTGATCTCGGCCGCGGCGGCGACGACCCGGCGGTAGCGGGCGGCTTCGCGGTCCTGGAAGATCGCGCCCCAGGTGAACGCCGGGGTCTCGCGCATGGCCACCGACTCGGGGAAGAGTACCGCGGCGTTGGTGTCGTAGCCGGGGGTGAAGTCCAGGAAGCGCAGCGGGACGAAGAGCTTATTGGAGTAGTCCCCGGCTTCCAGTTCGGCGATGAAGTCGGGCCAGATGACCTCGACCAGCACGGCTTCGACGAAACGGTTCGATGACCCGTTCTGCGTGTACATGGGGAACAGGACGAGGTGGCGCAGCCCGTCGACGCGGTCCAGCTGCGGCTGGAAGGCCTGGAGCGAGTCCAGGAAGTCCGGGATACCGAAACCGCCCTCGGCCCAGGCCTTGAAGTCGGCGACCACCTGATCCAGGTATTCGTCGTCGTGCTCGAAAAGGGGGCGAAGTTCCGCCACGGCATCGGTGATGGTGGTGGTCAATTCCGCAGCGCGGGCCCGATCGTCTGCTTCGGGGACCGAACCGTCCTTGACCTGCAGCTCGTGGAAGGCGGTGGCCGCCGCCTTCAGCTCAAGCCACGAGGGATGGTTGGCGAGGTCCTCGCCGTGTCCGCTGGTGGTGTCATGGGTCATGGTTGCCTGGGACATCGGTCCTGCACCTCGAATCATCTCCGGGGCCGCGCTGGGTGCGCCGGCCTGCTGCCGTGGTGGTTCCAGCCTAGGAGAGATCAAGCACTGCTGGCGTGTGGAGCGAGTGAGGCCAAGAGATACTCATGCTTGTGCGGAGGAATACCTTCCGCAGACCCAGCGCGGGGGCAGGCTGCCGTGGCAGTCGCCGCTAGGCCTGGGCGGGACGCAGGGTCAGCGACACCGAGTTGATGCAGAAGCGCTGGTCGGTGGGGATGTCCAGCCCCTCGCCCTCGAAAACGTGCCCCATATGGGAATCGCAGGAAGCGCAGCGGACCTCGATGCGTTCCATGCCCAGGGACTTGTCATGCAGATAGCGCACGGTCCCTTCGGCCAGGGGAGCGAAGAAGGAGGGCCACCCGCAATCGGAGCCGAACTTCTCCTTGCTGGTGAACAGCTCGGCCCCGCAGGCCCGGCAGGCGTAGACACCTTCGGTGGTGCTATCCCAGTACTCGCCGGTGAAGGGGCGCTCCGTCCCTGCTTGTCGAAGCACCTGGTATTCCTCGGTGCTGAGTTCTTCCTTCCACTGTTCATCGGTCTTGGTGACGGGGAAGGACTGGGCGTTCGAATCAGAAAATGTACTCACATCCGGTCCAACGCCCGGGGAGGCCCGGCCATTCCCGCGGTGGCCGGTCCGGACCTCCGGGTGAGCTGATGAGCCGGCGGGGACTTGGCGCACCCGGGTTGACTTGCCATGATGGGTACATGCGCGAGTACACACGGACCGCCGACCCTGCGACCCCCCAGGCCCCCATGATGCGGTGGGCCGTCCTCGGTGCCGGTGCCGGTGTCGCCGCCGGCTCCCTGCTGGCCGCCAGTGCCTCCGCGTTGGCCGGATACTTCGCCCGGCAAGTGGTGCTTCCGGTACGCAAGACCGAGGATCTGGCGATCCTCGCCGTCGTGCGCGGGGACGAGGGAATGGAAGTGATCCTGCCCGCCACCGCCGAAACCACCGATCCCGGTACCTATTCGCTGTACTTCGACGTCGGCCGCGGCCACGCCAGGATCGGGGAGATCCTCTCCTTCACCCCGGCCGAAGGCACCATCGCCCGCCGCGTGGAGCACGTGTACTCGGGAAACCTGGAGACCGCGGTGCGTGGCTGGTGGTCCGGCGCGGTCTACGAGACCCCCGAGGACGCCGGGTTCGCCTTCGAGAGCGTGGACATCCCCACGTCGGTGGGCAACGCCCCGGCCTGGGTGGTTCCCGGAACCGATCGCGCCGACACCTGGGCGATCATGGTGCACGGCCGCGGGGCGGCACGCACCGAGGGCCTGCGGGCCTTGTCCACCACTGCGGAACTGGGCATCAGTTCACTGCTGCTGTCCTACCGCAACGACGGGGTGGCCCCGTCGGCCGCCGATCAGCGCTACGGACTGGGCAGCACCGAATGGGAGGACGTCGACGCCGGGATCGACTTCGCCCTTCAGCACGGGGCACGCAACGTGATCCTCATGGGCTGGTCCATGGGCGGGGCCATCAGTTTGCAGGTGGCCGATAAATCTCGGCATAAGCGCCATATCCAGGCACTGGTCCTGGATGGCCCCGTGGTGAACTGGATCGACGTCCTGCGCCACCAGGCCAAGGTCAACCGCATCCCCGAAGCCGTCGGGCGGCTCGGGCAATGGTTGCTCTCCAACCGGGCGGGCCGCGCGATCACCGGACTGGCGGCCCCGGTGGACCTGAAGGAGCTGAACTGGATCGCCAAGGCCGACCAGCTGCGCGTTCCCACCCTGATCCTGCATAGCGAAGACGACGACTTCGTGCCGGTGGGCCCCTCGGCCCAGCTGGCCGAACTCAATCCCGAGATGGTCACCTTCGAACGCTTCACGCTCGCGGCACATACCCGCGAGTGGAACGTCGATCCCGAACGCTGGGAGCAGACGGTCATCCGGTGGCTCTCGCGGATCATCGTGGCCCCCAAACCCGGGGCGGGGAATCCCGGCAGCCGGGGCCGCGGCCCGAAGGGCTAGGGGCCGGCCAGCGGAACCGGACGCGCGCCGGTCAACCGGATCAGATCCTGCGGAGCCAATTCAATCTCCAGCCCGCGACGCCCGCCCGAGACGTGGATCGTGGGCCAGTCCAGTGCGGAATCATCAAGGACCGTCGTGGAAGGGTGTCGTTGACCCAGCGGGGAGATCCCGCCCAACACATAGCCGGTACGGCGTTGCGCGTCGGCCGCCTGCGCCAGATGGACCTTCTTCACGTGCAGGGCCATGGCCGCCGCCTTGAGATCCAGCGACCCGGTCACCGGGACGACCGCCACCGCGAGCGCCTCGGACCCCGGGCGGCCGGTATCGATCAGTAGGGTCTTGAAGACCCGGGCGGGATCCACCCCCAGGGCCTCCGCGGCTTCGGCACCGTAGGACGGAGCCTGCGGATCATGCGCGTAGGCATGGGTCCCGTATTCGGCCCCGTCCGCGTCCAGGAGCAGGGTGGCCGGGGTGCCACCGGCGTCGTGGGCGTGCTTCTTCCTGGACATCACGGGGCCTGTTACGCGGCCAGGCCTTCGGCGACCTTGCGTTTGATGCGGCCCAGCAGCGAGGACATCCCGCGCATGCGCAGCGGGGTGATGGCCCGGGTCAGCCCGAGCCGGTCGGGCATGTCGTTGGGTACGGCGAGGATCTCGGCGGCCGGCAAGCCATCGAGGCCTTCCGCCAGGACGCCCGCGAAACCCCGGGAGGTCGGGGCCTCCGGCGGCGCCGAGAAGAACAGACTGACTTCCCGGGCGTCGGTATCGGCGATCTCCAGGGTCAGGAACAGCGGGGTCTGGCATTCCACGACCCGTTCCAGCAACTCCGGGTGTTCGGCGAACCGCTCCGGCAGGGCGGGTAGTTCGTCGGAGAACTCCAGGAGCAATTCGAGGCGCTCGCGCTCGGTGATTGCGTTGAAGTCATCGATGATCTCCGCCAGGGCGGAGGGAATGGCAGTCTCACTCATGGGTGCATGCTCCTTGGTGGGCGGGGGGCCTAGCTGCGGGATGACGAGGCCGGGGCCTCGCCACGCTCGGTACCGACGGCGATCGGAACCCGGACCGCGTTGCCCCATTCGGTCCAGGAACCATCGTAGTTGCGAACGGAATCGAAGCCGAGCAGGTGCTTGAGCACGAACCAGGTATGGCTGGACCGTTCGCCGATCCGGCAGTAGGCAATGACGTCGTCCCCGGGCTTCAGCCCCGCCTCGTCCAAGTAGAGGGCCTCCAGCTCGGGACGGCTGCGGAAGGTGCCGTCCTCGTTGGCCGCCTTGCTCCAGGGAACCGAGGCAGCGGTGGGGATGTGCCCGCCGCGCAACGTGCCTTCCTGCGGGTAGTCCGGCATGTGGGTGCGTTCGCCGGTGTATTCCTCGGGGGAGCGTACGTCGATCAACGGCTTGCCGAAGTGGGCGCTGACATCCTCGCGGAAGGCTCGGATCGCGTCGTCGTTGCGGGGGACCACTGGGTAGTCGACGGTTTCGGGCCGGGGCTTTTCCCTAGTCGTCTCGCGTCCTTCGGCCAACCATTTATCGCGGCCGCCGTCCAGCAGCCGGACGTCTTCGTGGCCGAACAGGGTGAAGACCCAGAGTGCGTAGGCGGCCCACCAGTTGCTCTTGTCCCCGTAGATCACCACGGTGGTCTCCCGGGTGATGCCCTTGGACCCCATGAGCCGGGCGAAGGCTTCACCCTCGACGTAATCGCGGGTGACCTCGTCGTTCAGGTCGGTGTGCCAGTCGATGTTCACGGCGCCGGGGATGTGCCCGGTGGAGTAGAGCAGGATGTCTTCGTTGGATTCCACGACGACCAGGCCGTCATCCTTCAGATGCTCGGCCAGCCAATCGGTGGAGACCAAGCGCCCGGGATGGGCATAGGCGGAGAACTTGGCAGTGGTATCGGCGGCAAGGCCCATGAGGATTCCTCGTTTCACACGGTGGCTGGGGATCTGTCTCCAGCCTACGTCTTCGGGTGCCGGCCTGCTGGGTCGGGCGTCACGTGCCGGTGGCTTTGCGCGCGGGGCGTAAAGTTGGTCATGGTGCGCCCCGCGTGCCGGCCCGTCCCCTCACAAAGGAACCGACCCCGCCCGTGGCACACATCGAACACCTGACCGAACGCATCCCCCAGGTCTCGCCCGACGAACTCCTGGCCGGATTCCATCCGTCCTACCGGTTCGGCGTGGTCTCCTTCGACACCTTCCGTCCGGATCCGGCGCAGCCTTCACAGACCGAGGCGGTGGAGGCCCTGCGGGCCTTCGCCGAGGGCGTCGGTGGCTCGAAGAAGTCCCTGCTGGGACGGATCTTCGGGGGGAAGGGACCGCAGACCAAGGCCGGCATCTATCTCGATGGCGGGTTCGGCGTGGGCAAGACCCACTTGTTGGCCTCCCTCTGGCACGCGGTTCCCGGCCCCAAGGCCTTCGGTACGTTCGTTGAATACACCAACCTGGTCGGCGCCCTGTCGTTCCGCAAGACGGTGGAGGTCCTCAGCGGCTACAACCTGGTGTGCATCGATGAATTCGAACTCGACGATCCCGGTGACACGGTGCTGATGTCGCGGCTGATGCGTGAACTATCCGATGCCGGAGTCAAACTCGCGGCGACCTCGAACACCCTGCCGGGCTCCTTGGGCGAGGGGCGCTTCGCCGCCGTGGACTTCCAGCGCGAGATCCAGGTGCTGGCGGACCAGTTCGATGTCCTGCGCATCGACGGCGACGACTTCCGCCACCGTGGCCTGCCCGAGGCGCCCCGGCCCGTGGATGATGCCGCCCTGGAGTCCACCGCCACCGAACTCTATGCCGATAAGGTCCTGGCCATCGATGACTTCGAAGCGCTGGTGAAGCATCTGTCGAGCGTCCACCCCAGCCGTTACCGGCAGTTGGTGGACGATATCGACATCCTGGTCCTCCACGAGGTCCGGACCATCACCGAACAGTCGCTGGCCCTGCGCTTCGTCGTGCTGGCCGACCGGCTCTACGACAAGGACGTTCCCGTCCTGGCCAGTGGGAAACCGTTCAACGAGTTGTTCACCGAGGAGATGATGGCCGGGGGGTACCAGAAGAAGTACTCCCGTGCCGTGTCGCGGCTGACGGCCCTGGCCCGAGAAGGCCAGAAGGCCGAAGTGGCGATCTAGCCTCGGTTCACGAGGTGGTCGTGACGCCCGTGGTGGCGAGCACGATGAGCAACCGGTGCCGGGCAGCCACGGGATCGCCTTCCCAAGTACCCATGACCTCGACGTGCTCGAAGCCCGCAGCGCCCAACGCTTCGATCAGCTCGGTTTCGGTGCGGAAGTACAGGGCGCTGGTGAAGATCCTGTCGGTTCCGTTGGCGAAGAGGTTATGGCTGTCGAAGACGACGACGCCGGGGCACACCGATGTGACTTCCAACCATTCGGTGAAGGTCCCGAATGCTGCCGGGCGGACATGGGTTGTTTGGTCCGGAGTCCAGTTCTTCCATTCGCGGTGGGCCGGGTTGCGCGTTTCGAAGGCCAAGGCCCCGCCCGGAGTGAGGCTGCGTCGAAGATGGTCGAGCGTCTCCACGAGCTCGTCCGTGCCGATGTGCATGAAGGCGTTCCCGGTGCAAAGCACCAGATCGGCAGGAGCCGAGGGGTCCAGGACACGGGCATCACCGTCGATCCACCTCACCGCACCCGCCCCGGGCCGGCGGCGGGCGTATCCGAGCATCGTGGGGGCTCGGGTCCACACCGATGACCTCGCGCCCGGGGGCCGTGAGGGTTCGGGTCAGCAGCCCGGTGCCGCACCCCAGATCGATGATCTTTCCGGCACCGAGGGTGTCGGCGAGCGACCGGTAATACTCGTGGTCCCGCCCTGCCGGGTGAGCGGTTTCGTAGAGGGCCACGAGATCCTCGTCGCCCTAGGGGTCCACCATGATCTCAGCCTAATGGCGTCCCGGACGTTCTATCGCCCATCTGACCAACAGCCCCCCGGCCAGCCCCCAGAATGCGGCGCCGACCCCCAGGAACGCGACGCCGGAGGCGGTGATCATGAACGTGGTCAACGCCCCGAACCGGGAGCGTGGGTCCTCGAGGGCGGAAGAGGCCGCGGCACCCAGGGTGCCGAAGAGCGCCAGACCCGCGGCTGCGGTCAGCAGGCCCTCGGGGGCGGTGACGGCGATCGCCCCCACCACGGTGGCCCCCAGACCGAGGAGGAAGTAGAAGCCGCCGGCGGAGACCGCGGCGATCCAGCGGCGCGAACGGTCGGGTCCGGCTTCCTCGCCGGCGGCGAGGGCCGCGGATATCGCGGCCAGGTTGATGGCATGCCCGCCGAAGAAGGCGGCGCCGAGTCCGGCGGCGCCGGTGGCCAGCATGGAGGCGGTCCAGGGGGTCTTGTAACCGAACCCGGACAGGACGGCCATCCCGGGGATGTTCTGCGAGGCCATGGTCACGATGTACAGGGGCACCGCGACGCCGGTGGCTCCGGCCCAGGTGAATTTCGGCAGGGTGAATTCCAACCGGGGCCATAGATCGCCGGGCAGCGCCGTTCCGGTCTGGGCCGCGTTGAACAGGACGATCAGCAACGTGGCGGCCATGGCAGCCGGGACGGCCCACCGAGGCGCCCAGCGCATGCACACGAGCCAGACCAGGATGATCGCCCCGGCCATGAGCGGGACATTGGCCAGTGCGTGGAACGGGGCCAGACAGAGTTCGAACAGGACCCCGGCGAGCATCGCCTGGGCCAGGGGTGCCGGAAGCCTTCCGAGCAGCCGCCCGATGACCGGGACGGCACCGGTGAGGAAGATCAGCAGGGCACACATCACGAAACCGCCGACGGCCTCGTCCCAGCCGAGCCCGAGCCCGCCGGCGGCCGCCAGCAAGGCGGCACCGGGAGTCGACCAGGCGAAGGTCACCGGACGCCGCGTGGTGACCGCGATGGCAACGGTGCACAAGGAGAACGAGATGGTCAGCGCCAGTAGCCCGGAAGCGGCCTGCCCGGGGCTGGCGCCCACGGCGCTGAGCCCGGCCAGGACGACGGTGAAGGAGGAGGTGAATCCCACCAGGGCGGTGACCAGACCGGCAGTCAGTGGGCGGACGAGATCGCCCGGGGCGGTGGGAACTGGAGTATGGGACATGACCTCGACTGACGGTGGTTCTGTTTACGGAACGACTCTCAGCGTAGTCTGGGTCCATGTCAGCCGCAATCGATCCCCGCATGCTCCACGTCGGCAACCGGATCCGCACGCACCGGCAAGGTGCCGGGCTGTCGCTGACCGGCCTGGCCACGGCCGCGGGCATCGGCAAGGGGACGCTCTCCGAACTCGAGCACGGGCAGCGCAACCCGACCTTGGAGACCCTCTATGCCGTCGCCGGGGTGCTGGGAGTCCCGTTGGCCGGCTTCGTCTCCACCGATGACGGACACCAGCCGGTGGCCTCGCAGGCCACCGGGGGAGCCGGGCCGCTGCCGGGCGATGGAGCGATCTCGGTGGGAGGCGGTCCGGTATCGGCCCGGTTGCTGGAGGCCCGCCGGGTTGCCGACGGGTCGTTGATCGAAGTGTATTGGCTCACGATCGGTCCGGGCCGGAGGGTTTCCCCGGCCCATGGACGGGGCGTGGCCGAACGCCTGGTCCTCGTGGGGGGGGAGGCCGAGGTGGGGCCGGAGGGCTGGACCAAACGGATCAAGGCCGGGCAGGCCCTGTCATGGGAGTCCTCTGGTCGACATGTCTACTCATCGGACGTGGGTGCCGAAGGGGTGCTGACCATCATCAATCCGCCGATCCCCGGGGCCGCCGGGCGTTAACGGGCAGGTGCCGGCCCCGCCTCCCGGCGGGACCGGCACCTGTTTGCCGTGCTCGTGGGCCGGCAGGCGTCCTGTGGGGGACGCGTGGAATTCTAGGTCGGAGGATTCGAGTCGTTGCCGGCTGCCTTGTCGAGAAGGTGGTGGGCGGATTCCTGGAGGTGTTCCACCTGCTCGGAATACCTGCCACCGGTTTTCTCGTCGACGAAACCGCCGACACCGCCTACGGCCCCACGGAGCTTCTCGGCTCCGTCTTCGGCCACTGTCGCGGCCTTGTCCTTGAGTCCCTCGGCCTTGCCCTTGAGCTCGTCAAAAAAAGCCAAGTGCCACCTCCTCTCCTCCGGGAAGCCTTCGAGGCTTCCGTGTGATCACCATCATACCGGCGGACCGCCGGCCAATTCGAGGGGAAGGCAACAAAAAAACCGCCTGGTCGACCCTGGGGTCATCCGGCGGTTCGTGGAGCGGACAGCGAGACTCGAACTCGCGACCTCCACCTTGGCAAGGTGGCGCTCTAGCCAACTGAGCTATGTCCGCATAAAAACGCTCCGCCGTGGCGGAGCAGTTTCAGTGGGCGATACTGGGTTCGAACCAGTGACCTCTTCCGTGTCAGGGAAGCGCGCTACCGCTGCGCTAATCGCCCTCTTCAGGGTGCAACATTACCGTATGCGAGGTGGGGACGGGATTCGAACCCGCGTATACGGCTTTGCAGGCCGCTGCCTAGCCACTCGGCCACCCCACCGTGACCCGGACCGGTTTCCCGGTCCCGGCTCGATCGACGAATCGACCGTTACAGTGACTTGCGAGCGGACAACGAGATTCGAACTCGCGACCTCCACCTTGGCAAGGTGGCGCTCTAGCCAACTGAGCTATGTCCGCATGTCGGAGAACTGCTCCGTTTCGGTTGCTTTTAGCTTTCCGAACCGGTGCGTTCCAACGAGTAAAAACTCTATACGACGATTCCCCGAAGTTCCAAATCGGGGATGTCATGGGAGCGTCGGAGGGCGGAATCAGGGGGACGAACGGCGCCTGGATCGCCGGTGCGGCACCCGATGCGTCGGACCGGCATGCCAGAATCGTGGGCATGACTTCACCTGCCCTGGCCCACCAGACCACGTACGGCCGCATGTACTCCCGCAAGATCAACGGCCTGCCCGAGGTCCCCTCCATCACCACGGTGATCGGCCAGGCGTCCATGTCCCTGGACGGCTGGATCGGGCACATGGCCGCCACGGCGGTCACCCAGGACGACCGGCTCGGCGCAGCGGTCGGCAACAAGGCCAAGCTGCGCACCGTGGCGCGGGACGCCTCCAACGCCGCGGAAACCTACCGCAACGAGGCCGCGGCCCGCGGGGACCGCGTCCACAACTACTGCGAACAGGTGGCGCTGCGGGCCTTGGGACGTCCGCATTCCGCCGCCGAGGCACGGGAGGTCCTCCTGGAAAAGGACGAAGGCGGATTCGCCTCGCGCTTCGATGACTGGTGGGACGAATACCGGGTGGAACCGATCGCTGCCGAGGTCACCGTCTGGAACCACACGGTGGGCTATGCGGGAACCCTGGACCTGGTCGCCCGGATCGGTGGACGGCTATGCCTGATCGACTACAAGACCAAGGGCACCGATCGGGACGGGCGGGTCAAGGCATTGGATCCCAAGGTCGTCATGCAGTTGGCCGCCGGCTACAAGGCCGAGGAGGTCGTGGTCGACGCCGAGGCCGGAACCTGGGAGCCCTGGCCCTACGGCGAGGATCCGATGCTGCTCGGGGTGGCCGTGGGGCAGACCGAAGTGCGCACCCTGATGGCCCCGCCCGAGGTTCTGCCGGCCTATTGGAGCAGGTTCTTCGCCTTGCGCCGGGTCTGGGAATCGGGGGTGAAGGTCTCCGAGGCCGGGACCGCGCTGCGGGCCGTGGGACCGCCCCCGGCCCAGTAGACTGGTTCCTGCGTACCGGTGCTGCCGCCAGCAGGGCCACCGGACGACTTTCCACAGCACATTGCCGGGTATACGGCGTCAGGAGCATACAGTCATGACGATTCTGGAAATCCGCATCGTGGGGGACCCCGTGTTGCGGACCCCCGCGGAGGACGTGTCCAGGTTCGGGCCCGAACTGGCCCGCCTGGTCCAGGACATGACCGAAACGATGGACGCCGTCTCCGGCGTCGGACTGGCCGCGCCCCAGGTCGGCGTCGGTCTGCGCGTCTTCACCTACCGGGTCGGGGACCAATACGGCCACGTGGTCAACCCGGTCCTGGAAGTCGGGGGAGCCGACGAGGACGAAGCCCTCGAAGGCTGCCTGTCGGTCCCCGGTCTGGGATACCGCCTGCCCCGGCCCGGCTGGGCCCGCGTGAGTGGGGCCGATATGACCGGGGCACCGCTGGTCATCGAGGCGGAGGGCGTCCTCGCCCGCTGCCTGCAACACGAAACCGATCACCTCGACGGCCGCCTCTACATCGACCGCCTGCGTGGAGCCGATAAGAAGGAGGCCCTGAGGCGCATCCGGGACTCCGGCTACGACGACGTCGCCTCGGAAATCCGCGGCAGCCGGGCCACTGCGGTGGGATCGAGCTTCGGCGGCGGGACCTTCGGGGCAGCTCGATGAGGGTCTTGTTCGCCGGAACGCCGCAGGTTGCCGTGCCGTGCCTGGACCAGCTCATCTCCGACGGCCTGGAAGTAGTGGCCGTGCTGACCCGCGAAGACGCCCCGCTCGGACGCAAACGCGTCCTCACGCCCTCGCCCGTCGCCGCTCGTGCGGCCGAACTGGGGCTGCCGGTCATCAAGGCCAACAGGATCGACGAGGACGTCATCTCGGCCATTGCCCGGACCGAAGCCGAGATCGCCGCCATCGTCGCCTACGGGGGACTGGTGCCACCGCGGGCATTGGAGGTGCCCCGGCATGGCTGGGTCAACCTGCACTTTTCGCTGCTGCCGGCCTGGCGCGGCGCCGCCCCGGTCCAGCACGCGATCATCCATGGCGACGATGTCACCGGGGCGGTGACCTTCCGCCTCGAGGAAGGCCTGGATACCGGCCCGGTGTACGGGATGCTGACCGAGGACATCGCCCCGGAGGATACCGCGGGGGCCATGCTGGACAGGCTCTCCCACAGCGGATCCGTCCTGCTCTCGCAGACCCTGCATGGGATCGACGCCGGCCGCTTGTCGCCGGTACCCCAAAGCGGGCCGGTGACGCTGGCCCCCAAGCTGGGCCTCGAGGACGCGCATGTCCACTGGGCGGAACCGGCGCTGGCGATCCGGCGGCGCATCAACGGCACGACCCCCGAACCCGGTCCCTGGACGTTGTTGGACGGCAAGCGGTTCAAACTCGGTGCCGTCGGCCTCGAGCCCTCGGTGACGGATCTGGAGCCGGCCGTGCTCCGTGTCCTGCCCGGCCGGACGCCCCGAGTCCTGGTCGGAACCGGTTCACATGCCCTGGAACTGCACCAGGTCCAACCGGCGGGCAAGAAGATGATGAAGGCCTCCGACTGGGCCCGCGGCCTGGATATCGACGACGAAGGCGCAACAGGGAAGCAGGTCTCCTTTTCATGAGCAAGGACCCACGCGGTGAACGCCGCAACGACGCCGGACGCCAACGCAACCGGGGCGGTTCGGGCCACCGGAACTTCAGTGCTTCGGCACCCTCCCAACGCCGGCGCATCGCCGACCCCGCCCGACTGGTCGCCTACGAGGTCCTGCGGGCCGTCGCCGAGCAGGACGCCTACGCCAACCTGGTCCTGCCCGGCCGCCTGCGCGAACACGGGCTCAGCGGACGGGACGCCGGATTCGCCACCGAACTGGCCTACGGCGCCCTCCGGGGTCGCGGATTCTACGACGCCGTCCTCTCCCGTTGCGTGGACCGTCCGCTGGAAAAACTGGATCCGGCGATCCTTGACGCGCTCCGGCTGGGCGCCCACCAGCTGCTGGCCATGCGCGTTCCCCACCACGCGGCACTGGATGAAACCGTCGGCCTGGCCCGGGCGGTCATCGGCGCCGGTCCTTCCGGGCTGGTGAACGCCGTCCTGCGCAAGGTCGCACGGAACGACGCCGACGCCTGGAAGACGCTGCTGTTGGACGGTGTCCAAGACGAGATCTCGAGGCTGGCCCTGGAATACAGCCACCCGGAATGGGTGGTCAGGGCCCTGCGCCAGGGCCTGGTCGCCCACGGCCGGGATGCGGCCGAAATCACCGACCTGCTTGCCGCGGACAACCTGGCCCCGGTGGTCAACCTGGTGGCCCTGCCGGGAGTCGGATCCCTCGATGAAGCCTTCGACCACGGCGCGACCCCGGGACGACTGGCCCCCGATTCGGCCTACTACAGCGGGGGAGACCTCTCCAAGCTCTCCTCCATCCACCGCGGAACCACCCGGGTCCAGGATGCCGGCTCGCAATTGCTGGCCCGCGCCCTGGCCTCCGTGGAGATCGAGGGACGCGACACCGACTGGCTGGACCTCTGCGCCGGCCCGGGCGGCAAGGCCGCCCTGCTGGCCGGTCTGGCCGCGCAGCAAGGCGCCGAACTGACCGCCAACGAACCGGCCGAACACCGTGCCGATCTGGTCCGCAAGGCCCTGCGGCCGGTGGATCGACAGGCCTGGAACGTCGTGGTCGGTGATGGGCGACGCTATCTGGGGATCCCGGCCGATCAGCGCTTCGACCGGATCATCGTCGATGCCCCGTGCAGCGGGCTGGGCGCATTGCGGCGCCGGCCCGAAGCCCGATGGCGCAAGACCCCGGCGGACGTGGCCGAACTGACCACCTTGCAGGATGAATTGATCGATGCGGCGCTGAAGGCCCTGCGGCCCGGCGGCGTCCTGGCCTACGCCACCTGCTCACCCCACCCGGCCGAATCGTTGGCCGTGCTGGAGGACGCCCTGCGCCGGACCCCGACAGCCCGGCTCCTCGATACCGCCGCCGCCGTCAATGCCGTCTCGCTCGAAGGCGGCATCTCCGGTACTGACCATGCGTCGGGAGGGAACACCGTCCAGCTGTGGCCGCATCTGCACTCCACCGACGCCATGTTCCTGGCCCTGATCACCCTCGACGCCGATGTCGAGCCGACCGAACAGCCCGAGTAGACGAAAGGTAGACCCATGTCCCCCTGCCGGATCCACCCCAGCATCCTCTCCGCCGACTTCGCCAACCTCGAGGCCGAGCTGCACCGCATCGGGACCGCCGATGCCGTGCACGTCGATGTCATGGACAACCACTTCGTCCCGAACCTGACCCTGGGCCTGCCCGTGGTCAAACGCATCGCCGACGTCAGCACGCTCCCGGTGGACGTGCACCTGATGATCGAAGACGCCGACCGGTGGGCCCCGGACTACGCCGACCTCGGGGTCGACTCCGTGACCTTCCATGCCGAAGCCTCGGCGGCCCCGGTCCGGCTGGCCCGCGAACTTCGGGCGCGTGGATCCAAGGCGGCCATGGCCCTGCGCCCTGCCACTGCCGTTGAACCGTATCTGGACATGCTCGAGGAACTGGACATGTTGCTGCTGATGACCGTCGAACCCGGTTTCGGCGGCCAGTCCTTCCTGGACCTCATCCTGCCCAAGATCCGTAGGACCCGGGCCGCCATCGAGGGCTCCGGATTGCCGCTGGTGCTGCAGGTCGATGGGGGAATCACCCGCGAAACCATCCTGCGTGCCGCGGAGGCGGGAGCAGATGTCTTCGTGGCCGGTTCCAGCGTCTACGGCACCGAGGATCCCGCCGCGGCCGTCGACGCATTACGACATGTCGTCGAACACACCGAGTCGGGGCTATAGTTTAGGGACATAAGTAAACAACACGTGCTCCGGGGTCGGTGTAAGTCCGAACCGGCGGTTATAGTCCGCGACCCGAGGTGCCTCACGGCGCCGAGGTTGAACTGGTGGAATTCCAGTACCGACAGTTAAAGTCTGGATGGGAGAAGCACGTACAGGGCTGGTCTGGTGACCGGTGGCGTCCTCGACGCCCCGTCCGCCGATGCCTCAACTGTCGTTCCCCCGGAGCCGCCGCGGCTCATGAGGAGGAATGATGGAATCCCTGCGGTGGCTCATTGATATCTTCAACGCCAATATTCCGGTCGGCAACAGCTCGCTTCTGGTGCGGGAAGTCGTCGGCAACATCTTCGGTCTGGCCAGCGCCGTCGGCGGCATGCGCCGCAAGGTCTGGGCCTGGCCGGTCGGCATCGTCGGCAACCTGCTGCTGTTGACCGTCTTCGTCGGCAGCATCTTCGACACCGGCCACGCGGCCAACCTCCTGGGCCAGGCGGGTCGGCAGATCATGTTCATCGCCGTCTCGGTCTACGGCTACCGCCGCTGGAAACAAGCCAGCGGTGATGGAACGGGCACCGCGGTCACCCCCCGGTGGGCCACCGGCCGCGAGCGCTGGGCGCTCGGCGGGATCATGATCGTGGGAACGGTCGCGCTGACCCCGCTCTTCCGCATCCTCGGCTCCTACGAACCCGTCTGGGCCGATGCCTGGACCTTCGTCGGTTCGCTCCTGGCGACCTGGGGGATGGCCAAGGGATGGGTCGAGTTCTGGCTGCTCTGGGTCGTCGTCGACGTCGTCGGGGTGCCGCTGCTCTTCAGCGCCGGCTACTATGCCAGCGCCTTCATGTACCTCTTCTACGGCGGCTTCACCCTCGCGGGGTTCTTCGTCTGGTGGAGGGCCCGGAACCGGGAACAGGCCCTGGTCCAGACCGCCATGCCCGATCCGATCACGCGGACCTCAGCATGAGCGGGCAGACGGTGGGCCCCCCGACCAGCCGGGCCGAACAGGAGGGGATGGAACTGGCCCTGGAACTGGCCTGCCGCGGCATCCGCGGGGCCAACCCACTGGTCGGTGCGGTCATCCTGGATGAAACCGGGCGCCCCGTCGCCAGCGGCTGGCACCGCGGGGCGGGCACCGCCCACGCCGAAGCCGCGGCCCTGGACGAGCTGGGTCCGGTCACCTCCGAACAAGCCTCCCGGTTGACGATGCTGGCCACGCTGGAACCGTGCTCCCACCGGGGCCGGACCGGATCCTGCGCCGAGGCCATTGCCGCCACCGGAATCGGCCGGGTCGTCCATGCGGCCACGGATGGCACCGCACGGGCCGGTGGCGGGGCGGAAATCCTTTCGGACGCCGGGGTCGACGTCGTGTCGGGGCTATTGGGAGCCGAGGCCCGCTTGCTGAACCACCGGTGGATTGGCGCCCGGGCCGCCGACCGGCCCTTCACGAGCCTGCATCTGGCGCAGAGCCTGGATGGCCGGATCGCCGCCGCCGACGGAACCAGCCAGTGGATCACCGGTGCCGGTTCCCGCGAGCACTCCCATCTGATCCGGGCCCGTAGCGAAGCCATCATCGCCGGAACGGGAACGATCTTCGCCGACGATCCCCGACTCACCGCCCGGACCCCCGCAGGGACCGCAGCACCACGCCAACCGCTACGTGTCGTCATGGGCCACCGCGAACTGCCCGGCGGGGCAGCGGTGGCCGCCGATGACCACCACGTCCAGCTCCGCACCCACGATCCGGCGGCGGTGCTGGCGGCCCTATCCGCACGGGGCATCGACCACGCCATGATCGAGGGCGGTGCCTCGATCGCCACGGCGTTCCTGGCCGCCGATCTCGTGGATGAGATCTGGCTGTACCAGGCCCCGATCTTCCTGGGAGCAGGACGCCATGCCGTGGGTGATCTGGGGATCGGCACGCTGGCGGAGGCCGGACACTTCCGATTCGACGACGCCGGTGGGCCGGCCCACCAACTGCTGGGCTCCGACGTCGTCCTGCATCTTGAACCACAACCAGGGCCCGCAGACCGGGCCTCCGAGCACGAAGGGACCCGCTAATGTTCACGGGCATCATCACCGGATTAGGGAATGTCGAAGAGATTTCCGCGGTTCCGGGACAGGACGCAGCGATCCTGCGCATCAACGCCCCGGGGCATGCCTCGGATCTGGGCCTCGGCGGATCCCTGGCCGTCAACGGCGTGTGCCTGACGGCCACGGCCATCACCGGCGATGCCGTGGACCTGGATGTCATGGGCGAATCCCTTCGACTGACCACCACCGGCACGCTGGCGGTGGGGGAGCAGGTCAACCTCGAACGCTGCGTGCCCGCTGGCGGGCGCCTGGACGGTCACGTCGTCCAAGGCCATGTCGACGGCACCGGAACCGTCCTGGAACGCGAGGACGAAGGCAATTGGGTGCGCCTGCGATTCGGGTTGGACCGCGAACTGGCCCGCTATGTGGCCCGCAAGGGCTCGATCGCCGTGGACGGGGTCTCGTTGACGGTCACCACCGTCTCCGAGGCCGCGGAGGCCGAACAATATTTCGAGGTCGGGGTCATCCCGACCACGCTGAGGGAAACCGTCCTGGGGCAGCGCCAGCCCGGGGACACCGTGAATCTGGAGGTCGACGTGATGGCCAAATATGCCGAGCGGCTTGCCGCATTCTCCGAAGGAGCCCGGCGATGAGCCCCCGGGAGCAGGGCGAGTCCCTGCTGGACCCGGTGGACGCCGCCGTGGCGGCGATGGCTGCCGGACGCCCCGTCGTCGTGGTCGATGACGAGGACCGCGAAAACGAAGGCGACATCATCTTCGCCGCCGAATTCGCCACCCCCGAACTGCTGGGCTGGACCATCAGGTATTCCTCCGGCGTGCTCTGTGTCCCGCTGCCAGGGGACCGGGCCGACCAGTTGGGGTTGCCCCCGATGGTCGAGGACAACCAGGACGCCAAGGGCACCGCCTACACGGTCTCCTGCGATGCGGCGGCGGGAATCACCACCGGCATCAGCGGGGCGGACCGGGCCCTGACCGCGCGCCTGCTCGCGGATCCGGCCAGCGACGGGACGGTGATCAACCGTCCGGGACACATGTTCCCCCTGCGGGCCGTCGACGGCGGTGTGCTGGTGAGGCGTGGACATACCGAAGCCAGCGTGGACCTGTGCCGTCTGGCGGGCGTGCAGCCGGTGGGAGTGATCGCTGAACTGATCCACGACGACGGGTCCATGATGCGTCTACCGGCCTTGCGGGTCTTCGCCGATGAATTCTCGATCCCGCTGATCAGCATCGAGGACCTCGCGGCCCGGCTCGAAAGCCAGCAGGATGCCGCCCCTGAACCGTCCACCCCCTCCGCGGTGCTCGGGGGACCGGTGGTCGCCGTGCCCACGGAGCACGGGACCTTCGCCGCCCAGGCCTGGACCGAACGCCAGACCGGGTTGGAACACCTGACCCTGACGGCGCCCACCCCGCAGCATGCCAGCACCGAGATCCCGCTGGTGCGGTTGCACTCGGAATGCCTGACCGGAGACGTCTTCGGGTCCTATCGGTGTGATTGCGGGGAGCAGCTCAACGCCGCCCTGGCAGCCATTGCGGTGGACGGGGGAACCATCATCTACCTGCGCGGCCACGAGGGCCGGGGGATCGGGTTGGCCAATAAGATCCGCGCCTATTCGCTGCAGGACGGTGGCGCCGACACGGTCCAGGCCAATGAACAGCTGGGACTTCCCATCGACGCCCGTCGGTACGACGCGGCTGCGGCGATCCTGCACAGCCTGGACCTGGACCGGATCAGACTGATCACGAACAATCCGTTGAAGGCCCAATGGCTGCGGGAATCGGGGGTCGACGTCGTGGAATTGATCCCCAGCACCATCGTCGCCCGCCCGGAGAACACCCGGTACCTGCAGACCAAACGCGAACGCATGTCCCACCGCATCCTGGCCGAGGCCTTCGCCTCGACGGATCCCTCGCAACCCAGCACACCCACCACGAAGGAGCACCACTGATGAGCGGACACGGAGCACCGGATACCGGAGCCGATGAACTGAAGGCAGCAGGAAAAGCCGGACTGCGTGCGGTGGTCGTTGCCGCCAGCTGGCACCAGCAGGTCATGGACGGACTCGTCGACGGCGCGTTGCGGGCCGCGAACGAGGCAGGCCTTCCAGAGCCCCGCCTCGTCCGGGTCCCGGGCACCTTCGAGCTGCCCGTCGCCGCAGCCCGGCTCGCACCGGACTACGACGTCGTCGTGGCCCTGGGCGTGGTCATCCGCGGGGGGACACCGCATTTCGAATTCGTCTGCCAGGGGGCGACGGCGGGATTGACCGAGGTCTCGATCAGGACCGGCGTCCCGGTGGGCTTCGGCGTGCTGACTTGCGATACGGAGCAGCAGGCCCTGGACCGTGCCGGGCTGGCCGGTTCGGTGGAGGACAAGGGACATGAAGCCATGTCGGCGGCGCTGTTGACTGCCCTGGCACTGTCCGCGGAATAGTGTTCCCGGCGCCGCCCCGCACCGTCGGTTTCGTCACATTGAAACGTCGGAGTCGGGGCGGCGCTTCGCCAACGGCTAGGCTTGAAGGGTGAAAACCTTTGACACCCTCTTTGCCGAACTGGCCGAAAAGGCACAAACCCGACCCTCGGGTTCCCGCACCATCACGGAGCTGGATTCGGGTGTCCACGGCATCGGCAAGAAGATCGTGGAAGAAGCAGCCGAAGTCTGGATGGCCGCCGAATACGAGACCGACGAGGAAGCAGCCGAGGAGATCTCGCAGCTGCTGTACCACCTGCAGGTCATGATGCTGGCCAAGGGACTGTCGCTGGAAGACGTCTACAAGCATCTCTAGCCGCCCGACCCCGCACTCGGCGGGGTCGGCGGCCCAGGGAGCCCAGACCACCGAAAACCAGCACAGAAAAGAGCACCGCCATGTTGCGAGTAGCCGTACCGAATAAAGGCGCCCTCTCGGAGGCCGCCACCGCCATGCTCAACGAATCCGGGTACCGCCAGCGCCGCGACAACCGCGAACTGGTCATGGTCGATCCGGACAATGACATCGAATTCTTCTATCTCCGTCCCCGGGACATCGCCGTCTACGTCGGACGCGGCATCCTCGACGTGGGCATCACCGGCCGTGATCTGTTCGTCGATGCCGGGGTCAACGGAGATGCCGAGGAACTCCTTCCGCTGGGACTCGGCGCCTCGACCTTCCGCTTCGCAGGACCCGTCGGGGACTTCTCATCCGTCGAACAGCTCGAAGGCAAGCGCGTGGCGACCAGCTACGACGTGTTGCTGAAGAGCTACCTCGAGGAACGGGGGATCGACGCGGCCGTGGTCCGTCTGGACGGCGCCGTGGAATCCTCGGTACGACTCGGTGTCGCCGACGCCATCGCCGACGTCGTGGAAACGGGCAGCACCCTGCGCGCGGCCGGCATGGAGACCTTCGGCGAAGCCATCCTGGAGTCCGAGGCCGTGCTCATCGGACGGACCGGCGAACACCCCCACGGGTTGGAGATCCTCACCCGCCGACTGCAGGGCGTCCTGGTGGCCCGCCGCTACGCGATGCTCGACTACGACATCCGCAAGGACCTCGTCTCCCGGGCGTGCGCCTTGACTCCGGGCCTGGAATCACCCACGGTCTCCCCGCTGCACGACGGCGACTGGGTGGCGGTGCGTTCGATGGTGAAACAGGCCCAGGCCAACAACATCATGGACGAACTCTATGAGCTGGGCGCCCGCGCCATCCTCGTGACCAACATCCACGCCATCCGTATTTAGGGGATCCACCCGTGACTGTAGCCATCCGTGTCATCCCCTGCCTCGATGTCGATGCAGGACGTGTCGTCAAGGGCGTGAACTTCGAGGGCCTGCGCGATGCCGGGGATCCCGTGGAACTGGCCCAGCGTTACAACGCAGCAGGAGCCGATGAACTGACGTTCCTGGATGTGACCGCCACCTCCGGGGACCGGGAAACCACGTTCGACGTCGTACGCACCACCGCCGAAGAGGTCTTCATCCCGTTGACCGTCGGCGGCGGGGTCCGCTCGGTCGAGGATGTCGACCGCCTGCTGCGCGCCGGGGCCGACAAGGCGTCGATCAACACGGCGGCCGTGAAGCGTCCGGAGGTGATCCGGGAGATCACCGAGCGATTCGGCTCCCAGGTCCTGGTCCTCTCGGTCGACGCCAAGCGCAGCAGCGACCCCTCGCTGCCCTCTGGTTTCGAAGTCACCACCCATGGGGGGCGGACCGGTACCGGGATCGACGCCGTGGACTGGGCCCGTGAGGCGGCCGACGGCGGGGTGGGTGAGATCCTGTTGAACTCGATCGACGCCGACGGGACCAAGAACGGATTCGACCTCGAAATGATCTCCGCCGTCCGCGCGGCGGTCAACGTGCCGCTCATCGCCTCCGGCGGTGCCGGGGCACCCGCGGATTTCCCGCCGGCAGTGGCCGCCGGAGCCGATGCGGTGCTGGCGGCGTCGATCTTCCATTTCGGCCCGGTCGATATGATCGCCCAGGTCAAACAAGCCATCAAGGAGGCAGGTTATCCTGTTCGCTGAACCAGAAGAGCTAGACCGGCTGATGGATGCCGCCTGGCCGGCTCTTGAAAAGAGCGCCGTCGGAGGGTGGACCCTGCGTTTTTCCGCCGGCATCAGCCAGCGCGCCAATTCCGTGCTCCCGGTTGCCGCACCCAATGACCTCGATGCCGCTCTCGAGGAGGTCGAGACGCGCAGTGCCGCGCGCTGGCTGAACTCGACCTTCCAGATCTCCCCGTCGGCCCAGCCCGCCGATCTGGATGCCTATCTGGCGGCCCGCGGCTATACCGTGGGCACGCCGACCCTGGTCCAGGTCATGGACGGCTCGGAACTGGACCGTTTCGCCGAGATCGTCCCCGACGTACGCCTGGAATTCACCGACGAACCCCCGCAGGACTGGCTGGAGCTGTTCTGGTACCAGGACGGCCCCGCCGCCGAGGACGACCGGGCGGTATCCCGCCGCATCCTCACAGGGGTGCCGGCGACCTACATCTCGTTGCGGGTGGACGGACGCATCGAATCGATCGCCCGGTTGGCCATCGTGGAGAACCACGGCGGCATCTACTGTGTCACCACGCGCCCCGAAGCCAGGCGCCGGGGGTATTCGCGGCTGGTGATGGAAGCCGTCCTGCATGAGGCCTACCGCCGTGAACTGGACGGTGTCTGGCTGCAGGTCCGGGAGTCCAATGTGGGGGCCATCGTGCTCTACAACGCCTTGGGCTTCAGCACCGCATCCACCTATCATTACCGCACCCGCGCCCTCTAGGCTTCTTCAGCACCACGGCGCCCCCTGCCGGCGGCGGTCATGTCGTCGGTGGCGGGAGCGAGGGGGCATCCTTCGCCCACGATCCTTGGCCAGTGGCCGGGACACCCGGCCCATGACTGGTGTTCCGGGGCAACAACTCGTTGTACCTTTCGGACCATCCGGACGCCCGATGGCCGTTCAGGTCCGTATCGAGGTGGTCCAGATGCGTGTGCCAGCCCGCCGCATACCCAGGCAGGTCTTCCGGGCGTAGTGAAGCGTGGGTCAAGACCACCCGGGTGTCGGTGCCGGTATCGGAGCGGTGGACGTCCACCTGCGTGGTCCCCTCACCGGGGGATTCCCAAGTGGCCGTGAGCTGGTCGGGTTCGCGGCAGGTGGTGATCCGGCCGGACGTGGTCTCGCCGTCCCCGAAGTCAAGACCGTATCGGCCGTGCTCCCGCATATCACCGGTCACGGCGCCCAGCCACCGGGCCAGCCGTTGGGGGTCGGTGAAGGCCTGCCAGAGGTCTTCCCGGCCCAAGGCATAGTGGCGGACGAATCGTACGCTGCGGTTCTCCGCATCGATGTCACCTTCGGAATCCGTGGTCATGAGATGTCCTCCTCGATGAGCTCGTCCACTGCGTTTGCGGGTCTTCCCCGGAATAGTTCCGTGTCCAGGGCGTCCAGGCGTTGGTGCCAGAAGCTGCGCACGTCCTGAAGCCAGGTGGCGACGACATCCAAGGTGGCCCGATCCAAGTGATATCGGCGCTGGGCGCCGTGGTTGGTGCACACCGCCACCCCGGATTCACGCAATAGGCGGAGGTGGCGCGATGTCGCCGGTTGGCTGATCCCGAACTCGACGTGCAACGCCTGGGCGATTTCTCCCGCGGGCCGTTCACCACCGCCGAGCAGCTCGACGATGCGACGACGGACCGGGTCGGCCAACACCTGAAAGACATCCACTCATCGAACATTGTGCATTTGGTTATATAACACAAGGGGTAATTCCTGGAATCGAAACGGGTCCTCCTGGCCACCAGCATCCAGGCTGTGCCATGGGACGGCTGCGTGTTAGTTTCAGGGAATGTCCCAGCCGAACGGAAATATTTACGAGGCGGAGATCGCCGGGCTCCTCGACGACATCAGCTCGCCCGACCCCCTCATCAGGGACGGGGAGTCGCTGGGCCGGCTCTACGAAATACTGGATTCGCCGGCTGTTTCTCCGGCACAACGCAGGCGGGTCGGCTCGACCGCGGTGCAACGACTGGCCGACCCTCGCGTGGAAGTGCGGAGCTTCGCCGCCTTGGTGCTGATCCCACTCATCCTCCACGACGCTGCTGAACCCGGGTGGTTCGACGATTTCGCGACCTGGTACGCCACCGAAGAAGAAACCACCGGATATGACGACGTCCGCGGTTGGCTCCATGCCGTGGCCCACGGGGCGGACGTGCTCGGTGCCTTCGGATGGATGGCCCGGGAATCACCGCGGCCCGCCCTTGACCTGGCGGCCCTGAGGATGCTGCACCAGGGCCCGGGGATCTGGCGCGACCAGGAGGACGACCGGCTGGGGTATGCCTTGGCCATCACCCTGGCGAATCCGCGTCTCACCCCGGACGATGCCCTCTCCTGGCTGGATCCCCTCGAAGAAGCATTCCTGCGGGCCGACTCCGGGCCCGTGCCCGCCTTCGTCTCCAACTCGATCCGGACGCTCCGCGTGGTCCAGCTGCTGACGGACGAAGAAATGTCGTACCAGGGCCGGGGGGTTCGTGTCCGGCATTCCACCGCGGTAGGGCAGCGGATCCGCGATGTCCTCCATCTGGCCTCCCCATGGATGTGGAACCCGGCCGGGGCATCGGGGCAGCAGTGACCGCAGGATGGCCGCGGATCCCCCTTTCCCCGCGGCGGCCCCGGCGGTAACCTGCAGGAATGGCAACCGGACCGGAGATGCTCGACTGGCTTCTGGACTCGGATCCTGCCTTGCGTTGGCAGGTCCAGAGGGATGTTGCCGGCGCGCATCCGGCGGTGTGGAAGGAAACGCGATCACGGATCGCCACCGCGGGTTACGGTGCCCGCCTGCTCTCGAAGCAGGACCCGGATGGCCAATGGGCCGGGGGAGCCTACTTTCCTGCAGGGTTCTTGGGCAGTGCCGAGGCCAGGGAACCGGGACAGCCCTGGACGGCGACCACCTGGGCGCTGAAGGACCTGCGCGACTGGGGGCTGGAGGCCGGCGTGTTGGCAGGAACCGCCGAAAAACTCGACAGGAACAGCACCTGGGAATATGACGACCTGCCCTATTGGGGCGGCGAGGTCGATGTCTGCATCAATTCGTTCACACTGGCAAACGGCGCGTGGCTCGGGGCTGATGTCTCATGACTCATCGAGTGGTTTCCTGCCTACCGGCTGGCCGATGGTGGCTGGAATTGTGAAGCAGAAGAAGGGAACTCGATTCGATCGTCCGTGCACTCGACGCTCAACGCCGTGCGCGGCCTGCTCGCCCACGAGCAGCTGACGGGCGACACCTCGCTGCGGGCCGCCCGCCACGGGGGCGAGGAGTACCTGCTGGAACGACGACTTCTCTACCGGGCCACGACCGGGGAACCCATCGGGGATTTCGTCTCCGAGTTCCTCCATCCGAGCCGCCACCGGTACAGCGCCCTTGCCGCACTGGAACATTTCCGGGAGGTGGCACTGCTGGAAGGCACCGCGCCGGATCCCCGGCTGGCCGACGCAATCGAGGTGGTCCGTGCCGCCCGGACGGCAGACGCGACGTGGCGCCAGGCGGCGCGGCTGCTCGGCGCCACGTGGTTCGACGTCGATGTGCCGCCCGGTGAACCGTCGAAATGGTTGACCTGGTCCGGCCTGCGGGTACTCGATTGGTGGGAACCAGACGCCGGGGAGCGGGACTGATTAGGGGCGTTCACCTCGGGGCCCAGCCGGGGTATGCTCCGAGAAAAGCCATCCGAGGAGGGGCAATGCCACTGAATGTGTGGGTCCGAAGAGTCCAGGAGGAGCCCGGCCACAACGACGGCACCAGGGTCCTGGTGGACCGGATCTGGCCGCGGGGGGTGAAGAAGGCGGATGCCGCGCTCGACGATTGGAACAAGGACGTGGCCCCGTCGACGGAACTACGCAAATGGTATGGGCACGATCCGGAGAAGTTCGAGGAGTTCGCCAGGAAATACCGTTCCGAACTCGATTCCGACGAAGGCCGGGCCGCACTCGAAAAGCTGAAGGACAGCGTGCGCGGCAAACGGCTCACGCTGTTGTCCGCCACCAAGGACATCGACCATAGCCAGGCGGCCGTCCTGGCCAGGATCCTGGAAGAATCCTAGAAGCTACTGTTCGGAGCTGGAGAAGAGGGCCAGCGCGTCGGGGGACCCTTCGAAGGTCACCAACGCGTGTTCGCGTCGTCCGATGGCATGCATCAGCAGCTCTCCGGGGTCCCCGGTGATGGCCACGGAGGTGGACGCCTTGCGGACGACGTGGCGTTGTCCCTCCGGCCGGCGCAGGATGATGCCCACGTCGGTGCCCCGGTAGAAGACCGCCGCCTGACGGATCAGGGACTCCCACAGGACATCCGCGTAATCGGTGTCCAGCACACGCGGGGCCCACCGATCCATGGCCCGGCGGACGTCCTCGGCATGGACGAAGAATTCGATGAGGTTCGCGGCATGGCCCACGGACGGAAGGGCCAACGGAGACAGCGCGGAGGGGCCTCGGCGGAACCGGTCCACCAACTCCGCATAATGTCCGGGATCCTCGGCCCGACGGGCCGCCTGCTGCAATCGGCGTTCCATGGGGGCACGAAACGCCCCGATGGCGATGCCCGCAGCCCAAAGGCTGTGTTCGCGCAGAACCAGATGTGCCGCCAGGTGTCGTGTCTTCCAACCGGCGCACAACGTCGCCTCGTCCGGGCCGGCTGCCAGCAGGACTTCGGCGAGGACTTCACGGGACGGGTGTACGTATCGCATTACCCCGAAGCTAGCACGTTCCGGGGCCTACGGCCCGGTACCCGAGTCACCGACTGCGTGGCGCGAGTCCACGGCCAGTAGACTGGAGGCGATGCCGCAGAACCCAGCCCCCCGGAGTCCGGATCCCGCACTCGATCCCGAGATCGCTGCGGGCCTCAAACGAGACGCCGACGGCCTGGTGGCCGCCATCATCCAACAACACGACACCGCCGAGGTGCTGATGCTCGGATGGATGGACGACGAGGCCCTGCGCCGGACCCTGACGAGCGGGCGGGTCACCTTCTGGTCCCGATCACGCCAGAGCTACTGGCGCAAGGGCGACACCTCGGGGCACCAGCAACTGGTGCGCTCGGTAGCCCGCGATTGCGACGGGGATGCGCTGCTGATCCAGGTCCATCAGATCGGGGCCGCCTGCCATACCGGAACGCGGACTTGTTTCGACGGCCGGGCCCTTCCCGCCGTCGAAGGACCGTCCGCGGCCAACGTATGAAGCTTCCAACGACGCAAGGAAATCCAGTACAGCATGCATGAATTCGGGGTTGTTTCCCCCACTCTCGAGGAATTCCGTGAACTGGCGCGGGGTCGCAGCGTCATCCCGGTGAACCTGCGCGTCCTGGCCGATACCGTCACGCCCATCGCCGTCTACGAACGACTCGCGGGCGGCCGGCCGGGCACCTTCCTGCTGGAAAGCGCCGCAGCGGGGGGTGTCTGGAGCCGCTATTCCTTCATCGGATGCGGTTCCTCGGCGACGTTGACCACCCGTGGGGGCCAGGCCCACTGGATCGGGACCCCTCCGGCCGGGGTCCCGACCGAGGGGACCCCGGTGGAGGTCCTGCGGGATACGGTGGCCCGGTTGCGCACCGAACCCCTCGACGGACTGCCCCCGTTCACCTCGGGAATGGTCGGTTTCATCGGGTGGGACAGCGTGCGCCATTGGGAGAAGCTGCCCGACCCCCCACCCGATGACCTGGGCCTGCCGGAGCTGGCGATGAACCTCGTGGCGGATATGGCAGTTCTGGACAACCGCGACTCCACGCTCACCCTCATCGCCAATGCGATCAACCAGGACGGGGCCGACACGGGGGTCGATGAAGCCTACGCCGACGCCGTGTCCCGGCTGCACGTCATGCTCGGGAACTTGACCGACACCGCGCCGGGATCGGCGACCGTCTTCTCCGGGAACCGGATCCCCACCGCCGAGCTCATGGCGGCAGTCACCGAAAGCTGGGATGAAGACGGCTACCGCCAGGCCATCCTGCGCGGGAAGGAAGCAATCGTCGATGGGGAGGTCTTCCAGGTGGTGGTCTCCCGACGGTTCGAACTCGACTGCGCCGCTGACCCGCTGGATGTATACCGGATCCTGCGCACCACCAACCCGAGCCCGTACATGTACCTCTACAACCTCGAGGATGCCGACGGCGATACCTACGCGGTGGTCGGATCCTCGCCGGAGGCGCTGGTCACCGTCAACGAACGTCACGTCGTCACCCACCCCATCGCCGGCTCACGGCCCCGCGGGGAGACCTACGAAGACGACGCCCTCCATGAGAAGGACCTGCTCTCCGATGAGAAGGAGCGTGCCGAGCACCTCATGTTGGTGGATCTGAGCCGCAATGACCTCTCGAAGGTCTGCGAGCCCGGGAGCGTCGAGGTCACCCAGTTCATGGAGGTCGAGCGTTTCAGCCACATCATGCACCTGGTTTCCAACGTCGTCGGACGCCTGGAACCACAGGCCACCGCCTATGACGTGTTGGCGGCCACCTTCCCCGCAGGCACGCTGTCCGGGGCTCCGAAACCCCGGGCCCTTCGACTGCTCGACGAGTTCGAACCCCACCGCCGAGGCGTCTATGGCGGCGTCGTGGGCTACCTGGATTTCGCCGGGGACATGGACCTGGCCATCGCGATCCGCTCGGCCCTGTTGAAGGACGGAAGGGCCTACGTCCAGGCCGGTGGCGGGATCGTCGCCGATTCCGACCCGGATGGCGAGTCGTTGGAAAGCATCAACAAGGCGGCGGCACCGCTTCGGGCCGTCTGGGCCGCCCGGACCCTGCAGCCGGCTGTCCCCGAGGAGGACGCATGAGCCAGACCAACACCCCAACCAGCGACCAGGACCCTGAACGAAAGGTGATCGGACGCTGGATGTCCAAACGCATGGTCGTCTCCGCCGGCGTCATCGGGGCCATTGCCGCCCTGGCGATGAGCACCCGGACCTGGGTCCGGGTCATTCCATCCAGCGGCGCCATCAACGTACAGCCCTTCGATGTCTCCGGTGATGATGCCGCAACGGCAGTGGCGGCTCTGGCCGTGGTCGTGCTGGCAGGTTCGGTCGCCGCGGCGATCGCCGGACGGATGGCCCGATGGATCATCGCCGTATTGATCCTCCTCTCGGGGTTGGGGATCGCCGCTTCGGCGATCAGCGCCCTCTCCGACCCGGTCGCCGCCTCCGTTTCGACGGTGGGCGCGGCCGCAGGGACGCTGAGGGTCAACGGTGACTACCAATTGACGTTCTGGCCGTGGCTGACGGTGGTCATCGGAGTCTGGATCATGGCCACCGCCGTGTGGTTGGCCGTGGCCGGGCACCGGTGGAAGACGAGCCGGAAATACACTCCCGCACCGGCCACGCAGGCCGTTGCCACCCCGGTTGCGGACACGGTCGCCGGGGACGCGGCCCCGGCCACGGCGCAGCGCCCCGGGAGCGGGGCTCCGACCTCGTCCGAGGAACAGCCCGAGGACGAGGAGTCGATGGACGAAATCGACGGTTGGGACAGCCTGACCCGGGGCGAGGACCCCACGGGTTAGCCACACCCGGGTACGCGTGGGGCAACATGGCCTCATCGCAGCCAAAAGAATGGCAGAATGGAACACAGTTTGGCCCCGAATGAGACCGGGGATACTTGAGGCACTGAGGAGTAGATCAGATCATGGCAAGCAACACGACCGTCCAGACAGAACACGGCCCGGACCCGGTTCTCACCGAGCCCGTGGGACACGGAAACAGCATCGCCGCCTGGACGGGCGTCGGAATCATCTTCATCGGCTTCCTGATCGGCAGCATCTCCTTCGCACTCTACGCCGAGGTCGGTGTCTACATCGGCGTCGCCATCATCATCTTGGGCCTGATCGCCGGCTTGGTCATGCGCATCATCGGGTTCGGCGTCGGCGGACACCGGTCCAACAACGACGGACACTAGTCGTGAGTGTTCTCGAGGACATCATTTCCGGAGTTCGCGAGGACCTGCACGATCGAAGGTTGCGGGTCGGCGACGCCGCCATCAGGGCCCGTGCCCAGGCGGCACCGCCAGCCCGCGACGCCCTCGCCGCCCTGGGGGGCCACCTCGATCCCTCCCGACGCGACCAGGTGCTCCATGTGATCTCCGAGGTCAAACGGCGCAGCCCCTCCAAGGGGGCGCTGGCCGATATCCCCGAACCGGCCGTTCTGGCCCGTCAGTACCGCGATGGGGGAGCATCGGTGATTTCGGTGCTCACCGAACAACGCCGTTTCGGCGGGTCCCTGGCCGATTTCGATGCCGTCCGGGCCGCCGTGGACACCCCCCTTCTGCGCAAGGACTTCACCGTCGATGCCTACCAGATCCACGAGGCCCGCGCCCACGGCGCCGATCTGGTCCTGCTGATCGTTGCCGCCCTGGACGACGAGGAACTGGGCAGCTTCCTCGACCTGACCCACGACCTGGGCATGAACGCCCTGGTGGAGACGCATACCGCCGAGGAAGTCGAGCGGGCCGTGCGCGTCGGCGCCCGCATCATCGGTGTCAACGTCCGCAACCTCAAGACCCTCGACGTGGACCGGGAAACGTTCGCCCGGCTCTCCGGGGACATCCCGGACTCGGTGGTCATCGTCGCCGAATCGGGGATCCGTGGCCGCGAGGACGTCGCGCTCTACGGCTCCCACGGGGCGGATGCGGTGCTGGTCGGCGAGGCACTGGTCAAGGACAACGACCCACTCACCGCCCTGCGCTCGTTCATCGAGGTCGGCAGCGCGGCCAAGCCCCCGCGTGGACGCTGACCCACCCCGGACAGCCCTCACCACGCCTGAACGAAGGAAGGCCACGCATGAGCCAGACCCCAGAAGATCCCGCGGCTTCCGCGGAGCACCCCGCCGATGCCTTCCTGGCCGAGGGCAGGAGCCTGCGCCACGCCCCGGGCCCGTACTTCGGTGATTTCGGCGGCCGTTGGATGCCCGAGTCGCTGATCGCGGCCCTGGACGAACTGAACGATACGTTCGAGAAGGCGAAGGCCGACCCGGAGTTCATCGACGAAGTCACCGAGTTGAACCGCAACTACTCCGGACGTCCCTCGTTGCTGACCGAGGCCAAGCGCTTCTCCGAACACGCCGGGGGTGTGCGGGTCTTCCTCAAACGTGAGGACCTGAACCACACCGGTAGCCATAAGATCAACAACGTCATCGGCCAGGCGCTCCTGGCCAAGCGGATGGGCAAGACCCGCATCATCGCCGAAACCGGGGCCGGTCAGCACGGGGTCGCCAGTGCCACCGCCGCCGCCCTCATGGGCATGGAATGCGTGGTGTACATGGGGGCCGAGGACACCCGTCGGCAATCCCTGAACGTGGCACGGATGCGTCTGCTGGGCGCCGAGGTGGTACCGGTGACCGCCGGTTCCCAGACGCTGAAGGACGCGATCAACGAGGCCCTGAGGGATTGGGTCGCCAACGTCGACAACACCCACTACCTGTTGGGAACAGCTGCCGGGGCCCACCCGTTCCCGGCCATGGTCCGCTACTTCCACGAGGTCATCGGCGAGGAGGCCCGCGAACAGATCATCGCCCAGACCGGCCGGCTGCCCGATGCCGTCTGCGCCTGCATCGGGGGCGGCTCCAATGCCATCGGGATCTTCCACGGATTCCTCGACGACCCCTCCGTGGCGATCTATGGCTTTGAAGCGGGAGGCGATGGCGTCGACACCGACCGCCATGCGGCCACCATCACCTTGGGGCGTCCGGGCGTGTTGCACGGAGCCCGCAGCTACCTCATGCAGGACGAGGACGGCCAGACCATCGAATCGCACTCGATCTCGGCGGGACTGGACTACCCCGGCGTCGGCCCGGAACACTCCTACCTGCATGACATCGGCCGGGTCACCTACGAACCGGTCACCGATACCGAGGCCATGGATGCCTTCAGCCTGCTCTCGCGGACCGAAGGCATCATCCCCGCGATCGAATCGGCACATGCCCTGGCCGGGGCCTTGCGCGTCGGCCGGAAGCTTGCCGAAACGGCGGCGGATCCGCAGGAGAAGACGATCATCGTGAACCTTTCGGGACGCGGTGACAAGGACGTGGGAACCGCTGCCGAATGGTTCCAGCTCATCGACCCGGACGAAGGGGCAGCCGAATGACCCGCATGACCTCCGAAGCAGCCATCGAGCGGGCCCGCAGCCAGGGCAGGCCGGCGCTGATCGCCTATCTGCCCGCCGGGTTCCCCGACATCCAGACCACTATCGATGCCGCGGTGGCCGTTGCACACAACGGTGCCGACATCATCGAGATCGGCATCCCGTACTCGGATCCGGTCATGGACGGGGCCGTCATCCAGGCCGCCACCGTGCAATCGCTGGCCCAGGG